>DASPJN010000032.1:0-44444 GCA_035628595.1 Chryseosolibacter sp.
GGCCTTGATACGTTCGATAAGAATCCGGATAAAAGCCGCGAAGTCATTTTGAACGGTTTACGCGATATTAAGAAAGTAAGAGATGTTAACCCGAATTCGATCTTAGTGGTCAGCTTCCTTGATGCTAAGAGTAAAGAGCTGACAAATATTTTCTCGCAGGGCAATGTGCAGCACCGGCGGGAGGCATATGATATCCTCACGGGAATCGATCCGTCCAATCGGAGCCTCTACGAAAAAATGATCAGGAATTAAAGACGCGAATTTTCTGCAAGCCGGGCAACGGACTCTGCCTGAAACTGTATAAATTTCGGTTATGCGCACCCGCCAGCTCCGGTTAAACTCAATTGACGAAATCAGGAAGAAATTACCCATGCTCGCGGGCCAACACATTAATATCGTGCTCGCGGACAGAACTGTTCTGCCGGGCACGTTGAAACGCGCAGACGCCTCCTCGATTGAGCTGACAAATAGCCGTCACAAAACCTCGACGATCAAACTGGAATCAATCACTGAAATGTATTTTGATACGATTGAATGCTGACACATCTGACAATAAAAAACTATGCATTGATCCGTCACCTTGAACTGGATCCATCGAACGCATTGAATGTGATAACAGGCGAAACCGGAGCCGGTAAATCAATTATGCTTGGTGCACTCGGACTGCTGATGGGTAACCGCGCAGATTCAAAAGTGCTGTGGGATGAAAACGAGAAGTGTATTATCGAAGGCACCTATAACATTAAAGGATATAAGCTAAAGACATTTTTCAAAACAAACGACCTCGACTATGATGATCAAACCGTGATCCGACGTGAGATCAGTCCGGGAGGAAAATCGCGTGCATTCATTAACGACACACCTGTCACGCTTGACATCTTGAAACACATTGGCGGGATGCTGATGGATATTCATTCACAGCATGAAACGCTACAACTTGGCAATCAATCATTCCAGCTTCATCTTATCGATACATTCGCGGGGAATGAACTGATTAAAGAATCATATGCGGAAGCCTGGAAGAAATACCAGGAAAACAAAAACGCGTTCGAAAGCCTGAGCCGGGAAGCTGCAACGCTGCGCGCCGATGCAGACTACGTAAAATTCCAACTCGATGAATTACAAAAAGCTGCCCTCGTTGAAGATGAGCAGTCTGGCCTCGAATCGGAATTGCGGGTAATGGAGCATGCAGAAGAAATCAAAAGTCGCTTCAATATTGTGCTTGATCTGATGACCAGGTCCGAGTTAAATGCACGGAACCTTATTGGTGACGTTAAGCACGAGCTGCACCAACTCAGCAATTATGCTCCGGCGTATGAGACGTTATTGAAAAGACTTGAAAGCGTGCGGATCGAACTCAATGATGTTGCCGATGAGATTGAGAACGAAGAAAGCAAAGTTGAATTCGATCCTGAAAGAACTGAATTCGTCAAGGAACGTCTCAGCAATATTTACCGGTTGCAGAAAAAGCATCGTGTTAATTCTGTAAAGGAACTTATCGAGATTGAAAACTCGCTGCATCAAAAAAATAATGTTACTTCCAACCTTGATGAACTCCTCGCATTAGCAGAAAAGAATCTCAAGATGGCAGAGAAAAAACTTTTTGATTCAGCGAATGCACTTAGCGAGACCCGGAAGAAAGAATTCGAACCCATTTGCAAGCAACTGGTGAAACTATTGAAAGACCTGGGAATTCCGGAGGCGACGCTACAGGTCGACAAACAGGTTATTCAACCAACATCTTCTGGTCAGGACAAAATTGATATTCTGTTTTCTGCTAATAAAGGAATTGCACCGAGGCCGCTTGCGCAGGTTGCATCGGGCGGCGAGTTCTCACGACTGATGTTTTCGATCAAGTTCATGATGGCTGCAAAGACTGCCATGCCGACGCTTGTTCTTGACGAAATTGACAACGGCGTATCAGGCGAGATTGCGTTGCAGTTAGGAAGCATGATGCAAAACATGTCAAGAAATCACCAGGTTATCACCATCAGCCATTTACCTCAAATTGCTGCCAGGGGCGATCGACATTATTATGTTTTCAAGGACAACTCGAGCGAAAAAACAATCAGCAACATCCGTATGCTGAATGAAACCGAAAGAGTGGAAGAAATCGCAAAGATGATTGGCGGAGCAAAACCATCCAGGATTGCGCTCGAGAATGCGCAGGAATTGCTTGCCCGATAATGGCTTCGAAAATACCTTTACTATACCTGACCCTGATGTTTGCATCAGCTTCAGCCTATTCACAAACCACAACACAATCATCTTACTGGGTCAGATACCAAAATCAACTATACTTCTCACCAAACCTTTACTGGAACACGGAAGTCGACAATAGAAGATTCGTTTCTCCAGATGCCCAACTTCAATTGATCATCCACTCACGTCTACACCGAAAACTTGGGGCATTTGACCTCGCTGGTGGAATAACTTTCTCATGGGCGTATGCGCAACGTCCTGAAAATTCAATCAAGCATCCGACGTTCGAGATTCGCCCGGTACTTGAAGGGAGTTATGAAAGTGTCGGCAAACGTTTTTCACTCCAACACCGGTTGCGCCTTGATAATCGTTTCATAGAAGAAGACAGATTTGAAGGGCTAAGACAGGACTATCAATACACGGCCAGGCTTCGTTACCGGATCCAGGCAAAGATCCCCATCATCAAAAAAGAAAAAACGGGTTCGGTATCCGCGCGACTTGCTAATGAAGTGATGGTCAATCATCGCGAAAATTTTTATGATCAAAACCGGATCCACGCAACCCTCGATGTTGCGGTAAGCCGCTCGCTTACGCTTGAAGGCGGATACATTTTTATCAATCAACGGCGATTCGGTCGTGAGGAGTACTTTCACCGTCATGTACTACGGCTATCAATCTCCCATCGGATTCACGTTTATCAGTGATTAAGTTTTAGTCGCCATGATGCGTCATATTGAAGCATTCCCTCATCTACAAGATCTCTCACAACATCAACAAAGAGCTCTTCATCACGCGGGTTGATTGCATCCTGCAATGATTCCACCGCCAATGCGCCCGTCGATAGTGACTGAATAATCTTCTCCTTTATCAAAGCATACTGTGCAGGATTGCTTTCCTTGCGTTTGGAGATACAGACGTCACAAATCTTGCATTCACGATCAGAGACTTCATTAAAATAATCCTGAATCAAGAGCATGCGACATTGATGCGTGCTCGTGGTGTAACTAACAATTGCGGCGAGCTTCGATAGGATGAGCTGCTTACGCGCTTCAATACGTTTTACGTCGAGGGGAAGGTTTTCAGCATCCTGCCGCGCCATCACAAAAGTGAGTTGCGGTGTATCGCGTACGGGTTGATAGCTCACGACCTTTAATTCATCAAGGTGTTTTAATGTTCTGACTACTTCCTTTTCGGGAATTGTCAACGCCCTGGCAATAACGCTTTCGGATATTTTTACAAAACCAGCGAAGAGTTCACCACCATAAAGTCGAAGTAGTGTTTTTACCGGTTCGTCAAACTTCGCATTCGCCACCTGGAATTGGTACAACGCGTGATGATCGAGATTGAAGAAAAGTAACGATGGGCTGTAAAAGCTTTCGTTAAATTGTATCAAACCTTCCTCCTCCAGCTTTTTTAACGCGTTGTAAGTTTCCAGTGGATGAAATTTAAAGCGCTCTGCAAAGTCATTAATATCAAAGCTGAAACTCTCCCCCTGCGCGCTTCCTGTTGCAAGCTGATAATAATTGGCGAGTGCCTGGTATGTTTTCTTTAGCGTATCGATCGACGGAAGTGATTGGTTGACTTTTGTCTGGATGTTGCTGATGTCCGCATCCTGATATAGAATGACAGCAAAACATCTTAAACCATCCCGACCAGCGCGTCCCGCCTCCTGATAATATGCTTCGAGGTTTTCTGGTAGATCAAGATGAATCACAACCCGCACGTCGGGCTTGTCGATACCCATACCGAAAGCATTGGTTGCAACCATGACACGCGTCTTGTTGCTGATCCATTCATCCTGTCTTGTAGTGCGCTGTTCAAATGTGAGTCCCGCATGATAATACGATGCGCTCACGCCGCGCCTATTCAATAATGTGGCAATTGACTGGGTTGTCTTCCGTGACCTGACATAAACGATTGCGGAACCTTTTACCTTCTGAAGTATTTCGAGCAGTTTCTTTTCCTTGTTTTCAGTTTTCCGGACAACAAAAGAAAGATTATCCCGCGCAAATGATTTCCTGAACACGCGCTTACCCCGAAATGCCAGCTTGTCCATGATGTCCTGCTGCACGACATCTGTTGCTGATGCAGTTAAGGCAATCACCGGTACGTCTGGTTTAATATCACGCAGCAAACTGATTTGCAGATATGGCGGCCGGAAATCATATCCCCATTGCGAAATACAATGTGCTTCATCTACCGCTATCAATCCGACTTTCATTTGTTTGACGCGCGCGATGAACAACTCAGTGCGCAACCGCTCCGGCGACAAATACAGAAATTTAATTCCGCCGTAGATAGCATTGTTCAACAGCACATCAATCTGTGATCGCGACATACCTGTATGAATCGCTTCGGCTAGAATTCCACGCCTTCGTAACTGATCGACCTGATCGCGCATCAATGCGATTAATGGCGTGATCACAAGACACACGCCGTCCAGCATCATCGCAGGAACCTGAAAACAAACAGACTTTCCTCCGCCGGTGGGAAGCAAGGCGAGCGTATCGGTGCCTTCAATAACAGAACGGACAATATCCTCCTGCAACGGGCGAAATTCGTTGTAGTGCCAGTATTGCTGGAGAATACTTACGGGAGAGTGCAAGGCGACAGTTTATTGGGAAACTTAAGCAATAACTGCGAGCGGATCAACAACGCTTACTTCGATTCGAGCACGGCGTCTGTGAGAATGAAATTGACATGATCAATGTCATCGGTGTTCAAGCTGAGCTTACCACGCACTGTAATGAAGTCGTCAATTTCGAATTTATCGGGATGTTTTTTGAATTTGACTTCCGCAATTGATTCCGGGCCTCCCCCGCCGCAGAAAAAACACTGGCTCATGGGATACTGTGAGATAATAATGTAATCTCCACCCTCGGGCGCAAATGGAACATAGTAACCCCGGATGGTAATTTCTTTTCCAACCAGCGCTTTTAATTCAGGTGTGAAGGTTGGATAAAAAAGATACTCGCCGATATTCTCATAATACTTTGGTTCGAACTTCGTCTTTGCAAATTCAGTCCAGCCCTCGAACTGCTTCGATTGTGCATAAGCATTAACTGTACAAAAGAATAAAAAGACGATCAAGATCCTGTTCATAACTAGTTACCAGCAAGTGTTTCCGAAATATCCGTTCTGTAAATTTGTAATGCCGGGATCACAGAACAAACTATTCCAAGCAACAAACTTCCAGTCATAATAATTGCTTCCTCTTCATAAAAAACAAAACCTGAGAGCCCGACGTTTTGCAAATCTACAAGGGCCTTAGATGCTATCGACAAAAACAAATGGCCAAGTAGCATTCCCACAAAAGCACCGGCAAACGTAATGGAAATGCCTTCCAGGATCACCACAACAAATAGCTTGCGTTTGGTTGCTCCCATCGTGCGCATGATGGCCAGGTCATACCTGCGCTCCTTCAGCGCATTATAAAGGGCTATAAAAATGCTTAGCGCCGAAATGAAAATCAAAATCGCCGCGAACGCACTGATCATTTCTATTCCCGCTCCTAAAATTGAAAAAAGCCGGGCGGTTTCGAAAGCTGGAGATGCTGCCTGCATGCTCGACTGACTATTCACATATCGTGGAAGCTGAAGCGCGCCCATTGGCGAACGGTACTGAACCAGCAGAGACGTAATTTCTTTCAGGGAGTCATTTGCCGCTACCGACGGCACGAGACGTGACTTCTCAACGGATGTTGTATCCATAAGCGTGCGCCCACCATTCACGTGAACGTCATGCACTTTCCACACGCTTTCCACATTCGTCAGAATTAGATTATCAGCGACTGTGTTCGACCAGTCGAAAATTCCTTTAACGACAAAATGGTTTTCTTCATGAGAGTGCCCCTCCGCTGAAAGCCCATGCGTGCTGGAGAAATGATCGCCGACAGTCAGGTTCAACGTCGACGCAACTCGCGCGCCAACATTTACTTCCATATCGGTGGACCACCACGCGCCGGAGGCAAGTGTCAGATCATAAAGCTCTGTATAAGACCTGGTTGTCCCGATGATTCGGAATTCTTTATAACTATCACCAAGCGCAAGCGGAATGGCCTTTTTGATCAGGCGATGTTTCGAAATTCTTTCTGCCTCGGCAAGCTTAATATTTCCGGTTGGGAAATCGATGTGAAAGATGTTGCAAAGAATGAGTTGCAGCGGACTGCCTTTCGCGCCGATCACAAGGTCTATGCCTCTGCTGTTCTCTGTGATGCGATGCTCAAGTTGATTTCTAAAAAGGATCAATACTGTAATTACTGCAATGCCGAGACCCAACAATAAAATATTCAGGAATGTGTTGAGCGGCTTCGCGGCAAGGTATCGACCGAGCAATTTCAGCATATTCATACATGGTCGGGTTTAATGACAATCTCATTATGAATCATGTTCCGTACACGATGATCGTGTGTTGCAATCACGAGGCTGGCGTTAACTTCCGCTGCAGCATCAAGCAAAAGTTCGACCACGCGCTTGCAGTTGGCATCATCCAGGGCTGACGTTGGCTCATCAGCAAAAATCACCGATGGTTTATTCATCACGGCACGCGCGATCGCAACCCGTTGAACCTGTCCCTGACTTAGCGTTGAGATCTTCGCATCGCGCTTTTCAAACAATCCAATTTTGTTAAGCACAGCGTGTGCGTAATCGACGGAAGAGGATTCGCCAGCCAGGTAGGGCGCGAGCAATAAATTGTCCGTTACATTTAAAGCTGAGACCAGATGGTTTTTTTGAAAAATGAAACCGACGTGCTTTCCGCGAAAAGCATCGAATCGTGCGCCAGCCAGATCACGGTACGCTATCCCATTAACTGCAATATCACCATTCTGAATGCCGAGCAACCCACCGAGCAAATGAAGCATCGTTGTTTTCCCGCTGCCGCTTTCACCCAGTAAAAGACAATGTTTTCCCTGCTCGAGAATCAGATCCGGAAAGGACAAACGTTTTCCATTCGGATACTGGTATGATAAGTTTATGGATTGAATCATTTCAACAACAACTCCAAAAATACATAAATGAAATGATCTCCTTAAAGGACAACTGTTGCGCTATTTGTAATATGTCACTTCCACCCGGAACTTCGGATCGATAGCACCGAGCCTGTCGTATGCCGACTTTGAAACCCTGATTACAACTTTTTCGGTGAAGGCGGTTTCAGGCAGTTTGCCCATCACCCGAACGAACACCTCGCGGTTATTCATTTCATTTCTTACTTTCAGAATGGTGCCAACAGGCGCAGTGCGGTGAAGCGCGAGATATTTCCGGTTTCCCTCCGTTCCTTCAATCAACTCAGCTACACCGGATTCAACAACTTCATCACCACTTCTTACCGACTCAGAAATTTTGATGGTTTCTTTTGGTGTTTCCTTTACCAGCGTGTCCTTACCCGGCTGCGAAATTGTCTTAACCGGTTCGGTTACGGTAGTTGGATTCGTTACCTGCGTTATGGATTCTTTAGCCGTGCTTGCTGTGTTGACAGGTTGCTCTATGGTTGTTTCTTTTTGAACGCCAGGGGCTGAAACAATCAAAAGTTGTCCGACCTGAAGCTCGTTTCCGGAGAGATTATTCCATTCGCGTAATTGTTCGATTGAAATACCATACTGGCGCGTGATTGCATACATGGTTTCTTTTTCTGCGACAGTATGCGTCTTCTCCTTAGCGTTGATCACTTTCTTTTCCTTCACAGGGTCGGATGTAGCGGGTTTCTTCTTTACAACAAGTACTTGCCCGATGCTGAGATTATCATCCGAAATATTGTTCCATTGTTTGATCTCACTTGTTGATGCACCGTACATCTTTGCAATGGAGAACAATGTTTCTTTGGCTTGAACTGTGTGTGTTGTTCCCTTTGCTACAGTTACTTTTTGCTTCGGAGTGTATGGCACTTTGATTATCTGGCCGATATCAAGGCGTTTGTCTGCTCCAGCATTGTACTGCACGATCTCAGCGACGGGTGTTCCATATCGTCGGGAAATTGCGAAGAGTGTTTCCTTCTCATCCACTCTGTGCACGACGAACAACTTGCCATTAATGGTCTCTACTCCAACAGAATCCTGGGGCACCGGGGAGCTAAAAATCGAAAATCCAATTATCAGTAGTTTAATCATAAGAGCTTACAGCTTACCAACACGGTCTTATTTTTGACGAAAATTAAAAAACCCGAGAGCATGAAAAAAGAATCGACAGCTATTCCTTCCAGTCGTTCACCGAGTATTTCTTCAACACACACATCGCCCTCTCCATCTAATACCAACAAATAATTAGCCAAACTATTGCCTGTCAGATAATAAGAAATGATGACATACTCTTTGAATTCAAGGTATTCAATGACGTCAGAAGGTTCGAATCCAAATTTTACTTTGAGAAATGAATAGACAGTTTCAAAATTGGACGTCCCGCGCGTATAGCGGTGCGGCGTCATCACCTGCGTTTCGATTGAGCTTTCTCCAACAGGCAGCGTATCACTACTATCGCCGTCGGTCTTTTTAACCTGGATTTTCCTCGATAGCCGGGAGTCAAAACCATGTACTGCATTCGCGGTAAGTGTCAGAAATGAAAGGTTGTTTCTGAACCATAAAATTCTCTGATCCCTGAAGTTGTAGGCCATCAGGCTTTTGTTCTCGGGATTTTGCGGATTTGTATAAACGGTGAAGTAAAGTACATCGTCACCAGATGCGGTTAACGAAATCCACCAGCTTTCCTCAAATGTTATATTGCGCCAAAGAAAATTCTCAGCTTGCAGGTCGATAGCGCTGAATCGTACCTGCTTATTTGCCTGGTTACGTTCTTCGATAAAAATAATGTTTCCCAAAGGGTGCGCGATGATCTGCCAGATAACCTCATCAAACTGCCATGATGCTGAAGAGAGTTTTTGATGGGACTTTTTCGCTGACAACAGATTTTATAGATTTATAGTAACGTCCGAAGGTATGAAAAAAGTGTTCCTCATCTTGTTTTTCGCTTTTTGTTTCGGCGCAGCCAATGCGCAGGAAAAGAAAATAATGGTCATGGAGATCAAAAGCGAAATTGATCCTCCCATGAAACGATATGTGCAGCTTGCGCTTATGAACGCCAGGTCGATAAAGGCTGACCTTGTGATCATTGAAATGGATACATATGGTGGCGTTCTCACCGATGCCAAGGAAATTGTCGATCTGATCATGAACTTCAAGACGCCGGTTTGGGTGTTCATCAATTCGGATGCTGCGTCTGCCGGAGCCCTGATCTCAATTGCTTGTGACAGCATTTACATGGCACCAGGCGCGACTATTGGAGCTGCGACTGTGGTTGACGCTTCAGGCGAAAGAGCGCCTGATAAATATCAATCGTACATGCGGTCGATTATGCGGGCTACTGCTGAAGAAAATGGAAGAGACCCAAAAATTGCTGAAGGCATGGTGGACGAAGCTGTTGATCTTCCCGAGATCAAAACAGCAGGCCAGGTCATCACATTTTCAACATCCGAGGCGTTGAAGTACGGGTATTGTGAAGCGAAAGTGGAAAGCATCGAGGAGATCCTGCGAAGAAATAATCTGGCCGACGCGAAAATAGAACGATTCACGCTTGGCGCAGCAGATTCGATCATTGCATTCTTTTTAAATCCATTCATCTCCGGATTACTGATACTTTGCATCATTGGTGGTATTTACTTCGAAATGCAGACACCCGGTATTGGTTTCGCAGGGCTTGCCGCTCTCGTTGCACTTGTGCTATACCTCGTTCCGTATTACCTGAACGGGCTTGCGGCAAACTGGGAAATCATCGCGTTTTTTATTGGCATCGTCCTCATCGCCCTTGAAGTTTTTGTGATACCAGGCTTCGGCATTGCAGGAATATTTGGAATTGTGCTGGTAGTCGGATCGCTCGTGCTGATCATGCTGAACAATGATGCCTTCGATTTTCAATTTGTGAGAGCAAACGACATTTCGTACGCCCTGGCTGCCGCGTTGAGTGGCCTGCTCGGCGGAGGCATTCTGCTACTCGTTCTCGGATCAAAACTTCATAACACAAGATTTTACAGTAAAGTAGCGCTGACCACAACACAGAACAGTAGCAATGGCTACAATGTGAATCCTGCAAGGGGCACGATGATCGGAAAGAAAGGTGTAAGCTTTACTGTATTACGGCCAAGTGGGAAGGTGATCATCGACGACAAGATCTATGATGCCTATACGCGCGGTGACTATATTGAGAAGGGTACTGGCATCGAAGTACTCGGCGAAGATGGAACGACGCTAAAAGTCAAAATCTCAGAATAGGTTCGCATTTATTTACTTTTTGTTTTAATAAGAAAATTGTGACAAGAATTGTAGGCCTCATACCAGCGCGTTTTGCATCCACACGTTTCCCAGGCAAACCTTTAGTTGACATTCAGGGAAAGAGCATGATTCAGCGCGTGTATGAACAGGCCAAAAAATCAAACTTACTTTCGTCAGTTATCGTCGCAACGGATGACACCCGCATCTTCGATCATGTAAAAAGTTTTGGTGGTGACGTGTGTATGACATCGGCAGATCATCCAAGCGGTACGGACCGTTGCGCCGAAGTTGTCGAAAAAATGAAACTGATTTGTGATGCCGTTGTAAACATACAAGGCGATGAACCTTTCATCAACCCGGCGCAGATTGATCTGCTTTGTTCATGTTTCACTGATCCCCGCACGGAACTCGCAACGCTGATAAAAAAAATTGAAAATGAAGATATCCTCTTCAGTGAGAATACCCCGAAGGTGATTGTTGATGGTGATCATTTCGCTATATATTTCTCGAGGCAAACCATTCCGTTTTTTCGTGGGGTTCCAAAGCAAGAATGGCTAAAGAAAGTAACGTACTATCAGCATATCGGAATTTACGGTTACCGAACTGATGCCTTAAGGAAGATTACGCACCTTGCTCCTTCATCACTGGAGAAAGCTGAGTCATTGGAGCAATTGCGATGGATAGAAAATGGTTTCAGGATTAAAACCGCCGTGACTGAATTTGAGACGATTGCAATCGATACGCCTGAGGATCTCAAAAAAATAATGACGTTTCAACGATGACTTGCCCCAACTGCCACTCGCCAAACACTGAAACGAAATTTTGTCCCTCGTGCGGACAACAATCCGAAGTTCATCGCTTATCGGTTTCGCATTTAATGCATGAACTCAATCATGCACTCACGCACACCGATAAAGGCTTTCTCCTGTTGATGAAGGATCTCGTTTTACGTCCGGGCCATGTAGCGAAGGAATACATCGAGGGAAAAAGGAAAAAATATTTCAACCCGCTGACTTTCCTTGTCATTACCAGTGCGATCGCAGCATACCTCTCCTATAAGGCTGGCTATTATCAGGCTTTCATTGGGCCTAACGGTAAAGCGCATAGGGTATATATGGAATCAATGGAATTAATGATCGAAAATTCAAAGTTGTTTGAACTGATTCTCATATTCCCATTAATTGCACTTTTCTCCTGGATCTTATTCCGCAGAAAAACATACAATTTCGCCGAGAACGCTGTACTGGCAGCGTTCATTCTCGGGGAAATGAATCTTGTAAAAGTGTGTATAGGGTTACCACTCTTCCTTCTATCAGGCCTCAGTGTTCAGACGATAGATAAAGTCTTTCACGTCATTATACTGGTTTATTTTGTGATCGCTTTCCGGCAATTTTTCCAGCAAAATATTTTCATCACGATCATTAAAACGGTTCTGCTGACGCTGGGATATATTGCAGGTTATTGGATCGCTATTATTTCATTTGTGATGATCAAAAACCTAATTCTGCACTAATATCATCCCAGTTGGTTTTATCGCAAGTTTTTGTGTGGCAAATTCTCTGATCTCCCTGTATACGGACTCGACATCTTTTGAAACAAGTGAACCACCGATCACGTGTGCGCCTGCCGTTGGTATGGCTTTCGCCACTTTCATATCTGCCGGCGTTGAAAGACGGTCGTGCATCTCCAGCATCGCGCTGACTTTCACTTCCGGATCCTGTTCATCTTCGTTCTTATAATAGTAAAGCGTCAACGTTGGCTGATGAATACGTTCAAATGTGCTGTTTGTCATTGTTGTCTCGACAAGCTCCTGCAATTCGACGACTGACTCAAGACGATACTTATTGTTCCAGTATTGTGATTTTTCATTATTTGCTCCTGTCTCACGATACTTCCCTCCCATCACCATGCGTGCAATGTGCAAGCCCCACGGATCATTTAATAGAAAAGCAGCAGGGTTATTAATGGCGATGTTCGGGGAAAGATTTATCAATGCGTGAACCTTATCGGGATATTCGGCCGCGAGTTTCAACGCAACCGTTCCGCCCGTAGACGTGCTCATCAGGATCACTTTTTTACCAAGATTGTTTCCAATGGCAAGCGCCTGTTTTGCGCTTTCCCAGATTCGATCTGCTGTAAAGTACAATAAGCTTTCAGTCGTGTCGATACCATGATCAGCAAGACGTGAGAGATAAAGATTACATCCAAATTCCCGGGCAAAACGGATATGAACAGGATCTCCTTCTTTCTGGCTTGCGGAAAATCCGTGCAGGTAAACAATAGCAAATTCTGTTTTGGTATGAGCGCTATCGGCCCAAACTATTCTCGCATGATTATCAGGCTTAAGATTATGGCGGGATTCGTTTTCCGTAACAAGATTCTCCAGATCAACAGAGCCAGCCGAGACGTGGGGTAAAGCAGTGTTATATCGCGGCTTCTCTGGCGTTGACCCTACGAAATAAATTGCTGCTATTAGTATGAAAGGAAATGTGATTCTAACTGATCTGCGGAGGCTCATAAAAAAAGATTTCCTCTAATTTATGGAAGTTTCTCCAAACTTAAGCCGGCACGGATACGTCCGCTGCTGCGAAGGAAATCGTGAAACTTGTCCCTTTATCAAGTTCGCTCGTTACACGAATCGCTCCGTTATTCGTCTCGATAAATTCTTTTGTAAGAAGTAAGCCAATCCCGACGCCTTTTTCCTTATTCGTACCTGGCCGGGTAAAATGTGTTTGTGCATCAAACAATTTGTCTATATCCTCGCTACTCATCCCAATCCCCGAATCTTCTATCGTGATCTCATAAGTATTATCGACTAGAATCGCGTAGATAACTACACGACCGCCGGTTGGGTTAAACTTAATTGCATTTGCAAGCAGATTGCGGATAACAGATCCGAGGTGATTTCTGTCGACGTGGATAAAAACATTGTCGTCTACATGATTGATAAGTTCAATTCGCTTCGACGCTGCGTTCTCCCGAAAGAGCTTGAATTTCTCCTCCACGATCTGTCTAACGTTAACATTTGAAGGGAAGGGCTGAAGTCCCTTGAGTTGTGTTTGCGCCCACATCAGTAAGTTATCCAGATCGGCATGTACGGTGTCGAGATTGCGCTTTAGCACGATTGTGATGTTGACAAACTCCTGCTGCGTTAAGCCGGCAGTGCCTACCAGCTCCATCAATGCCTTAAGACTGGAAAGTGGACTTCTAAGATCGTGGCTGATCACAGAAAAAAGTTTATCCTTCGTTGCATTCAGATATCGAAGCTGCTGTGCCTGTCGTTCAATTGCATCATTTTTTTCTTCGAGACGGCGTTTCGATATCCATGTATAGCGGTAGTTATACACAAGCACTAAAGCCAATAGAATCAAAAGCGAAATACATCCTGTGTAAAAATACATCCATGCGCGCTGACTTTTGATTTCGCCCGTATGTGCCTGTGCTTCCGCGGTGAGAACATCTATCTGTGCCTGTTTTAATTCACTTTCAAACTTACTTTGTAAGAGCGCAATTTGCTGCTCCTGCTGTTTATTGTGCAATGAATCGTGCAGCTTGAGGTATCTTGACTGAAAGTCGTATGCGCGTGCTATATCATTTTTATACTTGTAGCTTTCTGACAATGCCTTATACGTCTGCGCAAGCAACTCTTTGTAGCTGAATTTTAAAGTCAATGAATGGTTGTCATGCAGGTAAGTCAGTGCTTTGTCGAATTCTCCAATCTGATTATGCACGACACCAACCCGGTTGAGAATTGACGAGTAAAGGTATGCATGCTTTTCGTCGCTAACGAGATTTAAGCCTTTGTGATAATTGTCAAGGGAACGTTTAAAATCGCCTTTGAGGACATCTATGTCGCCGAGGCAACGAAGTGCATATGCGTACAGGTAATCGTCTTGAACGTGTTTGGAAACTTCTAATGATCTTTTCATGTAGAATTCAGCTGAATCGACATTCGCGAGCTGGATATACCCATAAGAAATGTTGCTAAGACAACGCATCATCCCTCTAGAATCGCCATGACGAACATTGATGTTGTAGGCACGTTTCATGTTATCAATCCCAATGCTGAACTGATTGTGTTCATAATAAACCACCGCCATCGTTATAAGCGCGCGGCCAGCACCTGGTTCATTGCCTATTTTATTGTATATCCGCAACGCCCGGATGGATTGATCGTAGGCCTTACCATATTCACCCTTTCTATAAAAAACCCAGCCCGAATGTTCCAGCGCCTGCGCAATACCAAACTCATAGTTCAAAACCATAGCCAGCTTTAAGGCTTCGTCTGCCAGTTTCTCTGCCTTTTTGATTTCGGTATTTCTGATGTCGGAAACGAGCTCATTCAGCAACCACACTTTCGTGGTGTCGGCGGGAACAGAGTTGACGAGGCTTTCAAGACTATCGATTCTGCTCCGCTGAGCATGTGCTGTGAGGACAGAAATCAATATCAAAAAAGAGAGGAACCTGAATTGCACTCACGTTGGGGGTTAGAAATGCAACTACGAGATTAGCCGTAGCAATTACCATTCAAAAACTGATAAAAACCTACATACAGCTTACGCGGAGAATTCCGTCATCTACGCCTTTAATAATGTAAGGAACTGCTTGAGGTCACGCTCTTTCGACAGATTGAGGCGATGCGACTTCAAAATAGCACGTGCTTTTTGCTCATAGCTTCCTAGTTTTGGCAATATCTTTCTTGTGGATAGCCTGCACGAAATCAGATCATTTCCGTTGGCCAGATACAGATGCTCGCGAAGCATTTTACGGTTATCACGTGAGCCAACATCCATGGCTACATTATAATTTGCCGGAAGTATCTCGATGTAGAGATGCTTTACAACCTTCATACTGCTTGTGGTATCAGTAATAACAACACCTGAGATTGGTGTGCCGTCTATTGAATAGTTAGCGCCATTTTCAACAACGTCATGCCCCTGCAAAGCGCCCGTCATTATGACCTTATTTACGTCGCGAAGGTTTACATACTTGATAGAATTTTCACTTTTGACTTCTATCAGTTCCTGTTCAATCTCGATCCGAATCGATAACGGAGGAAGTCTATGCTTGTTGCGCAGAATGATTTGTCCGGGTAGCCACGATTCTGTCAGGTATGAGGAACCCAATGTCTTTGGTGAAGCGAGCGGGATCTCGGTTTTCCAGTTAGAAGCATTCCCGGTTATCGTCAGCGGATTAAACTCGGTTGTAAATTGTGCTTTGCAAATTGTGACTGAGAAAATAAGAAGTAATAGTGTCTGTTTCATATTTGTTTCAGAAAAAAAATGAGCCACACTTCCGCGTGGCTCATTAAGAAATTCTACCTGTTAATGTTCGTCTTCGGTGTATCCTGTTCGGGCATGGCCTGCAATAACATATTGTGTGCCCGGATCCCAATCAAACTCAACCTCAAAGTAGATACTATCTACTTGCACACCTGAACTTGACCGCCCTACGTCCGGAAGAATTTTGCCATTCTTAATAATGACCTCTCCGTCAGTGTACCGTTCGAGTACGGGTTCGTCGCCATTTGTAAACGAAAGGTTGCTAGCGTTAACGGCTACTTTTGCACGAAGCTCTGCAACGTCTCCGAAATCATCTACAAAGATTGAATCCGCTGAATTGGAAGCTGTGCTAGATGTAAGCATACGGAAATATCCGACATGGTATACGTCAACGAGTTCGCCGGATCCGTCATCGGCCAGCAGATGTACCCACCACTCATTGGACATTTCCATCAAAGGATTTTCACCCGGCTCAATCTCGTTCTCGCAGGAAGAGAGAAACAACAGTGATGCACCTAGAATTAAAAAATATAATTTTTTCATAATTGATTCATTTAATCTTTAACCCATGTCTTGATTGTATAGAACGGATCAGCTGGATCATCCAGAAAAATTCCAAAGGCCAGATCTGCGGCAACGGGCGATGCCGCGACCAGGTCGCCAGGAAAATGCACGTCCTCTCCCTGACTAACATCAAATGTTAACTTTGCGTACATAGGCAAACCAAATGGTGAATTTGGATCCGGTTCGATCGTTCCGGTGCCGTCCGCATTAATCAGAAAACGAACTGGAATATCAAGCGCTGTATGCGCATACAAATCAGAAGCTGAATAAACGCCATCCGCAAGCTTTGTGATCGTCATAACCTGAGTGCCATTAGTGGAAGTCCAGCCTCCTTCTAAGTCAAGTGTAGGCAGATTTTCCTCAAGCACAACAACAAGTCGGGTGGCAGTACCCGGGTAGCCGTCCTGGTTAATCGCAGAGTAGGTAATCGGATAGAAGCCTGGCGCGGAGGTATCGACGGTACCCGAAGTTGTAAATTCAATAGCTTCGCCTCCTTCTGTTACTGTTATCCCAGGTTCCGAATAAACATCACCTACATGATATGTAACCACATCACCATTTACCATTTCGAAAGTCGGATAGTATGTGATCCTGGACAGCCCTTCTGTTTCAAGGTCATTGTTACAACCAAAAAAGACTGTAGCAATTACTAAGTATAATAAGATTTTTTTCATGATCAGTTTAGTTTACGTCCCACCATACTGGTTCGAAAATCCCGCCTGCAGGTTGTTCCGGAGCATTTGGGTTATTCAATATTTCATCCTCAGGAATCAGCAACCTTATTGGATACTGCCCGTTGGCTGTCACCGCATCAACAGGGAATGCGAAAATCGGCGCGCCCGGCGCTGTCGGGTCATAGCCAGCCTCTCCCGGCGCAGAATCGCTGAAAGAAGGATATCCTGTTCTCAACATATCAAACCATGCTTCTATTGAATTTCCGCCAACTTGCGCGACCCATTTCTGCTCGATGATGGCCTCAACCTGTTCCTCAACACTTCCAGCAGTTGGAAACTCATAGTTACCACCAGCGGCGATAAATGACGAGCCATCCAGTCCATAGCGGGCAAAAGCAGCGAGTACACCGGCATCATACAGCGCCTTCGCATCCTCGTTACTGAAACCGCGTGCTGCAGCTTCTGCTCGCAGAAAAAACGATTCAGCGAGCGAAATGAAATACACAGGATCTTCAGCCAGAATTTCGGCCTCAGAAACTGTCTGAGAATTCAGTTCGGCGCCCGGCGTACTGCTTGTTCCCTGTCGCATTCCTTTAATCGCTCCTCCTGCCGTCGGCGTTAGGAAAAAAGGATCAAGGCGAGGATCGCTGTTAATCTGAAGAAAGTTCACCAGTGTCGTACTGGCTTTCAGGTTTGTTTTGGTATTCAGGTTTCTACGGTCTGACTCGTACAATGGATTGCCCCGATCAGGTTCGTCGTAATACCTGTTGATGCTCGCATCTTCTTGCAGAAACACCGCGCCCGAGTTTACCAATGCTGAGATCAGTGCGGTAGCCTTAGTAGGATCAGCATGTGAAAACCGCATCATCAATTTCAACTTCAGCGAATTTGCAAACCGTGTCCATTTGTCAACATTACCGTCAAACAACAAATCATTTGAACCAGGATTTACGTTGTTTAGGTTGTCAAAATCCTTCGACAATGCGTAGTCCAGTCTTGCGAGAAGTGTATCATATACGACTTCGCCCTCGTCCCAGTGCGGTGTGAAGTTGCTTTGTCCACCCTGCAATGCTTCTGTAACTGGCGCACCATCATAGAAGTCAACAATGAACTGGTATGCATATGCTTCAAGAACCTGGGCAATCAAGTAGTTCGTCCAGTTACCAGTGGCCTTTGACTTGTCTTTCACAAATTTCAGATCATTCAACGCTCCAGAATAGAGTTCGATGAAATCTGCTTCATGAAAATTCAGATTACTCACATCATAGTTATCGATGGCGATGTACTGAGAGGATGAGTTGTTCTGCGTATAGTGCTGGCTCCATATAGAGCCGGTAATCCGGTATGAGTTGCCAACACGGGATGCAATGGATTGCTGTGCCGCAGGGATAACCAATTGTGCATCTGCGTCTGCCGGGTTATTTGGGCTTGTGTTAATATCCAGATAATCCGAGCAGCCAAACACCAGCAGCATTGACAGCATTGAGATATATTTCAATTTTTTCATAGTCAAATAGTTTTAATTAAAGACCAAGTTTCAAGGTGAAGCCAAGGCTTCTAGCTGATGGTCCTGCTGCAAATTCACCAAACTCACCTGCAAGGTCATTACCAAACTGTGTTGCTTCAGGGTCAACCACATTGTTTTCAGTTGGTGTCCAGATCCACAAATTGCGGCCAACAATGCTTGCGCTGATATTGGTAAATGGTGTCTTAGACACAAGCGATGAAGGAAGGTTGTAAGCCAAAACAAGCTCTCTTACTTTCAGGTAAGTACGATCAAGAATGTGACGACGCTCCATAGCCGGGTTGTTGCTCGAGTTCCAGTAAGTGGAAACGTCAGACATATCGACCGGTACGTCGTTCTCAACGTAGCTTTCACCCACCTGGCGTACCGAGTTTGGTACAACGAAAGGTCTGCGATCATTGTAGAGTTCCAACGGATCATTTCCAACAAACATTGTTAACCGTTTTGTGTAGCTCCAGAACTTACCGCCGTCACGGTAGTCAACTGTACCACTCAAAGAGATGTTCTTGTATGTAAGTGAAGTGTTCAAACCTGTTACGAAGTTCGGGTTGATATTTCCAACCAAAGACTTCTCAGTTGACTGTACCGGGATACCGTTTGCGTTCACGACAATCCGACCCTGAGGATCGTACAGGTAGTCCGGCGCATAAAGGTCACCAATCGGACGGCCTTCGTTCAGTTTGAAATCAACACCGTAATTTCCGAACAGAACTACACCTTCAAGCTGCTCTGGAAGATCAAGAATCTTGTTGTTGTTCTTGGTGTAATTGATATTGATATCCCATCTGAAATCCTGTGTTTCAACCGGCGTGAGGCTTACAAGCAATTCAATACCCTTGTTCTGAACAAGACCCACGTTTGCGGTTTGAGTTGTGTAACCACTGGTAGATGCCACCGGTACGTTGAGGATCTGTCCATCTGAACGTTTATCGTAGAATGACACATTCAGTCCAACCTTGTTATTAAGCAATTTAAATTCTCCACCGAATTCGAATTCAGTTGAGATCTCAGGTTGCAGATTCTGATTACCGATCCGATTGTTGACTTCAAACGCATTCACACCGTCGAATGGGAACTTCAATGTTCCAAAATTGTTGAATATCTGGGCTTGCGCGAGTGTCGAATTGACGAGATAGGGCTGTGCATCGTTACCCGTCTGTCCCCAACTCATACGCAGCTTACCAAAGTTCAGAACCGAATTTTCCATACCCAAGGCTTCAGTGAAAACGAAGCTCGTGTTCACCGCAGGATACATAAAGCTTTGATTAGCCTTTGGTAATGTTGAAGACCAGTCGTTACGAACGGTTGCTGTTAAAAACAGATAATCTTTATAACCAAGTTCTGCCTGCGCATACAAACCTATCAGTCTTCTCAAAGTCGAGTTCATACCAATAATCGGTGCTGAAGACGAGTTAGAGATATCATAAAATCCGGGGATATCCAAACCAACAACCTGTGTGGTCTGTGCGCGGAAAGAGCGTTCATTTACGTTCAAACCACCAAGCGTACTAAGTGTAAGTGAAGAGTTAAGATTTACGAAACTATTCAGCAACAATGAATGGTCTATTTCAGTAGCAAGAATTGAACCCTCATTCACCGTTCCAGGTGTCGGACTAACCGTTTGATTTGGCGACCCTGGGGTTGGTGTTGTTTTCGCTGTCCACTCTTTTACCTTTGAGCTCGCCACGTCCGCACCAACTCTATAAGTAAGGTTTATCCATTCATTGAAGTTGTAAGTAAAACCAAGCTTTCCGTAGATACGGTTCTCACCGAATTGGTTTCCATTCTCGTTAATAGAGAAATATGGATTCTGCGCATAACGGGTGTGGAAACCATCGATGTTGTTGAACTTGTTTTTGTAATCCTTAAAGTCCACGATACTCATATCGCGCGGCATCTGGATGATCTCCTGAAACATCGTTGGTGCATTTCCACCCTGCCCTGTTGCAACTGCATCTATGTCTTTACGCACATAGTTCATCGAGATATCTGAGGTAAGCTTTTTGGATTTAAGGGTTGAGCGAACGCTGAAATTGTGGCGTTTCATCTGATCCGCATCGCCTGGAATAAATCCATCAGCGGAAATGTTGCCATAATTAAAATAATAAGTAGCAGCATCGCTTCCGCCTGACACAGTCAATGAATTGTTCAGATTGTATCCGGTTTCATAGAAGTCCTTAAGATTGTCTGGTTGCCCTGTGAAAGGCTTCAACTGTTGAGAATTATCAACCACATTACCCCATCTTCTCACGGTACCATCCAGTCTAGGCCCCCATGATCCGTTCTCATCAAGCAGGTGATCGCTGCTCCATCCCTGACCAAAAGTATTCTGCAATTCAGGCAGCTTTAGTGGCCTGTTAAAAGTTGCCGAAGTGATGAGATCAACGGTAGGCTTACTTCCTGACTTACCTCTTTTTGTTGTAATGATGATCGCACCATTCGCAGCGCGTGATCCATACAAGGCTGTGGCTGCAGCGCTTTTCAATATCGATATGGATTCGATATCATCAGGAGCGATATCATTAGCCCTGTTACCATAGTCAACAGTGTTGTTAAAATTGTCGCCGGCTGCGTTGAACAGGTTAACGTTTGCGGCGTTGTTGATCGGCACACCATCGACAATGTACAGCGGCTGGTTATTCCCACCGATAGAAGAATAACCTCTTAGGATAACACGTGAAGAAGCACCTGGCGCACCCGAGTTTTGCGAGATCGTAAGACCTGCAACCTTTCCCTGCAATGATGTCATCAGGTCGTTGGTACGTCCTTTTGTTGCCTCTTCATTCTCCACCGTGGTGGTTGAGTATCCGATGGTTTTTGTCTGGCGCACGTTACCCTGTGCAGTCACAACAACTTCGCCGAGCTGTGTGACATCATCCTCCATTTGAACATCGATCAGCGTTCTTTCATTTACGGAAACCTCTTGCGTGAGCAATCCGATAAAAGAAAAGATCAACGTTCCGCCGGACGACGGAATTGACAGCGTATACTTTCCATCGCTGTCGGTTACTGTTCCATTTGTTGTTCCTTTCACCACAATATTGACACCGGGCAAAGGAGAACCATCCCTTGATGATGTGACCTTTCCACTCACAGTGCGATCCTGCGCCTGTGTTGTGGTTAGTGTCACGCAAAGGATAAGGCAGATTAATAGTAAAAACTTCCTCATACTTTTTGGTTGATGTTAAAATTCGAACTCCACCTTTTCAAAAAAGATGTTGATCAAAACTCCAAAAAGCGTTACCTAAAAGAATGACTTCAATTGAGGTATAATTCGACGCACGTCATACCCCATAGATTGGTAGGCCGGCGGTTGGAAGAATAGATGTTCCAAGGTTTCATGTTTAAGGTTTTAAGTTGCCAAACGACTGGCGACCGATATCGAACGGTTTTGTTTCCTTTTGAACAGGAAGCGTTCTCCCATCGGCTTTATAACTTAATATCCGGCGCATATTGTTTTGGCACGGAAATCGTAATGGGGCCGGTGCAAACTCCTTTTATGATATACAACTACTTTAAAACTGCCATCCGCGCACTGATCCGCAATAAGGTATTCACTTTTATCAACATGTTTGGCCTCGTGCTGGGTATTGCATTTAGTACGATGCTGTACACATACGTCAGCAATGAATTATCGTACGATTCATTTCACCAGAAATCTGACAGAACGTACAGAGTACTTACTCTCGACAAATCTGTACCCGACAATATCCGGACGTACGGAAGCACAACTCCCCCGATGGGTGCTGAACTTGTAAGCTCGTTTCCAGAAGTGGAAGAGATGACCCGTCTGTTTAAATTCTCTGGTCAGGTAGTCGTGGAAATTGCGGACGCAAAGTTTAGTGAACGTAGTTGGTTCACGACAGAAGATACCAACTTTTTCGATGTATTCGATTTTGAATTTATAGCGGGCGATAAATTGACAGCACTTAAAGAACCATTTTCAGTCGTATTGCCCGAGTCAGTAGCAAAACGATATTTCGGTGAAGAAAACGCTCTCGGAAAAAACATTAAGCTGCAAGAGATTGGAGAAGTCAGGGTAACCGGAATCATCAAAGACATTCCCAAAAATTCGCATCTCCAGTTCGATTTGCTGTTTTCAAAAATTCTCGTCGACGACGAATGGAAGGCCTATTTAAATGACTGGCAGGAGTTCGACGCATTTACATACGTGGTTTTAAAAGAAGAAAACTCAATCAATCAGGTAGAAGCGAATATTCCAGCGTTGACAGAGAAACACTGGGGTGAAGACATGAAATCCGTTGGCGTTGCTTTTCAACCGATTAAAGATATTCATCTGTACTCAACTGATATTCAATCCGGTGTAGAACAGGAGCATGGTCAGCTTTCGTACGTATATATCTTTTCCAGCATGGCTATATTCCTGCTGGTTATCGCGGCCATCAATTATATAAACCTGACAACGTCGAAGGCGTCATCACGCGCGAAAGAAATTGGTATCCGCAAGGTATCCGGCGCGTTTAAAACACAACTCATCTTTCAGTTTTTAACAGAGGCGTTCGTAATCACCTTTGTGTCCATGCTGCTGGCCATTGTCATGATGAACTTGTGTTTCCCGTACTTCAACTCCATAACGGGAAAGAATTTTGAACTTTCGTTTACCACAATCGGTGAGTTCATGCCAGCACTGCTTCTAATTACATTGATCATCGGCATTATCGCAGGAAGCTATCCGGCTTTTTACCTGTCGAAATTAAAACCAGTCGCTACGTTAAAAGGGTCGACTGTCTTTGCACAGAACAAATTCAATCTTCGCACAACGCTTGTAGTTTTTCAATTCACGCTAACCATTGTCCTGATCATTTCCACCATCGTCATCGGTAACCAGTTGAGTTTCATTCAAACGAAAAACATTGGTTTCAACAAAGACCAAATGATGGTCATTGACATTAACAGCGGTTCGGTTCGCCGGCAGTTTCAGGCGATGAAGAATGAGTTCGCCAAGATCGCAGGCGTGCAACATGTTGCTGTTTCATCGCGCGTGCCTGGCGAATGGAAAAACATTCGCAACGTCTACGTTAGAAATCCAAATGACGTAAAGGCAAAAACGGATTCGCTCCAAACGTATTTTATGGGGTTTGATGAGGACATGTTGTCCACATACCAATTTCGACTCGATGCAGGTAGCTTTTTCTCAGGAAACAGTGAAGCTGATTCTATGAATGTGGTGATCAACGCGTCGGCTGCGGAAGCAATGAATCTCGAAAATCCGATTGGCAGTGTACTTCGCATCAACACGCGCAATGGTTACTGGACACCGAAAGTAATTGGTGTGCTCGAGGATTTTAACTTTCAATCACTGCATCAGAAAATTGCCCCCATCATTATCGGCTATCGAAACAACCCGATTCAATCGATCGACTACTTCTCCCTAAAGATATCGGGCGACACACAAAAGCTGATCGACGAAGCAACAAAGGTCTGCGAGAAGTTTGACCCTGAAACACCCATCGAGTATCACTTTCTTTCTGAGCAACTAAACAGCTTTTATGCATCAGAAAAAAAGGCAGGCATGATCTTCCGGATGGCTGGTGCGCTGAGCATTGTTGTAGCATGCCTCGGTCTTCTTGGATTAACGACTTATCATCTTGAACGCAAAACAAAAGAGCTCGGCATTCGGAAAATACTAGGCGCGGGTTCGATGAATTTATTTTTCATGATCTCGCTGTCATTCGCGCGACAGCTATTACTTGCATTTGTGATAGCCTGTCCGTTGGCCTGGTATGGAATGCGCGAATGGCTGAATGCTTTTGAGTATCGAATCCCTTTGACTGCAGGCGTATTTATACTGGCTGGCTTCATCGTGATGCTGCTTGCCCTTCTTACCGTAAGCTACCAGTCAATAAAAGCAGCGATGTTTAATCCGATAGATTCGCTGAGGACGGAATAAATTCAAAGTTTAAAGTTCATAAGGTTAAAAGTTCCATTATTGTTCAATGCTCTTAAGTTGAAAGTTGAAGATTAATCCATCATCCCGCGACTGCATCTTTTCTATCAGGTGCGGGTCTACTCTGCGGAGTAAGGCTTCGGATTGCAGTGATTTACATAGTAAGGAAGCCTGAGTGTCGAAGGCAACTTTGCGGTCGTGTATTTTCGATTTAGACAAGTAGTTGCGGCCGTGGTTGAAAGGTGAAAGAAAAAATGCTCATGGATTTCCTTGCGATTCTTGGTTGCCCTTTAACGAATCAGTTACCATGACTCTGAAGAGATGTTTCGCTTCACTCAATCATTAATGGACTTCGAAGGGAGCTTGGGTCACGTGAGCATCAGCGTCCCAGAAAACTGGTGACACTGATGGAAATATTATGACGGACTTTTGAACCGGGTTTACGAACTCCTTACGTCAAATCAACTTCTCCAGGTTTGCCTTCGCAATCGCATCTGATTTGCAGTTCACCTGGAGCTTTGAGTAAATATTCTTAATGTGCGTTTTCGCTGTTTCTTTAGAGATAAATAATTCTTCAGAGATCTGCGTATACGTTTTGCCTTCAGAGATCAGCTGAAGTATTTCTGTTTCACGCTTTGTGAGCGGTGAATTCGGATTCACGTGAAAGTTGTCGATCACCATTCTCGCAATGCGACTACTCATCGGCGCGCCACCTTTCATTATTTCATCCAACGCAGTTAAAAGCTCCATGTAGTTTGCACTCTTTGTAATGTATCCGGACGCACCAGCTTTCAGCGCCTCGAACACCAGCTCGCTGTCTTCATAAACAGTCACCATAATGATGTCGGTGGACGGCTGTTTATCCTTGATCACTTTCGTTCCCTGGATGCCGTTCATTCCCGGAAGCTCGATATCCATCAAAATAATTTCGGGACGATCTCGATGCAAATTATCAATTGCATCTTCGCAGCTCCCATAGGCGTTCACCACCGTAAATTTCTGCGAGCTGTTAACGATCAAACTAAAGCTGTTTCTTATCTCCTGATCATCTTCAACAATCAGAATACGTTTTTTAAATGGTAATGCCATATTTCAGTGATTTATTTAGCGTGAATTGTAAAGTAATTGACGTGCCACTTGTGTGATTGCTGTTTATACGTAAATCCGCGTTCAGTCTTTGCGCTCTTTCGCTGATATTTTTCAAACCGTTGGACTTTTGTACACCATCGGTAGAAAACCCAATACCATCGTCTTCGAGACGTAACTGAAAACCTGTACGTGTTCTAGATAGAGTGAGATTCACATTTTCTGCATTCGAATACTTAAATGCATTCGTCATCGCTTCTTTAAAGATCAAATTAGCTTCGCGGCTAAAACCATAAGGCAGCTTAATCGGATCCTTTACTTCGTTAAATGCGCGGAAGGAAATATTCTTTTCCTCAAAAAGCTTTTCTCCGAAGTCGCGGATGTGAATAAAAAGCTTGTTTAGCTCGTCGTTGACCGGATCAATTGACCAGATAAAATCGCGTGTACCGCTATACAGATACTTGGCGGAATTTTCCACCTTCGCATACAGGTCGCTATGACTTTTGTTTCCATTAGTCGTACCGTTAGATGCACCGTTGCCATTGAGCTTCAGTAAACTGACATAGTTGATGATCCGTGTAAGTTGATTGCCCATTTCATCATGGAAATCACGGGCAATCTCCTTTCGCAGATTTTCCTGTTCCTTTGCTCGAATACTCTCACGTTCCATAACGGCGTTGACACGATGCTTCACGCGCCAGTATAAGGCGAGCATAACCAAGCCAACCGCGACAATCACCACGCCAATGATAAACGATGGCATTTGGTAGAACGGCGCCATCACCTTGAATTTATAGGTGACTTCATTCTGATTCCAGCTGCCATCACCATTCGTTGATATAACGTGGAAAGTATACTCGCCTGGAGGAATATTACTGTAGGTA
This sequence comes from Chryseosolibacter sp., assembly GCA_035628595.1. Taxonomy (GTDB): domain Bacteria; phylum Bacteroidota; class Bacteroidia; order Cytophagales; family Cyclobacteriaceae; genus Chryseosolibacter. The sequence goes on from DASPJN010000032.1 coordinate 26,383, forward strand.
ACATGGTTTACAGACGAAGCCCGAGACCAGGTCTTGTCGAAGTTTTCGAGGTAGTATCGAAACTTCACGGATTTCGGATAACGCTTATTGACGCGGTTGAAATAGAAACTGATGTGATTCTTATCTGGCGGGAATGCGGGATTATTGGGAACCTTGAAAAAACCAACATGTTCGTTTGAAAATTCGCGTGCAGCAAAATCACCATAGAGGATCTGAACATCCGTTAAATGAAGATTGAATGGTGCCTGATGCGGTTTATTCTCGTCGTTAAACTGATACAGTCCGTCGATGAGCCCGAAGAACTTTGTATTTCCGGACAAATAATACGCGTTTTGATTTGTCTCGACGCCGGTAAGTCCGTTTTCCTGATCGAAATGCAGGTTCTCTACAATTTCATAACTATTATTCAGTTTGATACGGGTAATTCCTTTTTCGGAACCAATCCATATATAATCATCTTCATCGCTGGTAACGAAGTAAATAAAATCAGACGCAAGACCATGATGCGTTGTAAACTGTTTACGAAATCCTGTTAAAGGTGAATACACAGCAAAGCCAGCACCGCCCGAACCAATCAGCAACAGCGAATCGCGGTAAGCATTGATAGAAAATACCGTGGTATTTTCGAAACCCGTCATTGCAATCTGACTAAAACGGTTGCCTTTTAGTGAAGTCAAACCGAATTCATTCCCAATAAAAAGTGAATTGTAACGATTCGAATAATGCAATGCACTGATGTTGTTGCTTGTAAGACCCTGGCGTGTGGTAAAAGCTTTAAATGTCTTGCCATCGTAATAATTAAGCCCGCCACTTTGAGTTCCGATCCACAATCCACCTTCGTTGTCGAACTGTAGCCCTGCCGTGATCGAAGTATTTGAAAGTCCCTCATCCCTGCTAAACCAGTTAAAATCATCACTATCCGCATCGTAATTGGCGAGACCGTTGGATGTACCAATCCAGATCACTCCTTCCTTACTCTCAGCTATTGCCGTAATGTTGTTCCTGTATGAATTCTCCGCATTGTCGTATGACGATATTTTTCCTTTTGCAACGCGCCATAGCCCTTTTGTCATTGATCCGATCCAGGTTGCCCCTGACTGATCGCGGTGAATGGCGGTCACGCCTTTCATTTTTTCAGAACTACATCTGTCGAAATCCTGGATGAAATATTTATAAAGACCGTTTCCCATCGTAGCAAACCATGTATTGCCTTCAGAATCGACCAGTATTTGTCTCACATTGACATCACGCAAAACGGTATCAGTCTGCAGAGTGTGTTTGTCATCAAATCTTACCCGGAGCAGGTGGTTGTTGTTACGCGCCCAAAATTGATTGTTCAGGCTGTCGTAAAAAACAATAGGATCATCGAATGGAAGAGATGCTTTCCTGAAGGTTTGGTTTTTAGCATCGACAGTAACGTATCCGCTATCGGTACGTGCCCACACCTCGCTATTATAGTTGAACATCAGTCCGTATACGCGATTAAAATATTCGGCATGTTTGAAAGTTCGAGCGGTCTTTCCGTCATGGACATAAAAACTGCTGTCACTCAGATACATCAAAACATCTTTGTCGCTGGTAAGGTGTACGTAATGAATCAGAACATTTTCTTTTAATGGTCTGGCCCAGTAATAAAGGGAGTCGTTATGAATCTTGCCGAGGTAACCGGGCGCTGTCAGGAAGAAAAGCGTATCCTGAATTTCAAAAGCACGCCTGACGCGACGCATGCTGGAGGATGCTTCTGGCTGTGGAAATTTTACAAAGCTTATTCCATCGAATTTTGTGAGGCCACGTGGATGAACGATCCACAGGTTTTCATGCGTATCAAGTTTCAGGTAACTAACGATGTTGCTATGAAGCCCATCAAGGGTAGTGTAGACTTTGAACTCACGCCCATCAAAGCGTGCAAGTCCTCCCCCCTCTGTCCCGATCCACAAATAACCATTCTTGTCCTCCAGCATGATGTTCACCTGCGATTGAGGTAAACCATCAACTGCTTTATAGTTCCGCATGGTGTGCGTATGGTACTGCGCAAATGCAGGAGCAATTACAACACAAAACAATGTCAGGAGAATGCACGAACGCATATGTAATAGCAAAATAAGCTATTCAATAAAGATACGTAATACCGCGCGTTGCGGGATAATGATTTTACATGTATGGTTTAGGCCAAATCAGGGCAAAAACCGTCTGTCAAATTTATTGTTAGTCAAAACGTGCAACCTTTGTAATTTATGAGGCGTCTAAAACTAAATAGCCATGTACGCCAATGATTAAAAACTACCTGCTTATCGCGCTTCGCAATATCCGAAAGCATTTCACCTATTCAATGATCAATATTTTTGGGCTCGGTCTTGGCCTCGCCACATGTATGCTCCTGATGACCTGGGTAAGTCACGAGTTGAGCTACGACCGGTTCCACGAAAACGCTGACCGCATCTACCGGTCATCACTCGAAATGAATTCGAACGGACAGCAAATCCGAACGAGTGTATCTCCAACGGCATTACTGCCGGCACTCAAAGGATTTCCTGAAATAACGGAGGGTGTACGGGTCTACAATCCTTCTTCGTGGAACCCGTATGTGGTGAAGAAAGATGATAAACTCTTCCAGGAAAAGCGTTTTTATTTCGCTGATAGTACCTTCTTCGAAGTTTTTTCATTTCCACTTACGAAAGGAAACCCGGAAACCGCTTTAAAGGATCCGAATTCAGTGGTACTGACAAAAACAGCCGCGAAAAAATATTTCGGTGATGAGGACCCAGTAGGAAAAACGTTGCGGGTAAATGACACAAACGAGTACACCGTCACCGGCCTGATGAACGATGTTCCAGCCAACTCGTTTTTGCAATTCGATATGATCGGGTCATTCTCGTCGCTGCGACAGGCGAACCAGCCTTTGATCTGGTGGAGCGCGAATTATCAGACGTTCGTCGTAGTTGCTGAAGGTACAGATATCGAAGCCCTTTCAGCAAAAACTGACAAACTTGTAAACAACGCCATCGGTAATGACCTGTCTGCTCCGGATGACTTCGTTCATTATCATTTTATGAAATTGACAGACATTCATCTTCGTTCGCCTTTAACAAACGAGTTTGAGGTGGTTGGCAATATTGAATACGTATACATCTTCGGCGCGATTGCTGCACTCATCCTGCTGATCGCATGCATCAATTATATCAACCTGGCAACAGCCCGCGCTGTCGACCGGGCTCGAGAAGTGGGCGTACGCAAGGTTGTTGGTGCGTTCAGAAAACAATTATTTGTTCAGTTCCTGGGAGAGTCTGTATTAATAACGTGCATCGCATTCATTGTTGGATTTTTTATAGCGCAACTGGCCCTTCCGTTATTTAACGCCGTTACTGGCAAAGCGCTTGATGGTGCGCTCTTTTACTCTCCGCTCTTCCTTTCTGCGGCTGTGGTGATCTTGCTTCTCATCTCGCTTTTGTCAGGCGCGTATCCCGCGATGGTCATAACCTCGTTCAAGCCTGTCAGTGTATTGAAAGGTAATTTCAGGTTTTCCGGAGGTGGCATCATGCTGAGAAAAGCACTCGTTGTAACACAATTTTGCATCTCCGTCATGCTGATCGTTGGAACGATCGTGATCTTCAAACAACTTTCATTCATCCAAAACAAAAAACTCGGTTACGAGAAAGAACAAGTACTCGTGCTTCCGCTTGACAAGAAGTCGGGAGCGGCTTACAACGAGCTGCGAAGCGAACTTTTAAGAAAAGGAGCGGCTGTTAACGTTGGCCGTGCAACAGAGTCACCTGTCAAAATTCAAGGCGGATATTCGTTTGCTGTAAAATCGCTTGATGCAAAAGATGACCTGATGGTTACCGCAGTTGCTGCCGACACAGGATTTATTCCGGCGCTAAATATGCAACTGTCCGCCGGGCGAAATATTACCGAAAATGATTTTCAGCGTGTTCAGAAGGATACGTTCTATGCGTTTGTTGTTAATGAGGCGCTCCTCAAAAGCCTTTTTCTTGATACAAAAGACGCAATCGGAAAACACGCACAATTATCAGGCAGACATGGCGAAATTGTTGGCGTGATCAATGACTTTCATTTCTCATCACTTCATTCACGAATCGGTCCCCTTGTCATCTTCAGTCAGGAGGATTACAATCATATTTTTGTTGAGCTACCAGCGGGCGATGTCAAATCCAATATAGAATCAATAAAATCTGTTGTGACGGCGATTACGCCGCACCGCCCATTCGAGTATCAGTTTCTCGATGAAGAATATGACAGACTATACTCACAAGAGCAGCGCATGGGAATCGTGTTTGTATGTTTTGCAACGCTGGCGATCGTGATCGCGTGTTTGGGCTTGCTAGGATTAGTGTCTTTCACTGCGATACAAAGAACAAAGGAGATCGGCATTCGCAAGGTGCTCGGCGCAACAGCCGTAAACATCATTCTGCTCATCACCCGCGACTTCGGAAAGCTAGTGATCATTGCCGTTGCCATTGGGATTCCACTCGCCTATTACGTGATGAATCAGTGGCTGGGCGATTTCGCGTATCGGACAAATATTGGTTTCATGCCTGTTCTGTTCGCCGCGCTCACATGTCTGCTCATTGCTTTTGGTACCGCAGGCTACCAGGCAGTAAAGGCTGCCCTTATTGACCCCGCAAAAACCTTACGAAATGATTAGAATACGTTTAATCGCGACGCTGATCTGCTTCGCTCATGTTGTCGGCGCACAGGACTCGCTGCAGTACTATTTTACTGAAGCGAGGAAAGCGCGCGGTATCAATGATACCATTGCGTATTATGCACACATCACGGCTGCGCACCGGGTTCACCCTACGCATCCTACCATACTATACCATGCAGCAATAGCCTCCGCTCAGCTTCACAAGAGCGACGAGTCGTCACGATACCTGCGTAAACTACTCATGATCAATGCCAATGCTGATTTGTCGATTCCTGAATTCAGGAATGTGTCAAACATCAATGAACTCTCATCGTTGCAGGGCGACCTACGAAAGGAAATCATTCAATCGGATACAGCATTCCTTATCAACAATAAAACGCTTCACATTGAATGTATTGCTACCGGAGAAGACGATAAAACATTTTATCTGGGGAGCATTCATCAACGCAAGATCATCAGGCGCGACAAGAATGGTAATGTCACCGACTTCACTCCCTCCGGCCACGATGGACTCACGGCAGTGTTTGGTATTAAAATCGACAGAAAGAAAAATATACTTTGGGCAGCCTCCTCACCCATTCCGGAAATCATCAACTACACCGGAAAAGAAATATCGGGGCTATTCAAGTTTGACTTGAAATCCGGCAAGTTGCTAGCGCGATACACGCCCGACACAATTGAAAGCAAAGAACATATCTTCGGAGACCTGACCCTTGACAATAAAGGACGACCCTTTATATCTGATAGTAAGAACAATATCATCTTTACGCTCAACGACGCATCCGGAAAGCTAGAGCCATTTTTTTCGTCCACTGAGTTTAAGAATCTGCAGGGCATTGCTTTCAACAAAGATAACACCGCGTTGTTTATCGCCGACTATGTGAAAGGAGTATACAAAGTCGACGTAACGTCGCGCAATCTCATGAGACTAAAAGAGAACTTCGAACAATCCACAAAGTCGATTGACGGGCTGACATTTTACAACAACGGTCTGATTGCTATTCAAAATAGTATTCGCCCCATGCGTGTTACGAGGTACGACGTCGACGAAAAATCGAATGCCCTTGGTGACTTTGAAATTATTGATCGGGCGCATCCTGCATTTAACGAACCAACAATCGGCTGCGTTTCCGGCGATTATTTTTACTATATCGCGAATAGTCAATGGGGAGGATACACGGATCAACACACGCTAAAAGACGAGACGCAACTTCAGCCAGTAGTTGTGCTCAAATACAAGCTGAAATAATTATCACCTGTTGGAAGTCTGCTCAAGCGCGTTTCCTGATCTGGACTCATTGTCGGCCATTACGGGCGCGGCCACCATTGTCTGAACGATCTCGCCTGTAGGCTTTGCTGCCTTATATTGCAGGCCGAGAAATGCTGCGATAGTCTGAGCGACCTGTTTTTGATAGTACTTTCCCTTGAAAGTCAGCTCGCCGAATGCCGGTGTATCGGGGCCCATCACGGCAAACCAGATGTGACGTGAACCTGGCGCAAGCAACCGATGATTTCTCCAGTTCTTTTTTCCTGAGCCACGACCGTGATCTGTTGTGATGAACAGCGTTGTCTGATCTTTGTAGTCTGGTTGCGCCTGAACCCAGGCCCAAAGTTCCGCAATCATCTTATCGGCCTGTTGTGCAGCTTCCAGGTATTTATCATAACGACCACCATGTCCGTGGAAATCTGTTCCATCGAAACCGATAAATAAAACGCGTGGACGCTCATGTTCCAGATAATCCATCGCGTAAGCAAACGTCTCCTTATCTGAACGTCCCTTTTTGTCTTTTTTATGAGCGCCGGCGTGTGAAGGTGGTGGATCATTTCCTGCAATGACTGGTAACGACGATTGTTTTTCGCGAAAAATGTAGTTGAAAATATCCCATGTAGCGAAGGCTGCGACTTTGTTTTCAAACGCATGTTGCTCGTTGATGAACTCAAAGACAGTAGCGTTAGGGTTATCTTTCTCTTTGTTTGAACTAACACCTTTGGCGGCATAGCCTACAAACATTTCGCTGTAGCCTGGATACGAAAGCAAGTGATGGTTCACGCAGTTCACCTTGTTCTTGTAATTTCTGTTTCCGTAAAGTTGCCCTTGCTGCGCAATCACGTTCCAGAAAAATGGCATGAGCTTCGATCTTTTTTCGTAAATATGCGCACCATTAAATGCGGCCATCGCGCTGCGGTCAGTGATAAAATCAGGGTTGTTTATGATCCTGTCATCGGGACCTTCAAATAACTCCTTCCATCGGTATCCGTCCAGCGTTACTACAATGATATTTTTAGTATTGAGATCCTGTCCCATGACCGAAGCGGCCATTAGCAGCATGAATAAGCAATAAAGGGAAATTCGCATGTTCAGCATTCGAATGATGATCTTTTAACGGTTAAAAAGTCATTCCAAACACCTTCGCGTGATAAAACGCTCATTCGAGCAATTCGTTATATTGAGCAAAAATCCGTTAAGGATGTGGACAAACTATCATTCACACAATAAATACTGCGATGGCAAAGGCGAACTTTCCGATTTTGTTGCGTCAGCAAAAACGCAGAAGGTGATCGGTTTAGGTTTCTCTTCGCATGCACCGCTTCCGTTTCCGTGTGAATGGTGTATAAAGAAGGAAGAACTGCCCCAATATTTTCAGGACATTGAACAACTAAAGATCCTACATCCGGAATTGGAAATCCTGAGGAGCCTGGAGATCGATTTTATTCCGGGTGTTATCTCACCATTCGAATACAAAGATGAACTTGATTATCTCATTGGATCAATTCATTTCGTTGATCGTTTTTCCGATGGTACGCATTGGGAAATTGATGGCAATCACACACTTTTTCTCAAAGGATTAAAAGAAATTTTTAACGACGATATCAGGGCAGCCATCGTCAGATATTATGAGTTAGTTCGTGAAATGATTTTCGCATCCGCTCCCGACATTGTCGGTCATCTTGATAAAATAAAAATTCAGAATCAGGACGGAAAACTTTTCAACGAAAGTGATAAATGGTACAAAGACGAAGTTTTGAAAACCATCAAACTCATCGATCAGGCAGAACTGATAACAGAGGTAAACACGCGCGGGCTTTATCAGAAAAAGTCTGCGAGCACTTATCCAAGCCGCTGGATACTCGAAGAGCTTCACAAGCGAAAAATGCCTGTTACATTAAGTAGTGATGCACACCACCCGGAGGATTTGACCAATACATTCGCTGAAACTGCAAAAATGCTATCAGATATTGGTTTCAAAACAGTTTCGATGTTTACACATGGCATGTGCGTGCAGGTTCCGTTCGCAGAAAAAGGTGTGTCAATTTAGCCGTATCGCAATTTTTCCTGAAAAATTGTCCATTATCCGAACCCGGCTGTATCTATTTCCGTTAGGCAACTCGAACTCAACTTTCGAACAAAATTAAAGTCCACCCACTGGCTAAAGATGAATTACTATAAATTCTTCGGAAAAATACTGTTTTTCATTTTTCTCCCTGTTTTAAATCAGGCTTTTGGTCAAAACCAAAAAGTCGACAGCCTTGAAACAATCTTAAAAAGCGCAAGCCGGGAAGAGAAGCCCGCAATCCTGAATCAGTTATCTGAGCTGTTGCGTCGCGATGAAAAGGGTATGACGTATGTTCAGGAGGCAATAGCTATCGCGAAAGAAACAGGCGATCAAAAACAAGAAGCGCTCGCGTTAAAAAATCTCGGCGTTGCATACGGATACAATAATCAGTATGACCTTGCACGCACCAGAATACTGGAATCTTTATTGATAGCGGAAAAAATTAAAGAGTGGACGTTGGCCGGAGATGCTGCGATCAATGTCGGCACGGTTTACTATGTGATCGAAAGCAATTACGATGTAGCGCTGAAATATTATTTAAAGGCGTTGTCGTATTATGAAAAAGCTTCCGATCAAAAAGGAATTGCCGCGTCACTGTCTGGACTGGGGATCGCGTATACGCACGAGAAAAAATTCGACCAGGCACTTGAGATGCTTTCACGTTCACTCTCTCTTTATGAGCAGTTGGGCGAGATAAAAGAAATACCAAAAATAAATGTGAACATCGGTTCTGCCTATCGCGACATGCGCGAGTACGACAAGGCATTATCGTACCTGAAAAAAGCGATCGCGGGTTTTGAAGGCACAAATAATTCACGCGGAAAAGCACACGCTCTGTTTGTCGTTGGGGACATTTACAGAAATCAAAAGGATTTTGAAAAAGCAATTTCGAGTCTTGAAGAATCGCTTGCGCTTAACAGACGATCCGATCATACAAACTCTGTTGCTGATTGCTTGCTGCAACTGGCAATTACCTACAAAGACATGCAGAACCACGGTCTGGCCGTGGAGAAATTCAATGAAGCAATCAGTATCGCATCCAAAATCAACAAAAAGGAAATTATAGGCAAATCATATAAGCACCTGGCGCAAATACACGCGCAAAGCAAAGACTTTGAAGCTGCCTACCGCTATCTCTCGCTTCACAAAACATATTACGACAGCATTTTCTCCGCGGAAAAAAGTCAGCAGATAGAAGAAATGCAAACGCGTTTTCAATCTGAGCGCAAGGAACAGGAAATTCAAATGCTTCGACAGGAGCAAGCTTTTAATAATATTTATCTCCTTGTTGCAGGCGGATTAATCGTACTCATTTCGATCATCGCGTTTCTTGTGATTAACAGACAGAAGTTAAAAATCAGAAATGAGCGCGAACTTGCTGATAAGGAAAACCAGTTAAACGAAGAACGTAAAACATTGCTTGAGGCCGAGCTTAAAAACAAGGAACTTGCCGAGCAACAATTGCACGATCAGATCGAATTTAAAAACAAAGAACTTGCTTCTTATACGCTCAACCTTATTCAGAAGAACGAGATCCTGGAAAATCTTAAAGAGTCTGTAGAAGAAATAAAGAATACACCTGAAACGCAGATGCGGCAAAAATTACGGGCACTTGTGAATATGGTTAACTACAGCTTTCATCTCGACCGTGAATGGGATAATTTCAAAGTTCATTTTGAGCAGGTTCATAAGGATTTCTTTAAAAATTTGCTTGAACAGTATCCGGATCTCACAGCAAATGACCTGAAACTTTGTTCCCTCATAAAGTTGAATCTTGATAATAAAGGAATTGCAGCTATTCTAAACATATCGCAGGAAAGTGCAAAAGTTGCCCGCCACCGCCTGCGCAAAAAGCTTGACCTGCATGCCGACACAACGCTGATCGCATATTTCAACTCTCTTGACACACGAAGAAGTGCTGTGCTGGAAGAAGCAAGAGAAGTTTGAGCGGCGACTGGCTGTTTACCTGGCCTGATCTTAAACGTCACAGTTCGTCCATTGATTATCAGTTACTTAAATTTTCCTGTAACGAATTGTAAACGCCCTTGTTTACGATTTGTAACGATCAATTTGACCAACTACTGTTAAAACCATCCGTTATTTGAAGCCATAATCCCAGAGATGTGCAGAGTCTAAACGCGAACGATTTTAAGTATTTGACGGACGAGCCTGCTGACTTTTTGGAAGAGCAGTCCGTAAAAACGTCAGATCAGGATCGATTTTCGTCATTTTGCAATACGCTACGCGGATACGAAGAATTTATTCTGAACGCTGAAGGTATTATCATCAGCAGCAATCTTGAAGCCGTCAACGTAACAGGTTATGAAGAATGGGAAGTGATCGGCAAACATTTTTCGCTTTTCTATCTACCCGATGACATTGCCTGTGGCCGTCCTGACGAAGATCTATTTTCAGCGCGCGAAGCGGGAAAGATTTTTTATTCAGCTAATCGCGTCAAGAAAAAAGGAGTGTCGTTCTGGGCGAAGATCAGGATCACAACAATGCGTGATCATATTGGCGCGTTCTGCGGTTATCGCATGGTGATCAAAGACACCACGCACAATGCGCTTTATAATTATCGCGTAAAAAGAGTTCGTGATGAATATCTGAACCTTTTCAACAACAGCTTTATCGGCATCTTTAAGTTCAGATTGAATGACTCCAAAATATTGTTGATAAATGAAAAAGCAAAACAGCTTCTAGGTGTAAATGACTGGGAAGATCTCTCGTTAGCTTATTTCTTTTCGGATCACCAATCTTTCAGTTCATTTGTCGAGAAACTACTTTCGACAGATGAGACCGTTAACACGGAAATCCATCTGGAGCATCAGGGACTTTGGTTGTCTGTCAGTTGTCGTGCTTTCCCACGCCAGGGTTTTGCCGAGGGGATTTTGGTTGACATCACGGAAAAGAAAAAGCAAATGGCCGAGCTCCAACGCCTGAACCAGGAGATCGACAAATTTATATATCACTCTTCGCACGACATGCGTTCGCCATTGACAACCATTCTTGGCTTAACACATCTCATTGCACTTGAACATCCAAACGCAACGGTCGGCGAATACAACAGTATGATCAGAACACAGGTGAATCATCTTGATACACTACTGAAGAGTCTGGTCAATATCACCTTCAATAAAACAGCACCCGCACACGAGATCATTGACTTCAACAGAGAGCTTGAGGTTATTTTGCGCGATTTTCGTCATCAGTATCAGCATGTCAGGGTGCATACATATTGTGAAGGCTCACAACGTTTCTTCTCTGACCCGGCTCGTATACACATTATTCTAAAGAATCTTATCTCAAATGCTTTCCGATTCCATAACCCTCACATCGATTCTGCGTATGTGAATGTGAAGATCGTTGAGCACGACTCCGAAACGGTTATAAAGATAGCCGATAACGGAATAGGTATCGATGAAGATTGTGTAGACAGCATCTTCACAATGTTCTATAAGGCTGAACGCGGTAGCACAGGCCTTGGCCTGTATATCGTGAAATCTATGGTTGACAAGTTGGGTGGCACTATCGAAGTACGATCTAAACGCTGGGAAGGATCCACGTTTACAGTCAAGCTTCCGAACGATCCCGGTGCGTTCTGATCCAACTGTGTGCCATTTACATGAGTGTTTTTAACTAAATCATTTTCGAATGATCGAGCAGGGTATTGCAATTTTTTTCGCGGGAAGTCTCATGGCAATGAGCATCTATCACTTTATTCTTTTTCTCCTATTCCGCCAGGGAAAAGAATATTTATACCTGGCGTTGTTGTGTTTCTGCATTACGCTTCGCACCCTTACGTTAAGCCGAAATGGGCTCTTACTTCAGTATATGGTTCCCGGCTTTTCCTTCGAAGATTTCAAGAAGATCGAATACACGATGGTATATGCGATGATTGCTTTTATGCCATTATATTTTCGAAGCGTCCTTCCCAAACACTTTCCCGAAAAATTACTCACACTCTTCGTTGTATCAGGCGGATTGCTCAGTGGCATTCCAATGATTGCTGAAGTAGACTTCTATCATCAGTTGCTTCCGACCGCGCACATCATATTCGGTTTGGAAATTCTTGTGATTATTTATGTAATTGTTCACGGTGTTCGTCAGCACATTCAGGAAGCAAGAATCACGCTTGTGGCGATGGCTGTCGTTTCTCCAATCATTGTTTATGAGATGTTGTCGAATTCGGGCATCGTCCCAAAGGCATTCACATTTATGTTGGAAGGCGCGGTACTGTTGTTTCTGACATTCCAGGCATACATTCTTGCAAAGCGCAACGCGCATGCATACGAGCTTGCGAAAATAAACTCTGCCGATCTCGAACGCGCGATCAAAGCAAAAACTGACCAATTGATCGAATCGAACCGATTGAAAAATACATTACTTTCAATTATTACGCATGATGTAAAAAGCCCGTTGAATTCTATCCGTGGCGTACTGGAACTGATGAACAGTGGCCTTCTTAAACCAGACGAGCTGAAGCCAGTAACAATACAGTTGGAAGACCAGGTGCGAAAAACAAACTCACTGGTTGAAAATATTCTTCAGTGGTCTGCTTCACATGAAAGAAGTATTCAGGTTGCGCGTGAAGAATTTCACCTCAAGCCACTCGTCGACGAATGTCTGAGTCTCTTCAACCTTCAGGCAAAGGAAAAAAAGGTGAAGCTTATTAACCCGATTTGTGAAACCATTTCTCTTTATGCAGATCAGAACATTTTAAGAATGGTGATCCGTAACCTTGTATCGAATGCGCTGAAGTTTTCGAATGAAGGTGGATTCATCAACGTAACCTTCCAGGCTGTCAACGGTAATAGTTTCATTGCCGTTGAGGATAATGGGATTGGCATCGCATCTGAAAAAATTGAGCACCTGTTCGACATCGACAAAAATTTCTCATCAATCGGCACAAAAGACGAGGTTGGAACCGGCTTGGGGCTCTCACTTTGCAAAAAGTATCTCGAAGCGATGGGTGCTGATATTTATGTCAAAAGCCGCCCGGGCCAGGGATCTCAATTCGTTATTGACTTGAAAAATTCGCGCGATTCCCGCGCTGACAATGATTATCCATTTCTGAATTCCAAGGTTGCTTAATTAACGTCGTTCTCGCCTAATGCCTGTTAGGGATTATCGCCCGCAAAGGTTATTTTTGACCCTGCAAATCAAGTTTTTGAAGGGTAATATTTTATGAGCACCGACACTATCAGCGCGCCAAAACAGGACAAACAACAAGCACTAGCAGGTCATAAGGCGCCGGATCCTTACAAACCGAAAAATAAGGTTAGAATCGTAACCGCAGCAAGTCTCTTTGACGGTCATGATGCGGCGATCAATATCATGCGCAGAATCATCCAGGGTACTGGTTGCGAAGTAATCCACCTCGGGCATGATCGAAGTGTTGAAGAAGTTGTCAATACCGCCATTCAGGAGGACGCCCAGGCCATCGCCATGACAAGTTACCAGGGTGGCCACAATGAGTATTTCAAATACATGTTCGACCTGCTTCAGGAAAAAGGCGCAGGCCATATTAAGATTTTCGGCGGCGGTGGCGGCGTGATTCTTCCTGATGAAATCAAAGAATTGATGGATCATGGCATCACACGAATCTATTCTCCCGACGACGGACGCGCTATGGGTCTGCAGGGAATGATCAACGATCTTGTTGAAAGAAGTGATTACCCAACCGGTGAAGAAATCGATGTTGACGTACAGTCGCTGACGCCAAACTCCCATGTTGCTATTGCCAAGCTGATCTCAGCAGCTGAAAACTATTTTGATAAACACAAGAAGACTTTCGATCAGATCAAAACAAAAGCCGATGCTTCTAAAGCGCCTGTTCTTGGTATCACCGGAACGGGCGGAGCGGGAAAATCCTCGATGGTTGATGAGATCGTGAGACGTTTTCTTATTGACTTCAAGGATAAAAATATCGGGATTGTTTCTGTTGATCCATCCAAACGCAAGACAGGTGGCGCACTGCTGGGTGATCGCATCCGTATGAATGCAATCAACAATTCACGGGTATACATGCGCTCGCTTGCAACACGTCAAAGCAACCTGGCATTGTCAGCGTATGTGAAAGAAGCAATTGCTGTTATGAAAGCGGCGGGCTTTGATATGATCATTCTCGAGACTTCCGGCATCGGACAAAGTGATACAGAGATCCTTGATCACAGCGATGTGTCACTCTACGTGATGACGCCAGAGTATGGCGCTGCAACACAGCTCGAAAAAATTGACATGCTCGATTTCGCGGATGTCATTGCGTTGAACAAGTTCGATAAACGTGGCGCACTCGACGCATTGCGCGACGTAAAAAAACAATTTCAGCGTAATCATCAGCTCTGGACATCGAAGCCGGAAGACATGCCGGTGTTTGGAACAATTGCTTCTCAGTTTAACGATCCCGGAACAAATCAGCTTTACAAACACCTCATCGATACAGTTGTTGGTAAAACAGGAGCGTCTCTTCAAACTACTTTTCAGATTACCAAAGAAATGTCTGAAAAGATATTTGTCATTCCTCCTCATAGAACACGCTACCTGAGCGAAATCTCCGAGAACAATCGCAAGTATGATGCGTGGGTAGGAGAGCAAAAAGAAGTTGCACAGAAACTATATGCGTTACAGAAATCAATCGAAACGCTAAAGGATTCTGCGCTTGATGATAAGGACCGTCTGGTGAAAAGTCTTCAGGAGCAGTTTGAAAAAATCAAACTTAACCTCGATCCGAAAAATCTTAAGCTGGTCGATGATTGGAATGCGAAAGTAAAACAATACAAAGAAGCGCTCTTCAAATTTAAGGTTCGCGACAAGGAGATCGCCATACAAACACACACTGAATCGTTGTCGCATACACAGGTACCAAAAGTTGCTCTTCCGCGATATGAAGCATGGGGCGATGTGCTGCAATGGAGCTTACAGGAAAACGTTCCGGGTGAATTTCCTTACACAGCAGGAATTTATCCGTTCAAGCGTGAAGGCGAGGATCCAACGCGCATGTTCGCTGGTGAAGGCGGTCCAGAGAGAACCAACAGACGCTTTCACTACGTCAGCCTTGCCATGCCGGCGAAACGCCTTTCAACTGCCTTCGACTCAGTAACGCTTTACGGAAACGATCCGGATTACCGTCCGGATATTTATGGGAAGATTGGAAACTCAGGTGTGAGCATTTGCTGTCTGGATGACGCTAAAAAACTTTACAGCGGTTTTGACCTTGCTGATCCAAGGACATCGGTATCGATGACAATCAATGGCCCTGCTCCAATGCTGCTTGGATTCTTTATGAATGCGGCCATCGATCAGCAGTGCGAGATTTATATCAGACAGAATGGACTCGAAAAAGAAGTTCAGGACAAGATCAAAGCGATTTACAAGGATAGCGTGCGACCATCCTACCAGGGATCGTTGCCAAAAGGCAATGATGGACTCGGGCTGATGCTCCTGGGTGTAACAGGAGACCAGGTGCTTCCTAAAGAAGTGTATGAAAAGATAAAGACTTCAACGCTCTCACAGGTTCGTGGCACGGTGCAAGCCGATATTCTCAAAGAAGATCAGGCGCAAAACACTTGCATTTTTTCAACAGAATTTGCGTTGCGATTGATGGGCGACGTTCAGCAGTACTTCATTGATAAAAATGTAAGAAACTTTTACTCTGTCTCCATTTCGGGGTATCATATTGCTGAAGCTGGTGCTAACCCGATCACGCAGCTTGCGTTTACGCTCGCGAATGGTTTCACTTATGTGGAATATTACCTGAGTCGCGGCATGAACATTAACGACTTTGCGCCAAACCTTTCGTTCTTTTTCAGCAATGGCGTTGATCCGGAGTATGCAGTTATCGGCCGTGTAGCGAGAAGGTTGTGGGCAAAGGCACTCAAGAATAAATATGGCGCGAATGCGCGGAGCCAGATGCTGAAATACCATATCCAGACGTCAGGCCGCTCGCTGCACGCGCAGGAGATTGATTTTAATGATATCAGAACAACACTCCAGGCATTGTACGCGATCTATGACAACTGTAATTCGTTACACACAAATGCGTATGATGAAGCCATCACAACGCCAACAGAAGAATCAGTACGTCGTGCGATGGCGATCCAATTAATCATCAACAAGGAACTTGGTCTTGCGAAAAATGAAAACCCTTTACAGGGCTCGTTCATCATCGAAGAATTAACGGATCTTGTTGAAGAAGCTGTGCTTTCAGAATTTGATCGCATTACCGAGCGAGGTGGTGTATTGGGGGCGATGGAAACCATGTATCAACGTGGAAAGATCCAGGAAGAAAGCTTGTACTACGAAACATTGAAGCACACTGGCGAATATCCGATCATCGGCGTAAACACGTTCCTGAGCTCGAAGGGTTCACCGACGATCATTCCGCAGGAGGTGATTCGTGCAACGACTGAGGAAAAGGAGTACCAGATCAAAATGCTGCGCAATCTCAATGACTTTAATCGTGAGAAAACAACGGATGCGCTTGAGCGCGTACAACAGGCAGCGATTAACAATCAAAACATTTTCGCCGAACTGATGGAAGCCAGCAAGGTTTGTTCCCTGGGACAGATCACGAAAGCGCTCTTTGAAGTGGGCGGTCAGTACCGTAGAAATATGTAAACCAATAAATAGCAAGGCCCGGCAAACCGGGCCTTTTTATCGGCCCCGGGCAGGCATTCATAAGCTGGGGTTACTTTACTTAAAAAAATGTATTTACCTATAACCTAACTGTAAGCAATCATGAAACACCTTTTACCCCTACTGCTGCTTTTCATTATTAGCAGCTCAGCATTCGGACAAATATTGCAGGCGCATTTCGGCGCTACAACAGCTGTCAATGCCACGTTTGTACTTGATAAAGGACTTTCCAAAGATCCGCGGTACAATTCGGAAATGACGTACAAGTTCTCTCCGATCGGATTCAATTTTGGTATTGACATCGGGAAGAAATTCGGTCTTTCCCTCGAAGCCATCAAATCACAGCAAGGCCAGATCTATCAAATGATAGATGCTGCAAAAAGTGTGAAGGGTGAACGTAAGATAGATATGAGCTTTCTTCAATTACCGATGCTTTTGAAATTTATGGGCGGCGGCAACGGCGCAGCGAGAGCAAACTTCAATTTCGGTCCGCAGTTGTCTTTGCTTACTGCAGCGAAAGAAACTGTAGAAGCGCAGGCAGGAACGTTTGCCCTTCCCGACGGAACGGACTTCGCAAACATTCAGGCTGAATTTCCAACGGCGATTGACAATGGAGATGGCACTTACTCACTTCCATCCAATATTCCATCAACCGATGTACTATCAAAGAAGGCAAATGATTTTAAGAAAGCGGAGTTCTCGCTTGCAGCAGCCTTTGGATTGGACATCGATCTTTCGAAACACATGTATCTGAGCACGCAGGTACGTACGAGCTACAGTATCACCGATATGCGCAACGGTGATGTAATTGATGAGCTGAAGAATGGCAATAACATCTTCGGCAAACGCGCCAATTTACTAGTAGGCGTGCAGCTTGGTCTGCACTACGTGATCGGAAAGACACGCTCGCACAGAGATGAAGAGTAATTGATAGATAACATAGACGATTCAACAAAAAAGCTCGCCTTACGACGAGCTTTTTTTGTGCTGTTATGATTTGGAAAAATTGCCAACCCAGGCTCCGATGGCTTCTATGCCAGCACCTGATTGATTAGTGCAACAGTGAAGATACTTAACATGAACCATCCAATAAAACCTTGAATGACGCAGGCGTAACGGGCCAGACCATGGGTAGGAATGTTTCCAAAGCCAAGTGTTGTATACGCGTTCACGCTCAATGTAAGTGCATTGATAAAACTCAAACCAAAACCAGTTATCAAAATAAAAAAAGGTTTTATATATCCTTTCTCATTCTTTTGGATAAAGTCGCGGTAATTTTGAAGAAGCTTTCCTTTACTCGCTACATCCCAATCAGAAGGAAAGAAAAAATAAAAGACAGCAAACGCGCAGATGACCCAAAAAGAGACAGTGATCGCCAGCGCTGGATCTGTACCGTGGTTGGTATACACTTTTACGAGCCAGGC
>DASPJN010000033.1:0-6940 GCA_035628595.1 Chryseosolibacter sp.
TTACGCTCTCGAAATGTGAAGTTGATTGCATTAATGGTTGGCCTTATATGGTCATCTGCTGCTTATGGGCAGGAAAGTCTTTTAAAGGATACCAATGACGAAGCCAGTGCTGATGGCAATCCCATTGCGGCTGTCTATCCGGGCATGACGCAGTTTTTCTATGTAAAGAATATTGACTACATGCGTGAGGAGCTCTGGGTTCATAAATCATCGACGCGTACAAATACGAAGTTGAAGATGTTTCGGTATATCAGCGAGCTTACCATAAGGTCTGACGTTGCATTTTTTGCCGGTGATGACGGCGCTGGTAAAGGCGTCGAATTGTGGGCGAGCAATGGCAACACAGGCAGCGGTACGTTTATCATTAAAGACATTTACCCTGGTGCAGCCAGCAGCCTGCCCAAAGACATTACGATCGGCAATCACGGTGTTCTTTACTTTTCAGCGGTAACGCAGGCCAATGGTCGCGAGGTTTGGAAAAGCAACGGTACTACTGCAGGAACGGTACTCATCAAAGATATCATGAAGGGCGTTGGCAACAGCAATCCCACCGAGATCACAAAACTGGGATCACAGGTTTACTTTGTCGCGAACGATGGACAGAGAGGTTACGAGCTTTGGAAAACCAATGGTACCGATCTTGGTACTGTGCTGGTGGAAGACATCAATCCAGCACCCCGGGGCAGTACTGCAATTTCCAACCTTACACTTTCCAATGGAAACATGTTTTTTGTGATCAAGAACAGCTACGGACGTTCTGAGTTATGGAAGACAAAAGGCACAATTCAAAATACACAGCTTGTAAAAAATATAAGACCGAATGGTAACGCTGAAATCGAAAACCTTATTGATGTAAACGGCACGTTGTTCTTCACAGCCAACGACGGTATTCATGGTGATGAATTGTGGAAGAGCGATGGATTCTCTACCGGAACGAAGCTGGTGAAGGATCTCAATCCCGGGCCAGCCGGAAGCAACAACACAAGCTCATGGTATCTCGAGCCGATGGATGACTTTACGAACGTCAATGGCATCTTGTTCTTTACGGCAGCCCGTGGTCATGAAGCTGATTTCTATGTGAGAAGCGACGGCACTCCCGAGGGAACTTATCCGATAGCAGACGCAAATCGAATGGGAGGAAACAGGATCCAGCCAAAGTTTGTCTCCTTTGGCGGACAAGTATATTTCTTTAACAACATTCCTGAAGGATGGGTGGATGGTCACGACAAGCCTTCTGAACTGTGGCTCTATCGCGCAAACCTGGATGGATTAAATATTCAACAAGTTGCCTTGTATAGAAGCAGGTTCGACTACTATCAATATTACCCGCAGGAATTTTTTGCCATGAACGGGAAAATGTACGCCTCGGAATTCGGTGGTAATACCTGGAACATTGTTGAGCAGAACCCTGATGGCACCAAGCGGGTAGCGGTATACAACTCACTCGGCCCGTCGCAAAGTGCATTTCCGAAAGACCTGACCAGTACCAACGATCATCTTTACTTCGTGACAAGCGTTGAATGGGCCGACCAGCTCTGGCGTACGGATGGAACACCGAATGGAACGATCAAATTAATTGATCACATGCCGTTGTATACTGTCCTGCATCCTTATGGCGACAAAATGTTTGTAGGATCATCGAACCGTGTTTACATCACTGACGGTAATGCAGTTCAGCATCTGCTGACTTCCTCCGACCCTAACGCATTGGCCGACCACATGGTAACGCTCGATCAGACAGTGTATATCGGGAACCGCGGCGGTGAGTTGTGGAAGTCAAACGGCACAAAAGAAACGACAAGCCTCGTTCACACATTCGACGGCAGAATAATCTCGGTCGACAGGGTATTGAACAAACTATTTATCCAGGCGATGACGGCCTCGAATGGTCTTGAACTCTGGGTTATGGGATCGCAGGGTGTCGTTAAAGTAAAAACCATCCGGACGGCAAATGCCATGGCTGCTTACAAGCATCACACACTAGTAATTGGCGGTACGCTTTACTTTGTTGCCAATGATGGTGCGCATGGCAATGAAGTGTGGAGGAGTGACGGTACCACAGCCGGAACCTTCATGATCGGGGATATCAATACAGAAGATCCTGTCGTGGACTATGCCGAACATGACATCAGTCACCTGATCAATTACAATGGCTCTCTGTTTGTCAGTGCGCTTGATCAAAGTTATACGTGGGTACTATATGCATTGCGGGGTAATGATTTCGCGCAAGTTACATCGCTGCCTCCGGTTCAGCATTCATTTGTATACAATGGGTCATTGTATATGGGCACATGGGTCAGCCAGTACGACGAAAGAGTTGAGCTATGGAAGATGAACAGTGTCGACGGTTATCCGGGGTTGCTGGGAGAGTATGGCTATGGGAAAGTAGATCATCAGGTAATGGCGGAGAACGTATACTTCACAACAGCAAGCAATGCAATGTGGATGATCTCGTCGTGTGGAATCGAGCAGGTCAGTACATCAACGGCGACTACCGAGATCGAGGCCTTTGGCGATCATCTGATCTATCGTGGTTATCGGGATAACATCGGTTACGAGCCGTTTATCTTCCGTAACATCAACGCTTCGACCGACAACTGCGCTTCATTTGCAGCAGCAACATCAACGCGTGAGAAGAGCCTGAAGCCGTGGCCGAATCCATACACGAACGAATTTTCAATTCGCGTGAATGGAAACGAGAACGATGTATTCGATGTTCAGGTGTTCACGCATTCCGGGTTGCCGATCGAAAGCTTTAAAGGTTTAAAGGCGAACACGGATTATGAGCACATCGGGGCCACCTGGTCAAGGGGTATGTACATTGTAAAACTTATCAGGGGTAACGACGTCGAGACGAACATTGTTGTCAAAGAATAGTCAGCCGCGAACATAGTCGGAAAGTGCGAAAAATTAAGACACCGGTTCCTGAAATCAGGTCACCGGTGTCTTTATAGTCATTAAGGGCTTTAACATCATACATTCTTCGACACATCATTCATGTTTTCCGTACGCCTGTCTGGAAGCGTGATCCGGAAGCCCTTTGTAATATTCCTGCTGAATCTTGCACCATTTTTCCACGATGAGGCGTGTTTGGAAAAGCGCGAATGACCAAGGTGTATCTGAAAACGATCCTTGGACGCGGTACCGATCTTTACAGGTCAATTAACAACGTAAAACTTAAGTCCTTGTAACGATGGTAAAACTGCAAAACTAAACCTCCGGTGATCAGGTCGCCGGGGGTTATTTATTTACGGCTGTGCTTGTCCGGGTTGGCACCGCCGGGAACCCAATAGTTACACGTTGCGGACACGTCCTGCCAACGAAACTACCTTGCTGGCGTATATCAGAACGCGGGTGAAAGTCGCAGAAATATTTGATCAGTAATTATACTTCTTAAAGATCGCTTCAATCTCGCGGTAAAAAAGTTCCTGGTTGCCTTCTGCCAGTGAAGCAGAATTCGACTCACGCATTTGTTTGATCAACGCTGCGTAATGACTGAGATCAACCGGTGAAATAAGAAGCTCTTTCAGATCGCGCTTGGCAAACTCAATCTTGATTGGACTAACGTCCTTATTATATTCTTTAAGAAAATAGGATCTCAGATTTGAATCGATGAGAAACTCTTTGATCAACTCGTTGCGAAGCTGACGAACCAGGTCAATAACTTTTTCAACCGAGAGTGTCACTGCTTCCTGTGGGGAGTCAAGTTTTTTCATACAGTACTAAAAGCACTCAAGTATAAAACTAAAATTCAAAACATAATGGAAGCTTTTACTTGCAAATTTGGCGAGCGATACAATTGCTTCACAATCAGTTTGAATGAGTTGAATTTACTGAATTAAATAATGTGTTAGTATGATTGCCACTGTATTCTTTCAAGTCAGTAAAAAAATAAACTGGGTTTTTTCAGCAAACTGATATTAGAAGTCTGTAGAATGTAAAATTTAAAACCGCATTTAAATATCAGGCAAGCATTTTGGTAAGGCTCAAACCAAACGCTTTCAGACTTGTAAGTGGATTATTGAAAGTAAACCCAGCAATTTCCAGGTTGGAAATCTCGTCAAGATAATATGATGTGCGCTGCGTAGAAACGCGCGGCAGTTCATCAAAAGAAAATTTTACAACTTCCTTCCGTTCAAGAATTTCCTCAACTCTCGCCACAAATGGTGACGATTCATGCGTGATTTTTACCTTGAGTACACGTCCTCTCTTCAGGGCGTCGCGGAGTAATGGGAGAATTGCGGATTGATGCTGCATATTTTGTTACGTATGCAGCAGCCGTAAAATTATTATGCCTGGCACGCAACTGAGGCTATGGCGAAAGTTATCAATGGGTCAATGCGCGCAGTCTTGATAATAATGGCGGATGTGAATAATGAAAGAACACATACAACGGATGTGGATAGAGATTACTCAAAGAATCAACGGAGAGTGTCTTCAGTGCCTTCATTAACGCTGGCCCGCTGTATGTCGCGCGTGCATACGCATCTGCTTCAAATTCATTCTTCCGGCTATACATACTCATGAGTAAACCCGTTACGCCCGAGATGGGGGAAAACAAAATTGTAAAAGCGATCAGGTTCAACGGAATAGACAACGAATCGCTACCAAGCGCAACCGAAACGTTCTCATTGTAGATCATCAAAGAAAGAATAAATAATGTAAACACGATTTGAACAATGGAAAGAACCAGTCCCCATACAATGTGGCGTTTTTTAAAATGGCCGACTTCATGCGCAAGGACGGCGACAAGCTCTTCAGTTGTGTGCTTCTCGATCAAGGTATCGTACAAAACAATTTTCTTTTTTCGGCCAATGCCGGAAAAGAAAGCATTGGCTTTGTTGGATCGTTTCGAACCGTCAATGACAAAAATATTATCCAGCGGAAAATTTACCTTCGTCGAAAATGCCTGTATTGCGGATTTCAATTCTCCATCCTGCAACGGCGTGAGCTTGTTGAACAGAGGAAGGATCAAAGACGTGTAAAACATATTCATGAAGAGAATAAAAAAGGCTGCGATGATCGAAAACCAGATCCAGAAAGTGGGGCCGATCTCCAATACAACATAGATCAACAGCCCGAGTAAAGGCGCACCCATCAGCAATGCAAGCATGTATCCTTTCAGTTTATCGAGGTAAAACGTTTTTCGCGTTGTCTTATTGAAACCGAAGCGCTCTTCGATCACAAAGGTAGCGTGAAGTTGAAATGGCAGCGTGAGTATGTCCGACGCGAGCATCAGCACACCGAAGAACACAAGCGCACGTATTACTTCATTTGGGAAAAATTCCTTGAGTGATGTGTCGAGCCACCCAAAGCCGCCTGTTAGCAACATGCCGATTGATAATAAAAACCCAAAGGCAGCGGTGATGAATCCAAAGCGCGTTAATGCTTTGTGATAGCTCAGCGATTTCACATAACGTTCGCGGTCATAAAATTCGGCGATCTCGTCAGGAATATCTGTTCGCTGGGCCTTCAGATTGATGTAATCGAGCCATTGGTCGAAAATGTAGGAAAGGACTGTTATGCCAACAATAAGAACGAGAATAGTCTGCGGATCCATAAAGATGATAAGTGCCAAACTTAACGTATCGAACCCGGTAATAAAAGACCATCGTGTCTTTCTGTTCACGGCTGGTATAATACAGTGATCCCATGAAAATACCGCTTATCATATTCGCCTGAGCGTCGGCATCCCGGCTTTTCCAGTTTACGTTTAATGTATCATGAAAACAGTCATTTCACTCCTGCTTGTCGTGAGCATATTCAGTACGGGTTGCTCACAATCCAAAAAGAAAACAGAAGCAGAAAGAGAAGTTGGTGGCCCGTGCGAAGGTTGCGAGGCCGTGTTCGAATACGGCGAAAAACAACTGAAGGATGTCGACACATTGCCCGACTACACCGAACCAGGACCAAAGTTGAAGATCACTGGTACGATTTTCAAAGCTGACGGGCGAACACCGGCACCTGATGTCATTCTCTACATTTACCATACGGATCAGAACGGCGAGTATTCAACCAGAGGAGGTGAAACCGGTTGGGCAAGAAGACACGGTTACATCCGCGGATGGATAAAGACAAATAGCAAGGGTGAATATACGTTCTACACATTGCGGCCCGCTGCTTATCCCGGACGTAAAGATCCGGCGCACATCCATCCTGTGATAAAAGAGCCTGGTGTCAAACCATACTGGATCGATGAATTTCTTTTTGATGATGATCCGCTGTTAACTGAAGAACATCGTCAGCGTCTTGAGCAACGTGGTGGAAACGGAATATTGAAGACTACCTCCAACAATAACATGCTTGTCGCGACACGCAATATTATTCTGGGCAAGAATGTACCGGATTATTAAACCTTTGCCTTCTTCTTCTCGACGAGACCTTTATGATCCAGGATTTTTGCAATCCACGCAAGGATAAGCGCCGAAATGATAAAGATGAGATGGATGACAATCTCAAAATTCAAGGCCTCATAGCTTCCTGTTTCGGTTTCCGAATGTATGTCGATGAACGTCTTCAGCAAGTGTACACCTGAGATTGAGGCAAGGGAAGTAGCAAGCTTTACTTTGAGACGATCGGCGTCAAGGTTATCGATCCAATGAGGTCGGTCTTCCTGTTCATCAAAATCTATGCGGCTTGTGAAAATAGAGTAACCACCGATAATAACGATGACAAGCAAATTCATTACCATGGAGATATCGATTAGCCCAAGCACAGCCAGCATCACCTCAACTTCCGTCCACTCCTGGATATGGCGAGCGAGTTTTGCCAGTTCCTCCATGAACTTATACGTATACAGACCGGATCCGACTATCAGTCCGAGGTAAACGAGCGCCTGAAACCATCTGGCGGCAAAAATCAAATATTCAACAACGTCTTCAATCGACCTGGTAAACTTCCGGAATGCGCTCATAACTAGGGGTTCTGACCTGCAAAAATA
>DASPJN010000034.1:0-21688 GCA_035628595.1 Chryseosolibacter sp.
GGTATCGTCGTAAGATGTTCTGTCAAAGCTGATAAATTCAGGAACGAGCCAATAAGAATTTGTTTCGCTCCTTCGGAACGTGCGATAGCGAGTGTTCCATTCGTTGTGGTGAAGGCAATACGTTTTCCTTTAATGGAATCGTGCATGTATTCAAAAGGCGAATTGCCAAAGTCGAATCCCTCAACTTTTTTCCCATCGCGTTCGCCGGCGGTAAAATATCCATTCCCTTTCATGGCGAGACATTCATCCAGTTTGGCAAAAGGCCTGATGCTTTCAACGCCATGCGCAAATGCGGTTGTCATGCAGGACGTGGCCCGCAATATATCAACCACCACGATTGCGCTTTCCTGAACAGGATAGAGGTGAATTAAATCAGGCGACAGACAAACATCAATGGATCGCATCTTGAAAATAGTTTATGCGATCAACGGAAGCTTCGAAACCTGTGCCTTCAATCCTTTTCCACGAACGTCTATCAGTATTTCCGTTCCTGGATTTGCGTTTTCGATTGTCACGTATCCGAGTCCGATGCCCACGTTCATCATCGGCGACATTGTTCCGGATGTAACTTTTCCGATGACGGTGCCGCTACTGTCCTTTATCTGGTAATCGTGGCGCGGGATTCCTTTCTCGAGCATCTTGAAGCCGACAAGTTTTTTCTTCACGCCATCTTCCTTTTGTTGTTTGAGGTTGGCGCTATTAGTAAATTCTTTGGTGAACTTTGTGATCCAGCCAAGACCTGCTTCGAGTGGCGAGGTTGTGTCATCGATGTCGTTACCATAAAGACAGAATCCCATTTCAAGTCGAAGCGTATCGCGCGCACCAAGCCCGATAGGCTTGATGTCAAATTCCTTTCCCGCGTCGAATATGGCATTCCAAACTTTCTCTGCGTGCGCTTTATGCACGTAGATTTCAAATCCACCCGCTCCAGTGTATCCTGTATTTGATATTATAACATCGGCGGTTCCGGCAAGTTCTCCAATAGAAAAATGATAGTACTTGATCGTTGAAAGATCAGTCTTTGTCAGCTTCTGTAAAGTATCTTTTGCTTTCGGGCCCTGTACAGCAAACAAACAGATGTCATCCGAAATATCTTTCATTTCCGCACCTTTCGTGTTGAATTTACTTATCCAGTTCCAATCTTTTTCAATGTTCGACGCATTCACAACGATGAGATAATCATTCTCCTTGATTTTGTAAATGATCAGATCGTCAACAATTCCACCGGTTTCGTTTGGCAGGCATGAGTACTGAGCCTGGCCGTCAACCAGCTTCGAAGCGTCGTTTGTTGTCACTCGCTGGATTAAGTCAAGGGCATGCGGCCCCTTTACTGTAAATTCACCCATGTGCGATACATCGAAAACACCAACACCTTTTCGAACAGTCATATGTTCCTCAATATCAGATGAATAGCGCACAGGCATATTGTATCCTGCGAAAGGAACCATCTTGCCTCCCAGTTTCGCGTGGAGGTCATTTAGCGGTATATATTTCAGATCCATAGCGTAATAAGTGGCGCAAAGGTAAACGATTTTTGAACAGGATGTAATGATGTGTGTCCCCCCTTTGGTTTTACCATCTGTCGAAAGGTCATGGTTTTTTGTACTTTCGTAAAAACTTTTAATTCATGAAAAATCTTGGTTTTCTTTTCTTCTTTTCGTTTGTGTTACTGATATCATGTAAAGACAAGCCAGCTGAAGTTACGGACGCTGCTAACAATCCGACGGAGCCGGATGCGGTGGAGCTTAGCGAAAACCAGATTCTGTACAATGAAGTCATGAAGATTCATGATGAAGTGATGCCAAAGATGAATGACATCCACAAGAAGAAGACGGAGCTGAAAAACATGCTGAAAGACAATGCTGATTTACCTGCAGCGGAAAAAACTTCTATAGAACAGCGGATTGCGCGGCTCGATTCGGCGAACGAAAGCATGATGATCTGGATGCGCGAATTCGAACCGATCCCCGATTCAATGGGAGAGGAGAAAGCGAAGGCTTATCTCGAAGGCGAAATGGAGAAGGTTAAAAAAGTCCGTGAAAGAATTTTGAAAGCACTTGAGGAATAGATCAGGGCTCTCAAACGATTTTACTTCACTACAAGCATGGGCATGTTACTCATCAATACAATAAGATCTTCGTTCTCAACTTTCTTTTTCTCATCCGCAACGATTAGGAATTGTTCGTAAACACTATCGAGATCGACCTTGTTAAGCTCGAAACCCAACAACGTTAAACGGTGCTTGAGGGCGGCGCGTCCGCTTCTTGCCGTCAGCACAATCGACGAAGATGGAATGCCAACCTGATCTGGGCTGATGATCTCATAATTTTCAGAATTTTTCAGAAAACCATCCTGGTGGATTCCAGAAGAATGCGCAAATGCATTCGCGCCGACAATTGCTTTGTTTGGCTGCACAGGCATTCGCATCATTTCCGACACCATCTGGCTAAGTGCGTAGATCTTTTCTGATTTTATGTTTGTGTGTAATGCAAGATCGGCGTGCGTCTGTATAATCATCGCTGTTTCCTCAAGAGACGTGTTGCCAGCGCGTTCACCGATACCGTTGATTGTTACTTCGGCCTGACGTGCGCCATTGATCAGTCCGGAAATCGTGTTTGCCGTTGCTAAGCCTAGGTCATTATGACAATGCACTGAAATAATGGCTTTATGAATGTTATGCACATGTTCAAAAAGATACGCGATTCGCTTTCCATACAGATGCGGCAGACAATAACCCGTCGTGTCAGGGATGTTGACCACGTCAGCACCTGCAGTAATGACTGCTTCAACCATTTGGGCCAGAAATGCGAGGTCTGCTCGTCCGGCGTCTTCAGCAAAAAATTCTACTTCAACACTTTTTGATTTAGCGTATCGCACCGCCCACACGGCTTGTTCAAGAACTTTCTCGCGTGTTGTGTTAAATTTGTGTTTGATATGAATGTCCGATGATCCGATGCCTGTATGGATGCGTCCGCGTTTCGCATATCGGAGCGCATCAGCGGCGACGTCAATGTCATTTTTCTTTGAGCGCGTCAGCGCACACACACCGGCATCTTTAATGGATTTTGAAATCTCACTGACAGAACGAAAATCTCCCGGACTGGAGATGGGAAAACCCGCTTCAATTACATCGACGCCCAATGCTTCAAGCTCGTGTGCAATTGTCACTTTCTCATCGGTCGATAGCTGACAACCCGGCACTTGTTCGCCGTCCCGCAATGTCGTGTCAAAAATCTGAATTCGTTGACTCATATTAATTCAATTAGACGAGTTGCTTAATTGTTTACTGTTTCGGCACAAGCCATTCGCACGTGGTTACAGACTACATTGCCCATCACTTCGGTTCCCAATATTTTTTCCCGGACAGTTGATTCATCGGCAATGTCGCGTGTCCGATATCCTTGCTGCAACGTTCGTTCAACAGCGTTGACTACAACCTGCGATTCGTGTTTTAACCCGAATGAGATATCGAGCATGAGCGCAGCAGAAAGTATGGAGGCCAACGGATTGGCTACACCTTTTCCGGTGATGTCGTGCGCGCTACCGTGGATTGGCTCATAAAGTCCTATAGTATTGCCAATGGATGCTGATGCGAGCATACCCATCGATCCTGCTATCTGCGATGCTTCATCGGTGAGTATGTCACCAAAAAGATTTCCTGTTAACACTACGTCAAAAGCGCGCGGATCATGAATAAGCTTCATTGCCGCAGCATCAACATACATATGCTCGACAATTACATCGGGATATAGCTGTGATACTTGTTGTACAACGGAACGCCATAGACGAGAGCTTTCCAGCACGTTTGCCTTATCTACGGATGTTATTTTTTTTCTCCGCCCTCTTGCTGCAACGAATGCTTTATGCGCAATTCTTTCTACTTCATATTTCGAATAGATCATCGTGTCGAAAGCAGTATTACCGTTGTCTTCACGCCCACGTCTTCCAAAGTATACATCGCCGGTGAGCTCACGAAAGAAAAGGATGTCCGCACCGCGCAATACTTCAGGCTTGATCGTTGATGCATGAAGTAGCTCGTCGAATAGTTTTATCGGGCGGATATTGGCATACAATCCCAACTCTTTCCGCATGCGCAGCAGGCCTTGCTCCGGCCTTACCCGAAGCGTTGGGTCGTTGTCATATTTCGGATGGCCGACTGCTCCGAAAAGAATTGCATCCGACGCCTTTAGTTTATTTAAGGTCTCATCAGGAAGCGGATCTCCGGCGGTCTCGATAGCCTCATGGCCTATAGCACCATAGTCGAAAATGAATTGATGTCCAAAACATTCTGCTACCTGTGCGAGAACTTTCTTGCCACAGGAAGTTACTTCCTTGCCAATCCCGTCACCGGGTAATATTGTAATCTTTTTCTTCATGGCTCAGTGTGTCAATTCGAATTGTTTGATTTCGCTGCGCAGACTTAAGAGATAGTCGATGTCATCATATCCATTGATGAGGCACGTTTTCTTGTATGCGTTGATGTCGAAATTTTCGCTGCTGCCGTCTTCCAATTCAACAAGTTGCTTTTGCAGGTCAACAGTGATAATCGTTGAAGCCTGTTTCGTGATAAGGGCAAAAATCTTTTTCAGAAATGCATCCGAAACCTGTACCGGCAGGAGCGCGTTGTTCAGCGCGTTGTTTTTAAATATGTCAGCGAAGAAGCTTGAGATGACAACCCGGAAGCCCGCGTCATAAATTGCCCAGGCAGCATGCTCGCGACTGCTTCCGCAGCCAAAGTTTTTTCCGGCAACCAAAATTTTTCCGCTGTGCTTGTGATCGTTTAACACGAAATCTGCTTTTGGCTTTCCAGCCGAATCATATCGCCAATCGCGAAGGAGGTTTTCACCAAATCCTTCTCGTGTTGTTGCTTTCAGGAAACGGGCAGGAATAATCTGGTCCGTGTCGATATTTTCGATCGGTAGCGGAACCGCGGTGCTTTTCAGTGTGATGAATTTTTCTTTGCTCATTGCCTAATTGTCTCTTAGTAACTCGCGTACATCTGTTACCCGCCCGGTAATTGCGGCAGCAGCAGCTGAAAGTGGACTTGCCAGAAACGTTCTTGAGTTTGGACCTTGCCTTCCTTCAAAGTTTCTATTCGAAGTAGAGATGCAGTATTTGCCTTCGGGGATTTTATCTTCATTCATACCGAGGCATGCGGAGCACCCAGGCTCACGAAGCTCAAAGCCGGCGGCTTCGAATATTTTATCAAGGCCTTCTATGCGTGCCTGTTGTTCAACCTGTTTCGATCCTGGTACAATCCACACCTCCACTGAGTCTGCTTTTTGTCGTCCTTTTACCATCAGCGCAACCTGACGCAGATCTTCTA
Organism: Chryseosolibacter sp.; assembly: GCA_035628595.1. Taxonomy (GTDB): domain Bacteria; phylum Bacteroidota; class Bacteroidia; order Cytophagales; family Cyclobacteriaceae; genus Chryseosolibacter. Next base: position 5,327 of record DASPJN010000034.1, read on the forward strand.
TGCGCGCATTGGTGCAACTTCCTATAAATACGTAGTCAATAGCTTTGCCGAGCAATTGTGATCCGGGCTCAAGCCCCATGTAGTCGAGCGATTTTGAAAACGAAGCATGTTCACTGATGTCTTTTAATTCGTCAATGGTCGGAAGGCGGTCATTGATTTTGATACCCATGCCAGGGTTTGTTCCGTACGTGATCATTGGAGCAATATCCTCTGCGTTGTAAGCGTGAACAGCATCGAACTTTGCATGTTCGTCGGACTTAAGATGGCGCCATTGATCTACCAGACGTTCGAATCGTTCCCCGCTCGGTGCAAATGCGCGTTCTCTTAGGTATTCGAAAGTTGTTTCATCCGGAGCGATCAATCCACCGCGCGCGCCCATTTCGATGCTCATATTGCAGATGGTCATGCGCGCTTCCATTGATAACGCTGCAATTGTATCACCCGCATATTCTACGAAGTGACCAGTAGCGCCACTCGTGGATATTCTGGAAATGATGTACAGGATGATGTCTTTGGCGACCACCCCTTTGGCGAGCCTGCCATTGATCTCTATTTTCATTCGCTTTGGTTTGTACTGGAGGATGCACTGCGTTGCCAATACTTGTTCAACTTCAGTTGTGCCGATACCGAATGCGATATTTCCGAAAGCGCCATGCGTGGATGTATGACTATCACCACAAACGATGGTCATGCCGGGCAAAGTAAGTCCGAGTTCGGGCCCTATAACGTGAACAATTCCCTGATAAGGATGACCAAGATCATAGAGGTCAACGCGGAATGCAGCACAGTTTTTTCGCAGCGTTTCAACCTGGTGCCGCGACAATGCCTCACGAATAGGCAAGTGTTGATCTTTTGTTGGGACGTTGTGATCTGCAGTAGCTGTTGTTCGCGAAGGGTTGAAAACTCTTACACTTCGCTTGCGCAATCCATCGAATGCCTGTGGGCTTGTTACCTCATGAATAAAGTGTCTGTCGATGTATAAGACATCCGGGTAGTCTTCGCGTTGTTTCACAACATGGGCGTCCCATATTTTGTCGAATAATGTTTTTGATGAATTGTCCTTCATAAATATTTCGTCTCCTGAAATGCAGAGCAACAAGTGTTAGTTCGTATGGAAATCCCTGAAACGAATCCGCCCCTTCGCGATCAGATCGGAAGGGGCGGAGAACCTAAACTTATATTACAACGAGTACGCTACATTATTTTTTTCTTATCGTATTGTTAGATACGAAGGTGAAAAAATCTCATTCGTGCATCAATGAAAATGCAAAAAATATTTATTTACTGACGACTGTTCGCAAGCAAAAAATGATTTCAGTTTGGCATCAATGAGAACTAAATCACACAGAAAGACTGTGGTGCTTTTTTTAATAATTGTATTATCCGACTGCAACAAGTGCTTTTGTTGTTTTGAATTATTCTCCGAAAAATAATGTGGTTTCCAACAAGCAAGGATTGCCGACGGCTAACAGACCACTGCATTATTCGCGGTGGTATTTAAGCGCCAAAATTCTTAACTTGTTGCCCTGATTTGTGCCATGCGTTGCCTTCTTTTCATCTCGCTATTTTTGCTTTTTAGCCTACCGGCTTTTTCCCAGAAAAAGATAACGGTTGATAGTATTGAAAACGTGCTTCCGTCGCTTGCAGTTAACGAGCGTCCGCTTGCATTGTTCGAGCTCGTTGCTTTTTACGTTCGCGCTGACATGAACAAAGCACGAGCTTACGTGTACGACGCTATCCAGTTGCGACCACAAGTGAATGGTGCAGGGAAGGCGTATTCGTTTTTAGCGGAAGGAATGTTTTTGAATGCGTGTGGGAAGATCGATAGTGGAATATTGCTGCTTCAACGCGCGGAAGAATATGCTATCGCCAATAAGACTTATTACGCGTTGTTGAAACTTTACAGTGCGCTGTCGTACGCGCACATATCTTCGGGAAATGCTGAACGCGGATTAGCGTATCTCTATAAAGGCCTCGCGCTTATTGAGTATTATCCCGAACGTGAAATCGAGTTGAGATTGAGAACAAATATTGTTTGGGCTTACCTGGAGCTTAAGCAATACCGGAATTGTATCAACTTCGGAAGACAGAACATTCGGATGATGGAGACCACGCCATATGAATGGATCGCGCTGTATTCCTACAACAATATTGCCGTTGCTTACGGTGCATCGGGCATGGTTGATTCAGCAAAGTATTTCGTCAGCAAAGGAATAGCTGTTGCGCAGAAGAGTCAGGATATGCAAACCCTGGCGAACAGTTATTTCATACTTGGGACTATTTATTCAAATGCTGGGGAATACGAGGCCGCGATCGAACAATATCTCAAAGCGAAGCCGATTCGTGAGAAGGTAGGCAATCCGTTGTTTATCGTATCTGATCTATATACGATGGCCGACCTTTATCACAAAACAGGCGATTACAAAAAGGGTATTGAAACCGGGCTTGAGGCGTTGAAAATTGCCGAGAAGTTTGGACTAACGTTGAAATTCGAACCAACATACCTTGCGCTTGCGAAAAATTACGAGGGGATTCAGGATCACAAACGCGCAAGCCAATATTATAGGTTGCATGCTAATGCAAAGGACACGGTGTACAGAAATGCAAACGCGAGAGCAATTGCTGAGATGCAGACGAAATATGAAACTGTTGAAAAAGAAAAACAACTTGTTGAACACCAGGTGAAGATCATTGAGCAGCAGGCGCGTATTAACAGAACTTATCTGGCGATCATTGGGCTGATAATTACCATCATCGTGCTTGTGCTCGTATTCAGCCTTATCCGTAGCAGGATGAAAAGACGCGAGCAGGCATTGGAGAACGAAAAGGAAATTGAAATTCGGGAAGCACACATACATGCAACAATTCAATCACAGGAGTCCGAACGAAAAAGGTTTGCGCAAGACCTGCATGATGGAATGGGCCAGTTGATCTCAGCGCTGCGACTTGCGCTGAATAGCGTGCATACGAAGAGTTCAATAGAGGATCGGGTCGCAGTAACAGAAAAAGGTGAAAAGATATTGAATGCGATGCACGACGAAATCCGTGGCATTGCCTTTAACCTGATGCCTCAAACATTGGTGAAGCATGGACTGGTACCAGCCTTATGCGAAATGTGTGACCGAATAAACGATTCAAAAAAGATACGCATTCAGGTACAAAGCCTTGACATGCCAGAAAGGCTTGATGAAGTGTATGAAGTTTCTTTGTATCGTGTGATCCAGGAATGGATTAACAACATCATCAAATATGCTGATGCGACATCAATACAAGTTCAGCTTACAGGCTATGAAGATGAGTGTAATATTTTAATCGAGGACGACGGAAAGGGTTTTAATCCCCTGTTGCTCGAGCAAGGGCACGGCAATGGATGGAGGAACATCAAATCACGGATAAACCTGATAAAATCCAGTATTGAAATTGATAGCCGCGAAGGGTACAACGGCACGACAACCATCATTAAAGTGCCAATGAAAACGCGGGGCGTACAAGCAGAGAATGCCGAATTTGTCACAACGCCCGTATCCGCTCCGGTACTTCCAAATACCCACTGACACGGATACTTTTGATTTTTCAGTCTTGCGATTTTTGGTTGTATGACTGATTCGGGTATCTTTAAATTCTTTAAGCCCAAACCAACTAAATTCATGTCTGTCCGGATCGTACTGGTGGATGATCACGCTATTTTGCTTGACGGCGTCAGGAATCTTCTTGAAAGAGAAGAAGACGTTTTTGTCTCGGGCGTATTTCAGAATGGAGAATCAGCACTTGAGTATTTAAAGACAAACGATGCTGACCTCGTTATCACTGATTTTCACATGCCAGGTATGGATGGTCTTTCGCTCGTTTATACCCTTAAGCGTATAAAACCCGGCGTGAAAATTATCGTCATGAGTATGCATGACGAAGCACATCTTGTAAAAGAAATTTTGAAAGCGGGTATCAACGGATATGTTTTGAAGAAGGACACGCACCGCGAATTATTGAAAGCAATCCGTGAAGTTCAAAACGGAAATGTGTATCTCAGTAATGACATCAATCGTATTCTGATCAGCAACCTCCAGAATCCCGACGAAGGGAAGCTTCTTACAGAGCGTGAACGCGAGATCGTGAAGCTTATCGCGAAGGAGTACTCGAATAGGGATATAGCCGAGGCACTTTTCATCAGCGAAAGAACTGTTGAAACCCACCGGAAAAACATTTTCAAAAAAACAGGCACCAATTCCCTTGTAGGCCTGATCAAATTTGCCTACGCGAATAATCTAATCTGATCAGCACTAATACGGTACCTTATCCGTGCTGGTGGGTATAACAAAATCACCATTAAGAGGTATTCCGAATCGTATTTTCTGCCGGTACTTTTATACTTCCAGAACGAACTGAAAAACTTTTATACCCCACAAAATTTAGTTGGTTATGGTTGGCGAAAAAGAAAGCCGTACAGATGGTACGGCTTTGCTTTTTTATGCCCGTCGGGATCTCTACCCGTTTCCAGGTAGGCTACACCAGGTACTCAAATAAGTTTTCGTTTTCATTTACCAGTGTATAATTCAAACTGGAGGCTTTCATTCGGTCAATGAGTGAACGAAAATCGTCGCGCGATTTTACTTCGATCCCGATGAGGGCAGGGCCGGATTCCTTATTATTTTTTTGAATAAACTCGAATCTTACAATGTCGTCGTTCGGCCCAAGGATGTTGTTGACAAACTCTTTTAGTGCCCCTGGCCTTTGAGCAAACCTCACGATAAAATAATGTTTTAATCCTTCGTGCAGCAGCGAACGTTCTTTGATCTCCTGCATACGGTCGATATCATTGTTACCACCACTGAGGATACAAACAACTTTTTTTCCTTTAATGACATTCGCATATTGTTCGAGCGCGGCGATCGTGAGTGCGCCAGCGGGCTCGGCGACAATCGCGTCTTCGTTGTAGAGTTGAAGGATTGTTGAACTTACCTTTCCCTCAGGCACGAGGATCATGTCACTAAGAACATCTTTGCAGAGTTCGAAAGTAATATCGCCGACTTTTTTTACAGAAGCGCCGTCGACAAATCGCTGAATTTTGTCGAGAACAACAGGCTTTCCAGCCTTCAATGCTTCTTTCATGGAAGGCGCGCCCGCAGGCTCAACGCCAATAATTTTTGTTTTCGGAGAAAAGGTTCTAAAATATTGCCCAATCCCTGCACACAAACCACCGCCTCCGATCGGAATAAACGTAAAATCAATATCACTAATGTCGTCGAGGATTTCCTTTCCTACGGTGGCCTGTCCTTCGATAATTTTCAAGTGATCAAATGGTGGAATGAAAACCATCTTCTTTTCATGTGTGAATGCCAACGCATGTGCCTGACAGTCGTCGAAGGTGTCGCCGATGAGAACGATTTCAACGTTATCGCCCCCAAACATTTTCACCTGATTGATCTTTTGCTTTGGTGTGATTGCCGGCATGTAGATCACCCCAACAATATTCAGGTGCCTGCACGAAAATGCAACACCCTGCGCATGGTTGCCGGCGCTCGCGCATACCACTCCGCGTTGGCGCTCCTCGTCAGTAAGACTTTGGATCAGGTTATACGCGCCACGCAATTTGTATGAACGTACTAGCTGTAAGTCTTCGCGCTTCAAAAAAATCTCAGCATTGAACCGTTCTGACAATTTCCGATGGAGTTGCAATGGCGTTTTTAATGCCACTGATTTCAGCGCATATGCGGCAGCATTAACATTTAACAGCTCAGCTTTTGTTTCGATAATCATAGTTCTTGCTAGAGAAAAAGCCCTCTTCCTTTCATGAAGAGGGCGCCCCGAGACGTTAAAGGGCGGTTTGGTTGTATTTGGTGTTTAGTTGATCATGCTGGCTTCAACTTCTTGCTTTTCGGGACGCAATTTGCGAACCGCTGCGCCAGCTTTCCATAACTCGCTTTCGCGCAGCTCAGTTAACTCTTCAGCCAGCTTCTCACGATAATTTGGTTTGCTGCAAGTTTCGATTGTGCGCCGTGCTTCTTCTCCGGTTGCCACGCTTTTGTACAATTCGTGAAAAACAGGAAGGGTTGCCGCTTTGAATTTCTTTTTCCAGTCGAGCGCGCCGCGTTGAGCAGTAGTCGAACAGTTGGCGTACATCCAATCCATACCATTTTCTGCAACCAATGGCATCAGGCTCTGTGTAAGCTCCTCCACTGTTTCGTTAAACGCTTCCGATGGTGAGTGACCGTTTGCGCGAAGTACTTCGTATTGCGCTTCAAATATTCCGGCAATCGCTCCCATTAATGTGCCACGTTCGCCACTGAGGTCTGAGTACACTTCTCGTTTGAAGTCCGTTTCAAACAAATATCCGGATCCGACACCAATGCCAAGTGCGATTGCTTTTTCTTTAGCGTTGCCAGTTGCATCCTGGAAGACAGCATAGCTCGCGTTAATGCCTTTTCCCTGAAGGAATAATCTTCTCACCGAAGTGCCCGATCCTTTTGGTGCTGCCAACACAACGTCGATATCGGATGGTGGAATAATTCCCGTTTGTTCTTTGAAGGTAATTCCGAATCCGTGTGAAAAGTATAGCGTCTTACCTTTTGTAAGATGCGGTTTGACGACTGGCCAAAGTGCAATCTGACCAGCGTCGGATAGAAGAAACTGAACAACACTTCCGAGTTTGGCGGCTTCCTCAATGTCGAAGAGTGATTGTCCGGGAATCCATCCGTGATCAACAGCTTTATCCCACGTTTTTGATCCCTGGCGTTGTCCAACGATTACGTTGAAGCCATTGTCGCGGAGGTTCAGGGCCTGCGCTGGACCCTGCACGCCATATCCAATGATCGCGATAGTTTCATCTTTTAAAGTATCGAGCGCTTTTTCCATTGGGAATTCTTCCCTGGTCACCACATCCTCTATAACGCCACCAAAATTGATCTTTGCCATATTCTGAGTTTGTTTTTATTTAAGTGAATTTTGCATTTTCTTTAACGGTATCCGTGTTACCCGTTTAAACTGCCACGGATTGCTTGTTACTTTTTTCGCTCGCCAAATAGTAGTGATTACTTCCTTCATAGTATGATGCACTTTCAACTTCGATTAGTTTTTCGAGCTGATGTTTTACTTTTTCAATCAGGTCGTAAGAAGTATATACGAGCAGCACAGCAGCGCCACGTGTGTAGTCGGCCTGGTCCTCTGATGCAATGAGTTTTTTGATTGTGACGCGGCGTCTGCTCAACACATTGACAATCCTGTTTAGCACTGAAAAACTATTATCTGCCTCGACTTGAAGAGTGAACTCCTGTTTCATTTGCTTCTTGTTTTTTTAATTGTGTTCAATCATGTGTTGTCGGTAATTCGAGCAGCACGTCCGATACGCATCCACCGGCGGGAACCATCGGAAATACATTATCTTCTTTCCCGACGACTACTTCGAGAAAGTATGGTTCACTTACCCCGAGCATTTCCTGAATGGCAGACTGTAGTGCGTCCCGGTTTTCCACTCTCCTTGCCTGTATACTGTAAGCGTCTGCTATTTTAAGAAAGTCTGGATTGGCCATTTCCGTAAATGAATATCTCTTTTTATGAAAGAGCTGTTGCCATTGGCGAACCATTCCGAGGAAACTGTTATTCAAAACCACAATCTTAACCGGGATTTTATATTGCATGATCGTTCCCAGCTCCTGTACTGTCATCTGATATCCTCCATCGCCGATCACCGCAACAACTTGTTTTTCGGGTCTACCGAGTTTTGCGCCCATTGCTGCAGGAAGCGCGAAGCCCATCGTTCCCGCTCCACCCGATGTTATTTGCGTTCGCGGATTTTTGAAACGATAGTATCGCGATGTGATCATTTGATGTTGACCAACGTCACTTACCACAACGGCTTCGCCATTCGTTTGGATGGAAAGCTGATTGATAACTTCCGCCATTGTTATTTTGCCCGTCGGATTGAATTCTTTGTGCGTTACCCTCTCGTACTCAATTCGATTAAACGTCCGGAAACTCGCAATCCAGTCCTCATGATCAGATTTATCGCAGCGTATTTCCAATGCTTCTAATGCTTCGCGCGCATCTGCATGAATGGCGACAGTTGTATGGATGATTTTATTGATCTCCGCCTTATCGATGTCGATGTGAATGATCTTTGCCTGCTTTGCATATCGCGTTACGTTGCCGGTGACACGGTCGTCAAACCGCATACCGATCGCGATGAGAACATCACACTCATTTGTGTTTACATTTGGGCCATAGTTTCCGTGCATTCCGAGAAACCCGACGTAGTTAGGGTGATCTGTTGGGAACGCGCCCAAGCCTAATAACGTGCAGGCTACTGGTATGTCAGTCTTTTCAGCGAATTTTAGAAGTTCCTGTGTTGCACCGGAAAGCAGCACTCCCTGTCCTGCGAGAATGTAAGGACGTTCTGCGGTATTGATCAACTGTGCAGCAGTCTTTATATTTGTCAACTGCAACTGAGGTTTCGGGCTGTAAGTCCGGATATGCTCACATTTCTTATATGGCAATTCAGTAATCAGTTCATTCTGGGCATTCTTCGTGATATCAATTAACACCGGGCCGGGCCGCCCTGTCGTGGCAATAAAGAATGCTTTCGCAACCGCCGCAGCGATGTCTTTTGCTTCTGTTACCTGCACATTCCATTTTGTAACTGGAATTGTAGTGTTAACTACATCTGTTTCCTGGAATGCATCTGTGCCCAGGAGATGCGCAAATACCTGGCCTGTTATACATACCAAGGGAGTGGAGTCGATCAGTGCATCTGCCAGTCCGGTGACAAGGTTTGTCGCCCCCGGACCCGATGTTGCGAGAACAACGCCTGGCCTACCTGTAGCGCGCGTAAAACCCTGTGCGGCATGAATTGCACCTTGCTCATGGCGCACGAGAATATGCTTCAACTTGTCACTGTACCCGTACAAAGCATCGTATACTGGCATGATGGCACCACCCGGATAACCGAAAATTATTTCAGTTCCTTCAGCAATCAGGCAACGCAACAATATTTCAGATCCCGATATCTGCCCGCGGAATTGTTTGTCACTTTCCGCTTGCTTGTCATTCTTCGTCAGTAACGCATCCATCAGCCGCAGTTTTTACTTGTTTTGCATATTTTAATAATATTCCGTTTCTGGCATTCAGCTTGGGCTGTGTCCACAATGCTCTTCGCTTTTCGAGTGTCGCCTCATCGACATGCAGGTTGATTTGGTTACGCCTGATATCAATTTCGATCACATCACCATCTTCAACCAGAGCGATAGCGCCTCCGTCAAAGGCCTCGGGTGTAATGTGTCCGACCACGAAACCGTGCGTTCCTCCCGAGAACCGACCATCTGTAATAAGCGCCACATTTTTTCCGAGCCCGGTTCCCATAATTGCAGAAGTTGGCTTGAGCATTTCAGGCATACCTGGTGCTCCTTTGGGCCCGACATATCTAATCACGACAACATCGCCTTCACGAACGAAACCACTTTCAATTCCTTTGATGAGCTGAAACTCGCCATTGAAAACCCGTGCTGGTCCTTTAAATACCTCGCCTTCTTTCCCTGTAATTTTTGCGACCGAGCCTTTGTCAGCGAGATTTCCATAAAGAATCTGGATGTGCCCGGTGCGCTTGATCGGATTTTCTACGGGAACAATTACATCCTGTGTTTGAAAATTCACGTCAATTGCTTTTGAAAGATTTTCAGCAACTGTTAATCCTGTTACGGTAAGACATTCCCCATGAAGCAATCCTTTCTTTAATAGATATTTCATCACCGCAGGTACACCACCGATACGATGTACTTCATGCATCAAATATTTTCCGCTTGGTTTTAAATCAGCAATGAGCGGAGTGTTATTTGAGATCAGTTGAATGTCATCCTGAGAAAGTGGCACGCCAGCCGCGCGCGCCATGGCAATCAGGTGTAAGACTGCATTTGTTGATCCGCCCAACGCTATGACTACTGTAACAGCATTTTCGAACGCTTTTCGCGTCATGATGTCGCGGGGCTTGATATCCTTTTCAAGCAACTTGTAAATCGCCTTTCCAGCCTGACGACATTCTTCCGATTTTTCACCGCTGAGTGCAGGATTGGATGACGAGTAAGGCAACGCCATGCCGAGCGCTTCGATTGCCGACGCCATTGTATTGGCTGTGTACATGCCGCCGCACGCGCCCGCACCTGGACAGGCATTTTTCACGACGCCTTTGAAATCTTCCGGTGTGATACTTCCTGCAATCTTTTGCCCCAAGGCTTCGAAGGCAGAAATGATATTCAGTTCTTTTCCTTTCCAACTACCACCCGCGATCGTTCCGCCGTACACCATTATTGCAGGACGATTCAGTCTACCCATCGCCATTAATGAGCCCGGCATGTTTTTATCACAACCCACTACGGCAATTAGTCCATCATAGTACTGCGCGCCGCATACGGTCTCAATTGAGTCGGCGATCACTTCTCGGCTAACAAGTGAATAACGCATCCCCTCTGTTCCGTTGCTCATTCCATCACTCACGCCAATGGTGTGAAAGATCAGTCCGACCAAATCATTATCCCACACAGCCGTTTTTACTTCCTGCGCTAGCGCGTTCAGATGCATGTTGCAGGTGTTTCCATCGTAACCCGTGCTGACAATGCCAACCTGCGCCTTTTGAAAGTCTTCATCTTTCAAACCAATGCCATAAAGCATTGCTTGTGCTGCCGGCAACGTGGGGTCTTGTGTGAGCGTCTGACTGTACTTGTTCAAAATGCTTGATGAAATTAGTGGGGGCTATCGCTGGTTTTAGATGATCACGTAGCTAAACGATTTTTCAAGAACCTGACATTTGTATGCCTCCTGGATAACAGCGCCAAGTGTATCTCTCCAGGCTTTCGTGAATTTGTTTGCATCAATTGACTCCACGCCTGCAATTTCGACTGCTGTTCCACACAAAAATGCGCTGTCGGCAGATTCGAGTTCGTGTGGATTGATTTGCTTTTCGACAACGCGAATATCAAGTTCGCGGCAAATGTTAAGCACGACTTGCCGCGTGATACTCGGAAAAATGTGACCAAGCGAAGGCGTGTACAGCGCGCCATCTTTCTCCATAAAGAAGTTTGCGGCAGGCGCTGCTGCAACATTTCCATTCATATCAAGCAACAGGGCTTCGTCGTACCCTCTTCCTTTTGCTTCACTGGTTGCAAGAATTCCATTGACGTATTGTCCTGAAATTTTTGCATCCACTTTTATTGCCGCGGGATTGGGTCTTTGATACGAAGACACACAAAGCTTCAATAGCTTGTCGCCATGATATTTGCCCCATTTCCATGAACACATCATCAGGCTAACATCTTTTGGTGTTGATAAGTACATGTTTGGTCCACAGAATGCGAGCGGACGGATATACGCATCTGTTAAGCCATTTCTCTCAATTAACTGGTAGGCTATCTGCGTCAATTCTTCCGAGTCATAACTGATCGGTATTCCTACCTGCGCGCAGCTTTTCCTGAGCCTTTCAAAATGTTCGAACGCCTTAAAGAGCTTTACTCCATTCTGAGTTTGGTATGAACGTATTCCTTCGAACACGCCGAAACCGTAGTGTAGTGTTTGACTGAAGAGGTCTGTGTGTGCGTCAGCAGCTTTGATGAATTTTCCGTTGAGAAAAACTTCGGTGTCTTTTGTGTAGTACATATTTTTTACAACTGTTAGTTTGTTTGAGATCCTATAAAACAAAACCGCCCCGAGGTTGTCGGGGCGGTTAGTATGTATTTCTTTAAATGCTATACAAGTATCGGCCCCGTAGGTTTATTAATAATTACACGAATGACGATAATCAGCAGAGAAACAGCATTTCCAACGGTAGCGGAAATGTTCAAATGATTTGTGTTAGTCAATTTCATTCTGTTTTGTTTCTGTGATGAGACAATTGTCGTGAATTACAGTTTACCATTCAAGAAAAAACTGAAAAACTTTTGTTGCCCTACTCAAACGAATGTTCGCTCTGCATCGGCTCTTTCGGGCAGTCCTTATTCATCTTTCAGAACTTCAACCGAACTACGCGCCGCCGCTTTAAGGCAGTGATATCTTGTGATCGAGGCGCAAGACAAAGTAATATTAGCAAATCGGCGTTTAAGGATAACAACAATGGAGGCTGCGTCGGATCGGAAAAACAAGTGTCCTCTATCGCGCTAATAGAACAGTTAACGGATGCTAGTAAATGTTCAGTTCATGCATTTTGATGTTGAGTTCGAGAACATAGGCCTTCACGTTATCAAAGTTCTCGAGTTCCAGCTTATTAAATCCTTCGGCGATTTCATGTGACAACCAGAAGTGCTCTTCGCCGGGTTCATCTTCACCGGAAATAGTTGCAGCAATAAATCCAACATTAACGAATGGGTTAAAATTGGCGGCTGTTGCTGTACCAGAAATAACAGACAAAGTATTTCCTGTCGACAAAAAAGTGGATGCTTCACCTAGCGTACAGGTTGAGGTTTTGATTGCGCTCAGGTCTGCAATGTATAGATCAAATTTGCCAAGTGGCCGTTCAAAGCTCGATTTAAGAAAAGTCACCGGCCGACCATCGCCTGTGTTAACTTTTATCCTGTGTTTTTCGATGATCGGGAATTTGGCGAGAATGGCGCAGCCGATTTTTTCATCGCCCTGTGTGGCGCGAACGCTGTAATGGTAAAACGAGAATATTTTAGATTCTTCATAAAGCTGTAAGCCCTGATCTTTCCCGTCATTTAAATCTGACTTGGCTTGCGCGTTTTTTATGACCAGTATATGTGGATTGATTTTTTCAATCGCGCTGACCAACGTGTTTTTTTGCGTGTCCCACGGTTGATGCTGAGGCTGTTCTGCCAGATTAATACAAACGATACGCAACATATTTCCTAACCATTGATGCAGCGATACTTACTAAATATCTGTGCCGATCAGCAGCTATTCAATTATGAAGCGAGGTATTCAACGATGCCATCGCGAATGGCGGTGAACGTTCGTACGAGGATCCGCTCATCTTCTTCAAGCAGCGTTACACGAAATCCCTGGAGATCTGAACAAAATGATGAAATAGGTACAACGCAAACACCTTTCGCGCCAAGCAAATAATAAACAAAACGCTTATCGAGCGGAATATCTTTTGAAACCCAACTCTCAACGAGCCGCTTGATGTTTTGATCAGCGATTTCCATTTTCTGATGCGACTTTAAGGCACCGGTTCTGAAAATGATTGTATTATAAAATGCACCGAATGTTTCGTTGAATGTTAATGCAGGAACCGTGTGCAGAACGTTGGCAATGATTTTACTTCGGCGTCCGATGTTCTTATTTGTTTCTTCGCGATAACTTTTGAAACGTGCATCGCCGAGAATTTTCGGGATGGCAAGCTGCGGCAGTTTGGTAGAACAGACTTCAATCATTTTGGCATTATCCAGCGCCTGGCAGTAGCGATTAAAGTCCGGATCGCTCTGCCGGTTATAATATTCCATCCAGCCGCATCGCCCTCCGGGCCACGGTAACTCCTTTGAAATTCCTTTCATTGAAATACCTGGTACATCGCCAATGATCTCGGCCAGCGCATAGGCGCGAGCGCCATTGTAAGTGATGTTCAGATAGATTTCATCAGCAATGAGAAACAGTTTGAATTCTCTGGCAAGTTCGACAATGCCTCTCAGTGTTTCCAACGGATAGACCATTCCGGTTGGATTGTCGGGGTTAATGATAAGTATTCCGACAATATTCGGATTGTATTTTACCTTGTTGTAGAGATCATCGAGGTCAGGATACCAATGATTATTGGGATCAAGCTTATATGTAAGCGGTTCATGATTGGCGTGTGCAGCCTCGGCGCTCGAATGTGTTGAATACGCCGGAGACGGACCGATGATGCGGGATGTATCTGTAATGAACTGATAAACTTTTCCGATAGCGTCACCCAGGCCATTGAAAAAACATATGTCGTCGGCGGTAATTTGAACGCCGCCCATTGCATTTGTTTGTTTGGCAATGAACGCACGTGTTTCGGGCATTCCTTTCGACGGGCAATAGCTATAAGCATCGTCATCTTTCACCAGATCAGCGATCACATCTTTTATCCACGACGGGAGTTTGTGATGCTTCTGGATCGGGTCGCCAATATTCTCCCAGGTAATATCAAGACCAAGTTGTTTAAGTTCTTCCGCCTTCTTAACGATCTCGCGGATTTCGTAACTCAATTCCTTTGCGCCGTCGCTTAATAGTTTTTGTCGCATACGTCAAATTCCATTATGCGATGTTGAAGGATTTCACTCAAGCATTCAAGCGTAAAGGAAAAAATATTTCAGCGGACAAGTGTTAGGTAAATACATGTCTGAAATGAGGGGAAGTCTAGATTAGGAGTTTTTCGCGAAACGATAATGGTATCGCTGCAATTTTTCGTGCCGCGTAATCAAAATATACTGTTCCGGTTTTTGCGCGCGCTACTTCCTTTGCAGTGCCTTTGTTCACGAGCTGATAGATAAAATCGAACCCATACTTGTTAAAATCAGCAACGCCGATTTTTCCGATGAGCACGTCACCGAGAAAGGCCTCCGATTTATAGACGATAGCTGCATCTGTAACAATCTGTCCGACTTCTCCTTCAATGTTCAACTCATTTTTATAGCCGAGATTCCGGTAAAACTGCACGCGCACTTCATGTAAAAGCGAAAGGATGTTATCGTTGCCAACGTGATTACCGTAGTTGAGATCAGTTACCCGGATGGTCAGTTCGGTTTCAAAAAGGAAAGCTTCAGGAAGAGCGATGTGTATGCGGCCCATGCGCGAAGGATTTAAATGTTGATAATGTTCGGGTACGCAATTTTACGCATCTTTGGTCGGTATTTCTTATGGATCACGGCTACACAACTTATACGGTTTCAAGTTTTAAGGAATTTCAGGAAATCATCCTGAGTATTCCCCTGGACCAGTTTACTTTATACAGGGGACAAAACCTCGATAAGACGCTGCTTCCAAAGATAGCGCGTTATGATATTGAGGACGTTGAAAAAGTAGAGCGAGAAATGCTTGAAGACTTACAGCGCCGAAGCGTTCACCTGATCGACTATCAGCCCGGCAATTCATGGGATTGGATGGCCCTCGCGCAACATCATGGCATGGCTACCCGTTTGCTTGACTGGACGGAAAATCCACTGATCGCGCTATGGTTTTCAATGGCGAACACTGGCCCGAAGCACACTGACTATTCTGTTGTCTGGGGATTCAAAGTTCCGCCGGAAGATATTGTTGCCTCCACCGACGAGATGGATCCGTTCCAGGAAGGGTCGACTAAAGTTTTTAAACCGAATCACATTACCCGAAGAATTTCGGCCCAGTTTGGGTGGTTTACAATCCACAAATACAATAAAGACAAGGCGTTCGTAGCCTTTGAAAAAAATAAGGAGTACAGTGAGCGGCTGTTCAAGATAAAAGTGAACGCTGAATGCTTTTCTGAGTGCAAGCAACGTCTCCATAATTTCGGTATCAACTCAGCGTCGATGTACCCGGATATTGACGGGCTCGCCAAACACGTACAGTGGTTGTTTCTCGAAAAATAGCGCACTTTTCTTTATCCTGCCATCCTGTCGACACAGCGAATTTCCCTTTTTGAACTGTCAGCCACCGGCCATTTGCTTTAGGGGATCCGGGAATTTAAAATTTCTTTGTAACCTTCCTGATCCCTTCCGGTAACTAACCTGAATTTCGGAAAAGGCAATGTTTGAACGACCGGAAAGGGAAAGCAATTAATTCATAAAGCATTTAAAAGAGACCTGAATGACTGATGAATCGGTAATGGAAGCTGTCAAAAATGGCAATTTGCAACAGGCTTCTTTGCTTTTCGACCGTTACCATAAACGGATCTTCAATTTCCTCGCGCGGATGACAATGGATCGTGAGCTTGCAGAGGATCTAACACAGAACGTCTTCCTCCGGATTTTAAAATATCGAACGAGCTATCGCGATGGGCTGCGATTTCAATCGTGGATTTACCAGGTTGCCCGGAATGTCTTTTCAGACCACTATCAAGCGCACAAGAACAGGTTTTCAGATTTCATTGACGTGGAAAAAGTGGAGGATCAAATGGCTGATGCAAATGAAGCTGAAGAGTTGGATGAAAAGGAAAAGCTCCTTCATCGCTCGCTTCAAAAACTGCCTGAAGAGCAACGTGAGCTTTTGATCCTGACGCGATTTCAGCACATGAAGTATGAAGAAGTTGCGGCGATAATGGAAACTACCGTAGCCAACATCAAAGTAAAAGTCCATAGGGCAATCATGAAGTTGAGAGAACATTATTTCGAATTGGAAAAGATTTAATCATCCGGAAGGATTTTGAATATGGAAAGAGAACAGTTAGAGAGCCTCATCATTGACTATATCGATAACAAGCTCAATAATGTCGACAGG
>DASPJN010000035.1:0-3397 GCA_035628595.1 Chryseosolibacter sp.
ACCAAACATCAGATTCATATTCTGAACAGCCTGTCCCGCCGCGCCTTTGAGAAGATTATCAATCGCCGAATGAACGACGATCTTATCCCCTTCGTGCTCAATGCCAATCACACATTTGTTTGTGTTCACAACTTGTTTAAGATCAACAGCACCTTCTGAAACAAAAGTAAACGCGTGCCCTTCGTAGAACGCACTGTAAATATTCTTTATCTCTTCTAAACTTTTGTCAGTTGACACGACCGAGCTTACGAAAATTCCTCTCGCAAAATCACCACGCCAGGGAACGAAATGCAGCGACGCTCCAAATGAAGGTTGAAGTGTTTTCAACGTAGCTGTTATCTCCTTCACGTGCTGATGCGTGAGCGTTTTATAAGCGGAAATATTATTCGCCCGCCAGGAAAAATGTGTTGTCCCTTGCAGCTTTTGTCCTGCTCCGGTCGACCCAGTAATACCTGTTGCATAAACTTCCTGTAATAATCCGTGCTTTGCTAATGGCAATAAACCAAGCTCGATAGCAGTCGCGAAGCATCCCGGGTTTGCAATATTCGAAGCAGACGCGATCTGCGCACGATTTAACTCCGGCAGTCCGTAAACAAATTTCCGTCCGGCAATTGTATCTCCCAATCTGAAATCCTGGCTGAGATCAATGACACGAACAGACTTCGGCAGCTCATTCTCCGTGAGAAACTTTCTACTTTCTCCATGACCAAGACAAAGAAACAACACGTCAACGTCCGCCGCGATGTTCTTAGAAAAACACAATTCCGTTTCGCCAATCAGATCGGAATGAACTGAATGCAACGGATTCTCCGCATTGCTTCTGCTGTGTACAAATGTTAGTTCGACATTCGGGTGATTGAGTAACAACCGAATTGTTTCGCCACCTGTGTAGCCCGCGCCGCCGATGATTCCTGCCTTTATCATAATTGTTTCTGTCATTCTTTATTGATTGTTCGTTGCCTGCTGCCCTGCATTATTCTGGATCTGATGATAGATCATCGTTTGATTACCGAAGATCTTCGAGAATCCTTTCACATCATCCCCGCTCCAGCCAAGATTCATTTCGCCGTATTTACCAAACTTTGACGACATCAGATCAAATGGCGATTCGACACCGAGCACGTGAAATCTGTACGGCAACAATTCAATATGAACTTCGCCCGTCACGTGCGCTTGTGTGCTTGTGAGGAAGCTTTCAATGTCGCGCATCACAGGATCAAGATATTGCCCTTCGTGTAACCAATTCCCGTAGAACTGCGACAACTGGTCTTTCCATGACAACTGCCACTTGGTAAGTACATGCTTTTCGAGCGCATGATGTGCTTTGATAATCACCATCGGCGCAGCAGCTTCGAACCCAACACGTCCTTTGATCCCGATGATCGTATCGCCGACGTGAATATCGCGACCGATTCCATACGGGGACGCAATTTTTTGCAGCGCCTGGATCGCCTCTGCCGGATGCGCGTAATGAACATCGTTGATCTTCTTCAACTCGCCTTTCTCAAAAGCCAGCCTGACAACTTCACTACCCGATTTTGATACAGGTGTCGGCCACGCTTCTTCCGGTAACATGCCGAGTGATTTCAGCGTTTCCCTCCCACCGACGGATGTTCCCCACAGCCCTTTGTTGATCGAATACATCGCCTTCTCAAAATTCATTTCTACGCCCTTCGACTTCAGATAAGCAATCTCTTCCTCACGCGATAATTTTAAATCACGGATCGGTGTAATGATCTCGATGCCGGGAACAAGAATATTAAGTATCATGTCGAAACGAACCTGATCGTTTCCTGCGCCAGTGCTACCGTGTGCAACTGCATCTGCTTTCAAATATTTGGCGTAGTTCGCTGTAGCAAGTGCCTGCGACATGCGCTCGGCGCTAACGCTGAGCGGATATGTGTTGTTTTTTAACACATTACCATAGATGAGAAACCTTATTACCTTCTCGTAATAGTTTCTTGTTTCATCAACTGTTTGATGCGATGCAACACCAAGCATTTTTGCGCGGTCTTCAATGGCCTTGATCTCCTCATCATCAAAGCCGCCAGTGTTCACCGTGATGGTATGGACTTCATAACCTTTGTCTTCACCCAGGTATTTAACACAAAATGATGTATCGAGGCCGCCACTGAAGGCGAGAACTACTTTTTTCTTCATTTTAATACTTACTTATTAATCGTAACTAAACTCAATCCTTGATTTCAAACTGTTACCCGAAAAAGAAAAAGCTAAGAATCGACTTCCGTTTCTTTCCCGCTTCTACTTCGTCGTTTCTTTTCCTGAACCCTTTCAGCAACACGAACTGCTTAAAGCGTAGCCAACGCTCAAACAACCGCGCATTGCCTTGAAATACGCGATGGCGTTGTGTATCAGGTACAATTTGATCAATAGCAACAGCTGCAGTTGTTCTGACGGGCGGAAGTGTCATATTCACCTTCTGCGCAGCTTCCTCCGGATCAAACAACATCGCGGTACACAAACAGTTCTTCCGATTCTTGCTCATGAGGATTTCGTAATTGATGCAACTCCTGCATCCCTTCCAGAACTCCTCGTCAGTCGTGAGCTCGGAATACGTTACCGGCTCATAACCCAGGTCAGAGTTGATTTTCATAACCGCGAGACCGGTGGTGAGTCCGAATATCTTTGCGTTCGGATATTTCTTCCGCGAAAGCGCGAATATCTTTTGCTTGATCTCTGTCGCTATCCCGGTTTTACGAAATGCTGGCGACACAATCAGTCCGGAGTTCGCGACATACTTTTCGTGTTCCCACGCTTCGATGTAACAGAAGCCAACCCATGTTCCGTCTTCAGTCACAGCAATAATTGCCTTGCCCTCCTCCATCTTCCGAATGATGTACTGAGGAGAGCGCTTGGCAATACCGGTGCCTCGCGCTTTGGCGGATTCCTCCATCTCTGTTGTGATGGTTTCCGCATAGTGTGTATCGCCAGACGTAGCAAGTCTGACAATGATATTTTGTTTTTCCAATGTTTTGAAAAAGTTGAAAATGATAGAACGAACCCTTTGTGCTAAAAAGCATGATCATCGCCGTGTCCCTGACACAGTGATGTTGTCAACAGTAAGTTGATGGAGATATCAGATACGCTTACAGCGTGCGGGTCGCGGTCGCCTGGTCACCGTGCAGGCAGAAGGTAAGAACTGAGCAGTTCTTGCTGTGGGTTTAGCAGCCGTAGCTGCTGTTAGAATGGTGAACAATGTTTTCAATTTCTTTCTTGGTGTTTTAAGTTAAACGTCAGATGAAAATCATTCAGTTGTTTTTTAGTCTCTCTTTTAAGTCAATCACTCATGCAAAATTAAATCATAAAAATTTAATAATGACAAGTGCTATACGAAGATTGTAATAAAAAAGTTCTGCTAACGAAAGTTCGGTAAGGT
>DASPJN010000036.1:0-13039 GCA_035628595.1 Chryseosolibacter sp.
AGCAACGCTTTCTGGATTGGTTTCGGGAACTTATGTTATGAAACTTCAGGTGAAAGATAACAGAGGAACGTCTGGTTACGATTATATAAAGATTGTAGTGAAAAACGCAACAGCGTCGATTCAATATCTGAATGAAGAGGAGGCGACGCAACTAGCTATGCTTGACACTAACGATAATGCATTTTCATCTTTGAATTAGTCTTTTGGTTTACATTTTAATTCGGTTAAAGCCTGCATCTGTGATGCGGGCTTTTTCATTTTCGCGAATGTCGAGTCTTGTAGTTGTTTTGTGTTCCCAATCCTGAGCACGGCCACACAAGTGTGTTTGTGAATCCTGAGCACGGCCATGTGTGAAAGGGAGCAGCGCGCGAAGGATCTTCTCGCGTGTAAAATAAACTCGTAGTGCCGGTAGAATACAATCAATGATAAGTAGTTCGATACGCCCGTCACATTATTACCGATAGCGCGGTCGTATGGCTGCGAGTGAAAAGATCCTTCCTCACGCTGGCAGCAACACTACCATGCTCAGGATGGGTTTGTTGTGGCCGGCGCACTATCATGTTCATGCACACGAGTGTGTTTGTGAATCCTGAGCACGGCCATGTGTGAAAGGGAGCAGCGCGCGAAGGATCCTCTCACATGTAAAATAAACTCGTAGTGCCGGTAGAACACAATCACTGATAAGTTCGATACGCCCGTCACATTATTACCGATAGCGCGGTCGTATGGCTGCGTATGAAAAGATCCTTCCTCACGCTGGCAGCTGCATTATCCATGCTCAGAATGGGTGTGTTGTACCCGGTGCACTATCATGTTCATACACACGAGTGTGTTTGTGAATCCTGAGCACGGCCATGTGTGAAAGCGAGCAGCGCGCGAAGGATCCTCTCGCGTGTTAAATTTAACTCGTAATGGAGTTAGAACGGAATCGATGGTGAGTATTACGGGGCTGCTGGATTATTACCGATAGCGCGGTCGTATGGCTGCGTATGAAAAGATCCTTTGCTCGCCGCTGGCAGCCGCACTACCCATGCTCAGGATGGGGGCGAAGTTAACGTCGCGGACAGACTATCGATCTCTGCTCCGAACGACCGGCTCCCAATCCTGAGCACGGCTTTGCGCGGGAGGGAGCAGCGCGCGAAGGATCTTCTCACATGTAAAATAAACTCGTAGTGCCGGTAGAACACAATCAATGATCAGTTCGATACGCCCGTCACATTATTACCGATAACTCGGTTGTATGATTGGACGTGAAAAAGATCCTTCCCTCGTCCCTGGACGGCGCACTGTCCCTGCTACCAATGACCAACGCTCCTCCCCACAATCGTCCGATACCGGATAATGCCCTTCAGTTTCGTACGGCCGATTCCGCTGGAAACCGCCTCGTTGCTTTAAAACCGAAGCTTTTGTAATGGCAAGCTTGTTGCAAAACGTCTTCTGCCTAAACGCTGAAGCATGCTAAAGAATTATTTCAAGATCGCCTATCGTAATCTTTATAACCAAAAAGGTTTCTCTCTTATCAACATAATTGGACTGGCTATCGGCATGACGTGCTGCCTGTTGATCTTCCAGTACGTTGCCTTCGAATACAGCTACGACAAGTTCCATGACAATAAAGACCATGTTTACCGTGTACTGCAGGCGTACGCCAAAGAAGGTGAACCAATGGGTTCAGGCCACGCCTTTACCGCACAAGCACTTGCGCCTGCATTAAAAAGTAATGTTCCGGAAATAAAAAATATCGCAAGGGTTGGGACGGAAAATGCTATTGTAACGAATGCGGAAAACCCTGAACGTGTATTCGAAGAAGATGGAATTCTCTTCGTAGATGAGGCATTTGTAAAGATGTTCACTTTTCCATTTGCGAAAACTGAATCACATCAACCACTTACATCTGGTAATGCGTTTATCACCGAGCGTACGGCCAGGAAATACTTTGGTGATGAACCTGCCGAAGGTAAGATTCTGGAAGTAGCTGGAGAAATTCAAAAAGCATTCACCGTTGCAGGCGTCTTAAAAGATGTTCCGGTTAACTCGCATCTTCAGTTTGACATACTTCTTCCGATAACTGATTTGTTGAACGGTGATGGATACGCTACTGAGCCCGAAGGCGGATGGAGCTGGAACAATTTCGTAACCTACGTGCAGGTAGAGCCCAAAGCTGAAGTAAAATCGCTGGAAAAGAAAATGACCGATGTGTACCTGAAGCACAGAGGAGAAATAAACAAGCAGCAAGGTTGGGCGATCGTACTTCAGGCTCAAAGGCTCACAGATGTACATCTGAATGCGGAAGTAATGGGTGTTGGAAATAAGGCCGCAGGCAATTATCGTACGGTTTATTTCTTTCTCGTCGTGGGTGTCATCACGCTGGTGATCGCGCTTGTCAACTATATCAACCTCGCTACAGCGCGTGCCGTCAATCGCTCGCGTGAAGTAGGTGTGCGAAAGGCTGTAGGTGCAATCAGAGAGCAACTTATCATGCAGTTTCTCGCTGAATCCGCCATTACAAACGTAGTTGCCGCACTGCTTGCTTTTGCATTGGCCACTGCGCTTATCCCGGTAGTTAACGACGTTGCTGAAACGCATTTATCAATTCAGCTTTGGCTTGATCCTTCCTTTTGGATGGCATTCGGCGTTACAATGATCGTCACCACGCTGATGGCTGGCTTGTACCCGGCATTTGTACTTTCATCGTTCAAGCCCGCAAGCGTATTAAAAGGGAGATCAAGTTATGTGGCAAGTCATTTATGGCTTCGACGCGCACTTGTTGTTATTCAGTTTGCAGCTTCAATTGTTTTATTGGCTGGCACAGCAATAGTTTACAAGCAATTGAACTACATGCGCACAATGGATCTTGGGTTATCGTTAGATCGCGTTGTTACAATTCAGGCGCCACGCGTAATGCCCGAAAATGCGGATCGCGCTACAGTGATGCGCTCGTTCATACAGGAGATTCAGACTTTAAACGGAGTAGATAAGGGTGCACTGTCAACCACAGTGCCGGGTACCGGTTTCAACTGGAACGGTGCCTCTATGCGCAAAGCTACCGACGATCCTGCGCGTGCCATCCAGGGCGTTGCTACTTTTATCGATACAACCTTTGCTTCGATTTATGGATTGAAGCTCGTGGCCGGAAAGGACTTTAGCCAGGTGTCGGATGATACAGTAATCTGGCAGGTTATCCTGAATAAAACTGGCGTGGCATCGCTGGGTTTCGCTTCAGAAGAAGAGGCCATTGGTGAGGCACTCGATATAGGCGGCAATGCTTCCCGAATCATCGGTGTATATGAAGATTTTAACTGGACGTCTGCACACCAGACGCGTCAGAATATCATATTTGGCCTTGCCACTGAAGGAAGTGTTATCTCTGTAAAAGTGCAGTCGGCTGACGTTGCAGCGGTGATTGCCAATGTCCAGCGCGTTTACAATGAAATGTTCCCGGGAAATGTGTTTGCCTATGAGTTCGCCGACCAGGCATTCGACAGGCAATACAGGGATGAGCAACGATTTGCAAAGTTGTTCACCATCGCTGCTGGCATGGCAATCTTCATTGCCTGTCTTGGTCTGTTCGGACTGGTAGCCTTTACTGCGCAACAACGCACCAAAGAGATAGGCATGCGTAAAGTATTAGGCGCTACGATTGGAAGCATCGTTGGTTTGTTGAGCAAGGATTTCTTAAAGCTTGTCGGTGTTGGTTACGTGATCGCGATACCGTTAACGTGGTACGTGATGACTGGCTGGCTGGAGAATTTTGCTTACCGCACCGAGGTAGGAGTGGGGATCTTCTTAGCTGCGGGTTTCATTGCGCTCATCATTGCCATTGCAACCGTAAGTTGGCAATCATTCAAGGCTGCAGTCGCCAACCCTGTGAAGAGTCTTCGCGATCAATAATTTCTGCTGGTGATTTGAACGAACTTTTGATTCCTTAAAAAAAAGCGGCAGCGACCGCTTTTTTTCATAAATGCCATTGCTCAGATATAACCACACACGCGTGGTGTACTCAGAGGCGAAGTGGCATGCGAAGGGCGCCGAAGAATCTCGACCAAACGTTCGGCGCAAGGCGCGAACCTGCGTCCCGCGACCTGCTAACACAATTGAAAAGAATAAAGCCTTTTAGAATTCCTTGCTCTTAGTGTCTTTCAGTATTAGTGGCAATTCTTTATCGCCACGTCCGTAACAGTTCAATGTGGTTTCTCCATTTAATTCGACTTAAATCGTTTTGTTTTAACCCATTGACACAGCTTATAGAACAGAGCCACACAGATCTTTAGGCAGTATCAACCGGGCCTTTACACAGTTCTTTAGTCACTACCGACACAGTCTATAGAACAGAGCCAGAACAGACTCTTCATCCTTGAACATCCACTTCCCATCCCCAGACATCGACTCGTCATCGCCTAGAATCAACTCTCCATCCTCAAACATCGTCTTCGCATCCTCACTATTCCGCTTCCCCTTCAGAAACATCATCTTCCCGTTCTCATTATTCGACTTCCCCTCCAGCAACATTCACTTCCCATTCAACATTATCGACTTCTCTTCGGCTGTGAATAACTTCCTATTCAACATTATTGACTTCCCCTCGGTTGTGAACCACATGCCATTGAACATTATCGACTTCCCAGCCGACATTTTCGGGTTCCCATCCTCTTTGAATTACTTCCCATCCAACATTTTCGATTTCCCATCGGCTGTTGGCTGCTTCCTATCCGACATTTTCAGATTCCCATCCGCTGTGAACGACTTCCCATCTAACATTTTCAGCTTCCGATCCGCTGTTGACCACTTCCCATCCAACATTTTCGACCTCCCATCCAACGTTATTCACTTCCCATCCGCATCCAGGCACCTTCCATCGTCACTTTTTCATTATCCATCGCATAGATATGACATGCCACTGACGTATTCCCGTCTCTGAGAGACGATAGTGCATCTCCCTACATCTTCAACCAGCCTATTATCGGAACCGATGAAAGCCACTTTCGGTTTTTAGATTATGTCAACGACGAAACACATCTGGACCATTGGCCACTCAACGCATACATTTGAACACTTCCTGAGCATGCTTCAAAGTTTCAGTATCGATTGTCTGATAGATGTAAGGACCTTCCCGGGCTCCCGGCGTTATCCCCACTTTAATAAGGAGAACCTTCAGACTGCCTTGCGTGAAAATGGCATCGGTTACCAACACTTTATTGCCTTGGGAGGAAGAAGGAAACCGAAGGAAGACTCATCAAACACAGCCTGGAGGCATCCTAACTTTCGCGGTTATGCCGATCACATGGCTTCGGCCGGGTTTAACGCTGCTTTTGCAGAACTGCAATCCCTGGCCGAGTCCAAAAACGTAGCTTATATGTGTTCGGAAGCGGTTTGGTGGCGCTGTCACCGCAGCTTGATCTCAGATGCATTAAAGGCAAAGGGCTGGAACGTCAGGCATATTATGGATGTCCAGGTAAGCAAAGAACATCCTTACACCTCGCCGGCGAGGGTTGAACAAGGGAATTTATTCTACAACTAATTATTGTGGAATGACCGTTGGCTCGCAGAATTGCAATAGCCGGGTAGATTCAAAGGTCGGATTTTGTTGCCAGTCGCTGCCTTTTGCAGTGAGGGTGACGCCCATTCCATAGCCGCGGAGATGACCAGTTTGGGCTGGAATCGCGTTTTCTATGAGTACCTGTGTGTTATTCTTCGATTTTAGCCCAGTGAGTCGGTATTTCATGATGTATCCCGTAAGGGAACCAGGTATAAAATAACTATGCCTTGGTTGTAAACAACAAAAGCCCGGTACGTTGGCCGGGCTCCTGGTAAAGATCAAATTTATTTTTCAATACGACTCGCTTGCGCCGATGTCGTAGACGCCGCCTTTCAAACGAGAAGACTTATAATAGTCTTGTGATATTTTGTACTGCGAGATGTCCTTCCCTTTGTTAACACCGGGCGAGCTGCTTGACAACCGAAAATTATTTGCACCCGCATTTACAAATTTTACGCTGTTGATATCGCGCGTGAAAATATTGTTTGCCACGACAAGCGGAATGGTCTTTCCGAGCTTGTAAACGTATGCGTCGTTGCCGGTTCGTGGATAGGAGTATTTTGAAAAGCTCCCCGGGTTGACAATAATATTATTGAAGACAACCCCTGGAACAGATTCGTTGTACATGCGGATCCCATCCTGTCCGGGATTAATAATCGTATTGTTGATGATCCTGAATCCTGCCAGCGTTTTCTGAGTCCGCTCGTCGCAGAAGATCCCGAACGATCCGGCATCGATGATAACGTTGTCATGCACAAAGCTGTCGCCGTACCCGACTACGTTTACACCAATGCCCGGCCCGGACTTGATCAGGTTGTTGTAGCAAATGCCTTTCGTGCCTTCGCTGAATTGAATTCCGTTCGTGTGATAAAGTTTATTCAGATAGCCGAATTGTTCGATCGTATTATTGTACACGTAAGCGCCCGTTGTTGCACACCCAACCTGGATGCCATCCCAACCGGATCTCAACACCTTGTTATTAAAGATCCTGACACCGTCCATTGTGTGAGGAAGCCGTACGCCGCAGCTTAGCGTCCTTCCTTTTTCGTAAAAGGAATGTCCTACGTAAAATGCTTCTCCGTTGGTATCGTGAACATAATTATGATGAAGGGATACACCTCTCATCACGAAGTTGCCGCGAATGGTCGCGTCATCACAGGTCGGATCGGTTTTCGCCATGATACCGGCGAATCCCACCTTGTACACTTCTATGTTGTTAACTTCGACGTTTGTCGTCAGGCCCTCAAGTGTGAGACCGACATGCCCACCTGTTAATTTGATACCGTATGTATTTCCTGAGCCGCCGGCAATTCGAATGAACTTGCTTTTTTCGGTCTTCATCGTGTATGGTCTGCCGGTCGCGTTGAGTATGGCAGTGCCGCCGCAGTTTGTGATAACAATTGGATTGCCACCAATCCCGGCCAGATTTCTGAACAGGATGTTTCCATACTTGTTTGCTGCACTGAGACAAATTACATCACCCGGTTTCAATCCAAGCTTTTGTCCGTCTACAACTTGCGTTTTCGTATTTGAAGGGACAACATAAGTGCACTCGGCACATGAAGAGGGAGAGATTGCTGTCGCAGAAATTTCGTGATCTACGAGGGGTTCGTTGGGAATAATTTCTTCTTCGTCTGCACAATTGAAGGCTAAAGCAGAACATGCAAGCAGCGTTAAAACAGATTTGAGCCCGCGCTTTTTGAAGTGGGGTGTTACCATTAGGAAATAGGGGTTAGGAACGGCGCGCTGGAGAGCGCGCCGTCAGGTTAAGATTATAGGGAAAGTCTATTCGATTAGTAAATGTCTGTGGCTGATCCCTCGACAGAGATGTCCTCCACTTTTGATGAGGCCTGAAGATTTTCGCCTACAGTAGTGATCACGATCGGTTGCTCTTTTGTTCCTTCAAAATTCTGAAGCTCAAGGTCACCGTAGTTGTAGATCGAGTTGAGACACACAACACTGCCTGGCTTCAATCCAAGTTCTTTACCGTCAACAACAGTTGATCCGGCCGGAACGATATAAGTACAAGTGCTGCAGTCCGTTGCTGTTGCGTAAATGGTGTTGATACCCGTAAGTGTTACGCTAGGCAAAGACGGCGTTACAGCTGTTGCTGCAATTTCAACGTTGGCGCTATCCGCAACTGGCGTTGCCGGACGAACTTCTTCTTCGCTGCACTGAGCAAGCGAGAATACAGCTGTTGCTGCTAACATTACATTCTTTACTACAGGGAAAAACTTTTGTTTAACAATCATGCTGCGCATAGTTTTTTAAACACTATACTTGTCTAGAGGATAGTGTTCGGTTAAAAAATAAATTTAAGCGAGTGTACAGACGGACGAGATAACAGGTCAAATCATTTCTTCTCTTCACACTAATACATTCAACAATCATCTTCATCACGACACAAAGGAAGGAAACATCGTTCTTTCACTCATCCAACATTTCCGGCATCGGTTATTCGTGTAAGATTGGTCGGCAATTAACAGCAACATCACAACGAAATTTTTCTTAAAACGACGAATGCCAAATATGGCAGATGAATTTACCGTTGAAAGATTTGTTTTACAAAAGCGCAACATATGGAACGGCGTTTTTTGTCACCGTGGTGTCATGAAAAGAGAATTTCTTGGAGAATTTGAGGAATTAGTACTTACCATCGTAGCGACGCTAAGCAGTAACGCGTATGGTCAGACCGTTATGAATGCCATTATTGATCTCACCGGCCGCGATGTAACCATCAGTGCAGTCCATACAACACTATATCGTCTTGAAGATAAAGGTTTGCTTCATTCCGAGATGTCTGGTAACACGAATAAAAAGGGTGGAAGAAGCAAACGAATTTTCAAAGCGACCGTCGCGGGTCTCGCTACATTGCGCAACATGAAGGCAGTAAGAGAATCAATGTGGAAATTAATTCCTATGCTCAAAGATTAGTAAAGGCGGGGCACAAAAAAAGACCCGGTGTTCCCGGGCCTTTCTTCTTTTGAGTTACCTCAGCGTATTTATGCAAGTTCACGCAGGTCAACCGGCACTACGCGTGATATTCCTTTTTCAACCATGGTAATACCATAGATCACATCAGTCGATGTCATCGTCCGCTTATTGTGTGTGACGATAACGAACTGGCTGTCGCGGCTGAATGAGCGAATGATGTTGTTGAACTTATCAATGTTTGCATCATCAAGCGGAGCGTCAACTTCATCGAAGATACAGAACGGAGCCGGCTTCAACAGATACATGCTGAAAAGCAAAGCTGTTGCGGTCAATGTTTTCTCTCCACCCGAAAGCTGGTTGATTGTCAATGGACGCTTGCCTTTTGGCTTCGCAATGATTTCAATTTCAGAATCAAGTGGATTGTTAGGATCAACCAACCGCAGATCACACTCGTCGCCCTGTACAAACAACGACTGGAACACACGGATGAAGTGATCTTTGATCTTGTTAAACGAATCCATGAAAGTTTCACTTGCAACACCTTCAATTTCCTTGATGGTGTTAAGGAGAGATTCTTTCGCCTTCAATAAATCGTCTTTCTGTGCGAGGATAAAGTCGTTGCGTTGCTTGATCTCTGTGTAGGCTTCCATTGCCATCGGGTTGATCGGCCCCATGTTGTCAAGCTTTTCACGAATTTTCGCAACCTGCGCGCGGAGTTGGTCCTCGTCAGCTTTCGCCAATGCCTCGGCTTCCTCAGGAGCGGCCTGCCCCATAACTGAATCAAGGTCAATATTGAATTCAACCGACAGACGTTCCTTAACGGAATTCAATTGCAGCTTGCTCTCGTTGAGGGCGTTTTGCAAATCCATCAATGCGCTGTCGATGCTTTGGCGTGTGTGCTGAATTTCGCGAAGCTCTTTTTCAACACCGTCTATTTGTCCACGCGACTCATAATATTCCTTTTCGGCTTCTGAAAGACCTTTCTCCATGGCTTCCTTCTCCTCGTACATGCCGAGCAACTCATCATCGTTGGTTTGCGTCCCTTCGATAATGATCTTGATTTCTTCTTCGTTCTTTCTGAGGTCTTCTGTATTGGTATGGATACGTGCGCTGCTTTGATCCATTGACTCCTGCTTGAAGCGAATTTCCTGGTCAATGCTTTTTACACGGTTCTCCTGCTGGTGGAAGAAGATATTCTGTTCGTTGTATGCTGCCGATTTCTGACTTAATAATTCAGAGTTGCTCGCGAGATCATCTGTGATGAAAGACAACCGGCTTTCCTGTTCATCCAGATCATGTTGTGCCTGTTGTGCTTTTGGCTTCAGGTCGTCGAGCTCTTTTAATAAGGTGTCAATCTTTTCGAGAATGTCTTCGCGGCGCAGATCAGCGCTGCTGAGCATATTTGAAAACTGCTCCCTTTTCGTGCGAACGGAAACGTGCTCTTCTTTAATTTGTCGGATCGTGTTCTGCAGGCTTTCAATTTCCTGACGAAGCTTGTTGTTCCGAAGTTTTTCTAAATCACTTTGTTTCTCGAGAAGGCTTGTACGGATCTCGTCGAGCTTCGTAGTAAGCTCTTTGATCTCCTTCTCAAGTTTCTCGAGATTTTTCGCACGTCCGATCTTCTTTCCTTCGAACAGACCTACGGATCCACCCGAGATGCTATACTTACGACGGGTTACTTTTCCGCTCTTCGTGATGAATGTGTTCTCATCGGTAGCCGGAATATTTTTTACGTCTCCTTCATAAATGTAGACCCTGTCGAGAATGTATGACATGAGCTTCCTGTACTTCGGATCAAATTCGATGATCTGCGTAGCAGGAAAAGCATTTGAATAAATTCTTGATGAAGATGTTTCAAATTTTTCGAATGAATCGAGAATGAAGAAGTGTGCCTTACCCTTCGAAGCATCACTCAGAATATTGATCGCTTCATAAGCTTCCGCTTCATGATCGACGATATAATAATTGAGATATGGCTCGAGATAATTTTCAATGGCAACACGATATTCTTCCGAAGTCGTGAGGATGTCGGAAAGGAGAGGAGCATTCTTTGCAACCTTCTTCTTTAAGAATTTGATCGCCTCCGGAAATCCTTCGAGGTTTTCGACAAGCGATTTCGTCAGGTTATATTCGTTCTGCCGCGCATCGAGTTTACGACTCGTCACATTCATCTCCTCACGGATCATGTCGATGGTCTTTTCAAGACCCGACGTACGCGTAGAGATATGCTCTTCTTCTTTTTTAAGACCGTCCAGCTGCTCGTTATTAGCATCGATCTCGTTCTGCAATTCAACGAGCTTGTTTTCAAACTCTACCAGGCTCGCGCTCTGTTGATTTGAATCGGAGGCGGTGCGTTCGAGCTCCTGTTTAAAAGATGAAACCTGGATCTCACGGATTTCGGTAGCCTTGTTGATCTGGAATGATTCTTCCTGGCGTTCACGCTGAATTGCGCGGATCGAGTCGGCCTGTTGCTGAAGTTCTGTTGTCTTGCGTTTCTGATCTTCGTAGTCGCGCTTCAGATGGTCGAGCTTCTGATTGATCTCGGTAAGGATCTGTTCGGCGGATTCTTTTTCCTTCTCTAAACTCTGAATGGAAAACCGTGCCCGCTCGTTGCTTTTCTTATCCTGCTCGATTTGTTCACGCAGGCTGTTCGCTTTGTCGTTCAGGTATTTTAAACGCTCATTCTTGATCTGCTTCTCACTTTCATATTGCCTGATCTTCGAAACAAATTCGTTGATGGCTTTCTGTCGCGACGAAAGTGTTTTTTCTTTTATGATCAGCTCAGATTTAGCCTTTTCAATTGCAGCTTCTTTCTCAGCAATCTGTGAAGCCAACCCGACTTTCCGGTCGTTTTCAGCCTGGATCTGGCTTGTTAACGCGTTGAAATTCTCCTTCTGTTTGTTAACAACGACTTTCGCGAGATTGATGCTTTTCTCTTTGTAATCGTCTTTGATCTTGTAATAGTTCTCGGTCTGCTTCGCCTGTTTTTCAAGGCTCTTCATGTTCTTCTCGATCTCGAAAAGCAGGTCCTCAACGCGTTCAAGATCGGCATCGGTATCCTCAAGTTTCTTGAGCGTTTCTTTCTTGCGCTTCTTGAATTTCGAAATACCCGCGGCTTCTTCGAAGAGTGTCCTTCTGCTGTTGTCTTTATCATTAAGAAGATCGTCAACCATTCCAAGTTCTATAATGGCATAACTGTTCGAAGCCACTCCGGTATCAAGGAAAAGATTGGTAATATCTTTCAGACGGCACGCAACACCATTGAGCAGATATTCACTTTCGCCGCTTCTGTAAAGACGGCGCGTGATCGTGATCTGCGAATACTCTGTTGGAAGAATGTTCTTTGTGTTGTTGATCGTCAGCGAAACTTCCGCCATCTGCTGCGGTGAACGATTGCTTGTTCCGTTGAAGATTACGTTCTCCATTTTTTCGGAACGAAGGGCGCTTGTTTTTTGCTCGCCCAAAACCCAACGGATCGAGTCCACAACGTTTGATTTTCCACATCCGTTTGGCCCAACAATACCTGTTATTCCTTCGTCGAAGTTAATAACAACCTTGTCGGCAAAACTTTTGAAGCCTTTGATCTCCAGTTTCGCTAATTGCATGCTAAAAGAGTTGTAGTGGTTGCCTCTTGTGAGCGTCTGATGTATTTCAGTAAGGTAAATGAGCGCCTACTAAGTACTGTCAACGACCTTCTTTGAAAAGAGGGGTAGCAAAGATAAGCGGGACGTTATTGGAATTCAAAATAAAAATCCCGGCCACGCCAATCTTTTACCGAACCCAATCTAAATGAGACAGATACACATACATGCGGTTAATTGCTGATGCGCAGGCCGTCTAATCAGCTGAATATTAAAAAGTTCGTTTTTTGGTTTATTTTACTATTTTTGTTGTAATGGAGGCAAAGTATTGGATTTATATTGTGATAGGTGCGATCTGGTTTTTGAGCAGATTTTTTAAAAAACCGGAACAGGACAAGGAAAATGAACAGGAAAGACCAACGCCTCAACCGTTTGGAGGGCAGAAGGTTCCTGAGCATAAGCCACAACCAATGAGTTTTGAGGAATTGCTTCGCGAGATAACAGAGGGAAAGCAGGCAAGAAAACCGGAACCGGAACCTCAGACTGCTTACACTGATTACGACGATAACATTCGCGAAGAAGAGGCGAGTCTTGAACAGATTGAAGAAAGACCGAAATACAATCGCGGAAGGCCTTCCGAGGAGTATGAGCAGGCAAAAGCCCTGGCATTTAACAGGCCTTCGTTAGAGGAAACGATGAAGCGCAGTGATAGCAAGATTGAGTTTGGGAAGTTCAAGGCATTTGAACAGCAGAAACAACGCGATTTATTGAACGAATACACGAAATCATTTCAGGATCCGGAAGGGTTACGGGCAGCCATAGTCATGAGCGAAATCCTGAATAGAAAGTTTTGAGTCGATAAAACTTTATTTTTTAAACTAAATATTACCTGCATAGGGTAAGTAATTTTTTAGAAACGTTGTGCGACACCTTAATTATGACCTTTAAGCGATTAACTGGGTTACTATAACTTTTCTAAGGTTATTTA
>DASPJN010000037.1:0-75375 GCA_035628595.1 Chryseosolibacter sp.
GAAGCAATCACGGCGCTGGAAAAAATCGTCGACAAAACGTTTAAAAAAACGAAATCGTCGTTAAAAGATAATAACGACGTTGCTATTTTAGAAGAAGTGTCGGAGGATCTAAATTGATATTAAACAATGAAAGCCCGGAGAGCCGGGCTTTTTTTCATTCCAGGAAGTGTAATATAGCGAACTTCACCAAAAACCCGTCAACGGATTCGCTACAGAATCCGGATATCGATACGATAGTTTTAGTTGTTTTTCTTATCAAAAGGGAAGGCGTCGCATTATCTTGCATACACAATCAGCATGTATGACCGAAAGAGAATTACGTAAGCTTGAAGCGACTATCCGCACGAAGATGGAGGATATCAAAAAACAACGCGTGAGCCTGAAGGACTCAGGCATCGGCGGACTCATGAATAGTCTGAAAAAAATTGATGAGGCATCTTACGAAAAGATACTGCCTGACTACAAAAAGATGGTAGCAGATTATAATATTTTTAAGTAGAGCAGAGGCAACGTTGAAATTCCATTAATTTTCGAGGAAGTGAGGGACAGCCCGGTA
The DNA here is from genome assembly GCA_035628595.1 of Chryseosolibacter sp. Taxonomy (GTDB): domain Bacteria; phylum Bacteroidota; class Bacteroidia; order Cytophagales; family Cyclobacteriaceae; genus Chryseosolibacter. Next base: position 557 of record DASPJN010000037.1, read on the forward strand.
TCAAGGCACTGTTTATGAAAATACAATACTATTTACTTTGCATTCTTGCAGGAGTTGCGGTGGCCTTTCAAACTGGTGTAAACGCGCAATTGAGAACTGACACCAATAATCCAGTGCTAACGGCGCTGATCTCGTTTTGCGTTGGTACAATCGCTTTATTGTTTTTGTACTTCACATTTTTCCGGCAGTCAACAATATTTCCTTCCGGACACGTGTCGCAATGGTGGACGTTCTCGGGTGGTATGCTCGGCGTACTTTACGTAACAGGTGTTGTGATAGCAACGCCAAAAATCGGCGCAGCAAATGCGCTCGCCTTTATCGTTGCAGGTCAGTTTAGCGCGGCCATCGTGATCGACCATTTTGGCTGGATGCACTTGCCTGTCAAACCAATTTCTGTTTATCGGTTGGCTGGAATTGCGTGCCTGTTGCTAGGTGTTTACCTGATCCAAAAGAGATGAGTGCAACCTGTACAACGTGAAAATAAATTCAATTCAAGCGGAGGACTTGTAATCATAAGTCACCTCCGCTTGACTCATATTATATACAACTGCCTATAAATTCTGAAGCTGGTTCTGAACGTTTTTCAGATACATCCTTGACAATTCCAGATGCGTTGTGATCTCTTCCTTGCTTGATTCCTTAATGTTTGCCGCAGCTACACGAAGATGCTCACTCATATCCGAAGCGAGATTCTTCACGTTCGATGCCGTATCGCGCACGGCGATGCGCATGTTCATTTCATCCATTACAATTTCACCGAGACTTTTAAGAACAGCTCTTTCCTGTGGCGTAAGTTTCCGCGGCTGCTGATCAATGATACATAATGTTCCAAGATTGTAATTGTCCTCCGTTGTGAGCGGGGTCGCCGCATAGAAACGCAGTCCGAACTCGCCAGCAACAAGTGGATTTGTCAGACAACGCGGATCTTCCTTCGCGTTCTCAATTACGTACACATCTTTCGACATGATCGCCGACGCACACAAACCGGGATCGCGGTTGATCTCTTTCACATTCAAACCATGGTGCGACTTGAACCAGATCCGGTCCGTATCAACCAGGCTAATGATTGCAATCGGCACTTTGAAAATCGTTGACGCAAGTGCAGTGATGCGATCAAAACTCCCATCCGCCGGAGTATCGAGGATCTCATACTTTTTTAACGCGTTTAGTCTTTCAACTTCATTAGCGGGTTTTTCAAGTGTTAACATTGTTTCCATAGAAATGAGATTTGGTATTGATTAATGTGAATGGACTTCGGGAATAATGAAGCTGAAGGTGGCACCTTTGTTTTCTTCGCCGGTTGCAAAAATGATTCCTTTGTGATTGTCGACAATACGGCGGCACAATGACAAACCGATGCCATAACCACCGTAAACAGATTTGTCGTTCAGCTGCTGAAAGATGGTGAATATCTTCTCAGCATACTGTTGACTAAATCCAATCCCGTTATCGCTAACGGAAATCTGGTAGTAAACCCTTCCGGGTTTAAGCCTGGGATATAACTTCACTTCGCCTGGTTTCAACTTGCGACCGCTGACATGAATGTGGGCCTCTGTGCCTTTACGTGTAAACTTCAAGGCATTACCAATCAGGTTGTAAATAACCTGGTTCATGTGAATGGGTATGCCTTCAATTACGGGCAGCCCGTCCGTTGTTACATTGACTTTCTTCTGTTTGATCAGAATTTCAAAGTCCTGAATGATATTCGCGACAATTAAGTTCAGGTCAACCAACTGGAACAGTGGCTTCTTGTAAGAAAGCCGTGAATAGTCGAGCAGATCTTTGATCAGGTTGCTCATGCGCGTAGCCGAAGACGATATCTTGCCAAGGTAACTCTGAGCCCCTGGTGGCAACTCATACTGGAACCGATCGTTCAGAATATTTGCAAAGAGTAAAATCTTGCGCAACGGCTCCTGCAGGTCGTGAGAAGCGACATAGGCGAATTGCTCAAGCTCTTTGTTCGCATTTGTAAGCATTTCGTTTGATTCGCTCAGCTCTTCATTCGTCGCGAGCATTTCTTTGTTGACACGTTGCAGCTCGAGGGTGCGTTCGCGCACAATTCCAGCGAGGGCATCGGTAAACTCGTGCAGTGGCGTGATGTCCTGCACAACGCCGAGGAGCGTAACGGGATTTCGATTTTCATTGTATAAGATCCGGCCGTTTACTTTTATCCACCTCACCTGGTTATCGGGACGAATAATTCTTACTTCGTATGCTACCTGCCCGGTGCGCGGCGCTTCACTATGAGCACGTGCGCGTATTTCCCGATCTTCCGGGTGGATCATATCTGCGAATTCCCGGCGGCTGACCGCGTCTTGTATGCCCCATATTGATCGGAAACGCTCCGATGTAATTAACTCACTTGTCGAAAGGTTGAGTTCGTACGTGCCAAGGTCGGCCGACTCGATGGCAAGCCGGGCTTTCGCCTCTGCATCCTGGATTCTTTTTCGGCTATTGACTAATTCTGTTACATCGTGATATAACACCATTACGCCGTTATCATTTGCGCTACCTCCCAGGTAGGGTTGATATGTTAGATTGGCGTAACCTGTATATTTGCCTTCTGAAGTAATAATTTCATATGGTTGCTCCAAAAGATAAAGGGGTTGTCGCGTTGCACGAACACGATCAATTGGCGATCGGAAGGCCTTTTCGGTTTCCGGCAACAGCTGAAAAAATGGTTTCCCCAACAAAGGCGCTGTTGAATGTCCGATCAGTCGTCCAAACATTTCATTGATAATGTCAATCCGGAAGTCATCGCCGGTCACGACCAAAATTCCAACCGAAGCCTGCTCAACAAGCTTCTGAAACCGATGATCACTTGCCACGGGTATTTCTTCTTTTACCTGTGGAAAACATGTAACCAGCAGGGCACAAGTGTTCTGATCTTCGTCCTGGACTGACGAAACATTAAAGCCGGTAAGCGTGTGGTTGAAACACGCCTCTAAGAATAGTGAAACCTGATCTACAGCGGTCGCATCGTCCGCTTTAGCATCATTTAGCAACGGATCAAATGCACTTGCTGATTTCCAAAGCTCTTTTGCCGGAAGTCCAAAAGCCGTGGGATGCGGTTGATATTGGCTGATAGCGGAAGAAACGAAACTGTTATAAAAGCAAAGGTTATCTTCTCCCCAGAATAATATCACCGGAAACCTTGCAGAGGCTAAAACTGAGAAAGCTATTTTGAACGTGGCCGACCATCGTTCGGGAGATCCAAGGCCACTGTTTTCCCAATCATAATGGCGAATATAGTCAACAACTTTCCTGTCTTTTTTCAGAAAGCTAAATGCATCGCTGATGAATGGCTTTATTTCCATGCAGGGATCAGGCCAGGCGCTCAGAAGGGTAACGCTATTTACAGACCAGGAATTATGCAGGAAAAAAATTATGCCGCGGAACGTTTCTTAAATCGTGTGATCATTAAACGGTTAGTTTCATGCATCGCTAAAGAAGGATGGAGGAAAGGACTTTCGGGTACTCGTTCACTTTTGAAGGTTTCTGAAAAGTGAAATCCGCTCCTGAGTCTTTCAATGCTTGCGAAACTGTTGAAGGCATTGAAGTAGAGAACATGGTAATAACGACATTATCCAATGCCTTATTTGTGCGGAATTCCTTTAAGAGCTTATCGCCCGTCAGTCGGCGCATGTTAATATCAATGAAGATGTAATCGGGGATAAAAGCAAGTTCGCGGTTGACAACCCGAAGCGCTTCGTCAGGGTAAATGAAGCTGATACAGAAAATAGCCGGGTCTATCTTCGTGATCGTCTCCTTCATGAGATCCAGGTCGTCCTGGTCATCATCAATAAGAATTACAGTTTTTGACATTCTCGTGGGTGCGCAAATAAACACTATTCTTCATTGATACCTGTTAAAATAGCGTTAAAATTATTCGAACACTGCGTTGTTTATGACCTACGGCATCATGTTCACATTGTCCATCGGATTATATGGATTTACACGAATCCGGTTTTCAACTTCTTTAACGCCCGGAATATTTTCAACCACCACTTCTGCTCTTCTTTTCTGGTAACGTTCGTGAACGTATCCGCTCAAAGTCACTTCACCATCCACTACCGAGACCTCAATTTCTGTTGCATCAACATGCCATTCGTCTGTGAGCCGGTCCATCACATCCTCGCGTATCCTTTCGTCCGAACGCGTGTAACCTTTCGGTCCCTTTCCGCGGTGTGGTCCTTCATCGTGCCGGCGCCGGCGAACTGCGTATTCGTCACCAAACCATGACAACACCTCATCCCCTGCCCGGTTCCACCAGCTTCTGTCGTCATGCGATTGCGGATCATTCATCTCGGGCCGTCCATCCTGTCTGACTGGCTCCTGGGGATACACCTGGCGGTTAACACTTGTGTTAATGTAGCGCCGATCATAGACACTTCTCCTGCTCATAAGCCTTGCATTTTCTCTTCTACGGGAAAAAATGATACCAGCCGGCAGTGCGATGAAGCCAAAACTTATTGCGATGATCTAGCGCTGGATACTAATATAAAGGTCTTCTACTTTTTTCCGCGCCCACGGCGTTTTGCGTAAAAACGTCAGGCTGGACTTAATACTTGGATCAAATCTGAAACAGTTGATCGGAATAATGCTTCCAAGATCTTCCCAGCCAAAATGTGCAACAAGCTCATTTAAAATCATCTCGAGCGTTTTACCGTGAAGCGGATCTTTAGAAGGCGTTGTCATACACAATGAAAATATAGTCAGATCGATTGCGATTAGCGTTTTAAAGTCAATAACCGCGGAGCCGTCTGCCTGATCAACAACCAGGCAATACCGAGCAGCGCAAAACTACTCATCACCATAACAGGAATAAAGTATGTTTCATCTGCATCGTCGAGGAAAAGGCTGATCGTTGATAAGCCAAGTCCTCCTGCAAAAAAGAAACTCGCGTTCATAAGGCTTGATGCAAGGCCGTGTTGTTCTTTCGGAATAGCGTGGAGGATGGTAATGTTATATGCCATAAAACATATCGCGATACCTGCGCCGTTTACACATCCGATTGAAATCAGCAATGGAATTGTATGATAATCATTCGCGATACAGATCGCCAGCGTAAGCGTACCGGTCAACATGAAAACCATCCCAAGCACGCCAACCCGACCGATGGAGATGACGCGCAGCATAGCGGGGACGATGTATTTTGAGACGATCGCCGAGAATATACTAAAGGGAAGGAGGATAAACCCGGCATGCGCCGCAGTAAACTGCATGCTTTTTTGAAGGATGAGTGAAATAAGAAAAAGATAACTGGTAAAGACTGCGCCCATCATAGCAATGCCACCATAGCCTGTTGTGGCCGTCGGTTGATTTAAAACTGCAAAATCAATCAGTGGTTCTTTGCGTGAGCTGTTTCTTTTAAAGAACAGTACAATCAGTATCACGACGGCTGCCAGAAGCATTACAAGCTCAAGCCAGTCCTTGCGTATCGCGCCAAGTCCATGAACGAGATAGTTCAGCCCGAACAATGCACTTGTCAACAAAAATGATGAAAGCGCGTCAGGTCTCCGCCTCAACGTGTGCTGATGGTCAGGCGCAATGTAAACGAACGCGAATATCAACGAGATGAATATTACGGGCACATTAATAAAGAAAATCCATTGCCATCCGAAATAGGTGGCGACAATGCCGCCGAGCGACAAACCGCTGCCAGAACCTATCGCCGCAAAGGACCCGAAGATTCCTATTGCTTTGTTCCGCTCATGCTCATCGTGAAACGTATTGGTAATGATTGAAAATGCGGACGGCAGTACCAGCGCTGCACCGATTCCCTGAAGTGCCCGATTCAGCAGGAGAAAACTGTACCCGGGTGATAATCCCGCGCCTAGCGAAGTTATCATGAAAATCAATGATCCGGCAATGAACACTTTTTTGCGGCCTAATAGATCAGCAAGCTTTCCACCGAGAACGAGAAACCCGCCGTAACAGAGTACATAGACAACCTGCATCCATTGGATCGCGTCTGCCGGGAGTTGAAAGTCCTGCTGAATGATGGGCATGGCCAGGTTGACAATAGCGATGTCGAGCGCTTCGAAAAAAATGCCAGAGCAGCAAACAAGAAGGATGATGTTATTACGGGAAAGCATCGACAGCAATTACGTAAACTTTGAGGAAAGGTTTAAGCGAAAAAACCTACTGACATACCGTTGTCATGCCCTGCCCCGTCTTTTGCTTCATAAACAATAACAATAAACATAATCAACAATGACACAACTGGAAGCGCTCAGAAAAGAACTTGAAAACGAAGCAATTACAACCCGCAAAATGCTCAGCCGCGTACCCGCCGACAAATTTGACTGGCAGCCGCATCCGAAAAGCATGACTTTGAAAACGCTGGCAACGCACGTAGCGGAACTGCCGACGTGGATTGGAATGGCGTTGAACACAGACGAGCTTGACTTTGAAAGCAATCCATATTCACCCGCCGATCTAAAAACAACGCAGGATTTACTTGACCACTTTGAAAAATCACTCGAGGATGGGCGAAAGCATATTAACGCAGGTCGAGAAGAAGTGCTCGACAAACCGTGGACATTAAGAAGTGGCAAAACAATTTTCAGCGTTGACCCCAAGCGCGATGTGTTGCGAATGACATTCAGCCAGATTATTCACCACCGGGCTCAGCTTGGTGTTTACCTGCGTCTGCTGAATATTCCGATACCAGGCAGCTACGGCCCGAGTGCCGATGAGCAATAGTTTAGAAAATTAAAGTGGCCGCCTGGGTCATTCTTAACTACAGCAACGGTCATTAATAAAGAGGGATGAGCTTTGCCGGCACAAATGACGGCGGAGCTCCTCTCTTTATTCGAAGCCATTAGAATCGGAATGGCCGGCGGCCTGTTAACAAATGCGCGTCTTAAACGTCTTGAAAGTCGTAGCTTTGTACTAAACTTATCGACGTGCGTTACTTGAAAACCATCATCCTGCTATTTCTGCTCTGCGTAATAACTTTCTTTTCGTTTTCGATTTATACCATTGAAAACGAAAGACGGCTTCTTAAGGAAGACCTGATTGAACTTTCAAAAGTTAAGTACGGGATCTTCAGTGTCGATGAATGGAAAAAAATTCTAGCAGGGATCATCACAAAAAAAGTAAATGAGCTTGATTTTTCTCCGTCAAATCGTGGTGAGATGCGCGCAAAGATTTCCTCTTTTTTATACAAGGTCATCGACGATTTCGAGGCACGTTACCACAAGAAGAAATCAAATTCGCTGAAGGGGATGTTCGAAAGCGCGATGACTTCTATGTTCGGCGCGTTTGACACGATCCGGAAAGATGTCCCAAAGTTCACCGATCAAATCCTCGACTTCATTAACGATCCTGCAAACAGGCAGGCGATGAAGGAATTCGTGATCCAAAAGTTAAACGAGTACACCGATAAGACCTTTGCCGAACTCGATTATACTACGCACGATGAGATTCTTAAGCGGAATAATTTTTCAACCAGAGAAAATGCAATTGAAGGACTGACTACAAGCATTAACGCCCTTGATGAGAAAAGTAAACCGTACAAGATCATTGTTTTGATTGTTACCATCGCGGTTATTCTTTGGGTGTTCATGTCGAAAAATTTTTCAAAGGCCGAATATGTATTGTTGATCACCATCAGTCTTTTGCTGCTGTTAACGGGTTTGATGTTGCCAATGATCGAGATCGATGCACGAATTCAAAGCATGTCATTTACGTTGCTTGGCGAATCAATCAGATTCAGCGATCAGGTTCTATACTATAAAAGCAAAAGCATTCTTGAAGTTGTTTGGCTAATGCTTCAGCAATCGCGCACCGATGTGCTGATTGTAGGCATTCTTGTTTTCGTTTTCAGTGTTCTGTTTCCAATCGTGAAACAACTTGCCTCTGTTGCTTACGTATTCCGCCCTGATTTACGTGAGAATCGGGTTGTCAGGTTCATGGCGTTCAAAACAGGCAAATGGTCAATGGCTGACGTAATGGTCATCGCGATATTTATGTCGTACATCGGTTTTTCTGGAATCATTACCGAACAGCTCAGACAAATTGAAAGCATCGCTGATTCAATTGAAATCCTTACAACAAATAAGTCGAGTTTGTTGACCGGGTTCTTTTTCTTTACATCGTTCGCATTGTTTAGTCTTTCGATCAGCCAGAAGATAGAGCTACAGTTTCGCCCGAAGCACAGTAAGCAGCATTGAACAACATACAAAAAACAAAAAGCCCGCGATAAAATGCGGGCTTTTTGAAAAGCAAATTCTTTCTACATCAGAACTTGAAGTTGATTCGGCCGAAATAATACGCGCCATCGGAACCCATTTGTACCGAATCGTTCATGCCGCCCTGGTCGGTCCATGCATCAAACTGAGGCGTTGGATACTTGTTAAATAAGTTATTTGCGCCAACTGCAATGCCGATACCCGGTGTCAACTGAAATGCCAGGTTGACATCAACAGTCATCACAGCATCATAAACGTCTGTCGCAACTGCATATAGCGCATCAGCTTCCGCTTGTGTTGTGGCGGGAGTATCTATCCATTGAAAATCCTGTAGCTTCACTTCACTAAACTGCGTCAGGAAAACATTGGCGGTGAATTTGGATATCGTATATGAAATATTTGCGCCGATCTTATAGTCAGGTGCAGCCGCCTGCAGATATGCCTGCGAAAACGGTCCAAAGAAAGTGTATTCATTCAGGCCGCGGCTGTTGATCTTTTCAATTTCCAGATTGTTAAAGTTTCCTGACAGTATTACGCTGAGCTTGCTTTCCACGTTAAAGCTGTGATTGTACGCGAGAACCATATCGAGTCCGGTTGTTTTGGTATCTACACCGTTTGCAAAAAACTGTGCGGCATCAACACCGAGGTTCAGGGAGGACGCGTCAAAATTATCCGTCAACACGATCCTGTCCTGCACATTGATCATGTAACCGTCAACTGTCGCGGAGAAATCGCCAAACCTAAGCGTAAATCCGAGCGAAGCATTCTGCGCAGTTTCTTCTTTTAAAGGACCAATCCCAAACGCACGCGCTACTGTACTTGTGTTTGCTGCAAGCAATGATGGCAGTGATTCACCATTCACGATGTTGTTGAAGATCAGGTTATAGTGAATCTGCGCAAGTGACGGCGCGCGAAACCCGGTTGAGTGGGATCCTCTGATCGCAAATGTCTCACTAAAATTATAACGTGCTGCCAGTTTCGCGTTGAATGTATTACCAAAGTCGCTATATCGCTCGAAGCGCAAAGCACCATTCAATAAGAAGTCAGACGTAAGATTTAGTTCAGCATCTGTATAAACGCCAAAGTTACTTCTTCCACGATCAACGGCATTGTCTGGGCTATAGCCGGGAAATCCCTGGGAGCCCCCTGGCAACGGGTTGCCATCAGGGTCGAGCGCGGGAGTCTGAAGGGCGGGATTCGTTACCGCAACGCGGTTGTCATCATAAATTGAGTAAGAGGCCTCTTCGCCTGCAAATATTACAAAACGTTCGGTTCTGAATTCAGTACCAAACGCAAGGTTAAAGCCAGAAGCGATGTCATCGTAGAATCGAGAGAAGTCAAGGTTGACAACGTTCATCGCGAGGCTGTGTCCGCCGGCATCGAAATCTACCGGGGATGCCGATTCCAATGACGCGTTGTTACTTTCTGTGATATAGTAGTGAAAATTGTTCTTGCCAAAAGTATTACTGAAATCAACTTTCCATCCGTTAGCAAGGTCATGTCGCAGACCGGCTGAAACGCTCACATCGCGAATGTCGGAAGTAATGTGTGGCGTAAATCCATTGGGATATAGGGAAGGCACGGTTCTGTAATCGCCGTCCGCATAGCTGTCGCGTGAAAACGCATAAGCATCTGTCTGTCTAAAGTTTGATCCGCCAAACACGTAGAAGTGTGTATTCTTTGAGAGGGGGACACTCGAGTTGATCATAAAATTGAATCCGTCAACCGCAGCTGACCCATAACCTTTTCGCCAGGAAAATCCAGGTCTCAAAGTTCTCTCTTTGGTAAGAAACTCAGTCGTGAAGTTTGCAAAGCCACCTTTGTCGCCAAGCTTGATTCCGTAGTTAAGATCCGTCCGTACAGTATTCCCATCAAAGCTTCTGTTTTCTCCATCAAGGCGATTTTTTCCCTTAATGTTCCAAAGTGTCTCCCCGGTTTCATCTTCAAAGCCGTTGCCGACATTTGTGCTGTACGCGCCGTACGTGATGCCGCCCGTTACGCCGTCTGTCTGATCTTTAAGGACAATATTAATCACACCTGCAATGGCATCAGAGCCATACTGTGCTGAAGCGCCATCACGAAGAATTTCAATCCTCTTGATTGCTGCCGCAGGTATCGCATTCAAATCTGTTCCTGAGTTACCGCGTCCGCGCGTTCCGAAAACATTTACAAGCGAGGACTGATGTCTGCGCTTTCCGTTAATCAGCACGAGTGTTTGATCGGGCCCAAGACCACGAAGCGATGCGGGATCAATATGATCCGCCCCGTCCGAGCCAGACTGTTTTGTTGCATTGAACGACGGTGCCGCATACTGGAGAATCTGGTTGATCTCCACTTTTCCGTATGCATTGGCAATTGCCGCGGGCTCGATAATATCAATCGGAACCGGCGACTCCAGTATTGTCCGGTTCTGGTTGCGACTTCCTACAACAACAATTTCCATTAATTGTTCAGCCTGGAAAACCATCGACACATTGTAAGTATCAGCTTCCGTAACTGGAACCGTTGTCGACAGATAGCCGATAAAACTGACAACAAGCTCGTCACCTGTTGCAGCCTGCAACGAAAATTTTCCGTCGCTGTCACTGGTTGTTCCCTGGTAATCGCCTTTGATCGTAACCGATGCTCCGGCTATCGGCTCATTTGTTTCGGAGTCTTTGACAATACCTGTGATGGTACGCCGTTCCTGTAATGAATTCGCACTTCCATTGTTAATGGCACCAAACAATAGCAGAGCACTTATTAAACAAAGTGTCGTGCCATGAGAGAAAGATTGTAATGATTTTTGTTTTGACATGGGTAAAGGTTAGTTGATGAAAGCTAAATCTTTTTTTCCATTCCGTAAATGGTTTAATTGAAATTAACCTGACGCCATTGAACCCCTCGTTGTCGCATTCGGGATACTACGAGGAATGCGCAAACCGTTACTTTTGTACATCATTAAAACAATTAAGATATGGCAATCGTAAGCACTTACCTCAATTTTACTCGTAATACAGAAGAAGCTTTCAATTTTTACAAGTCCGTCTTTAACACCGAGTTCGTTGGAACCGTAGCAAGGTTCAGCGAGATCCCTCCACAGGAAGGAATGCCTCCGCTTCCGGATGCAGACAAGAACCTGGTTATGCACGTTCAACTTCCGATTCTCGGTGGACACATGTTGATGGGAACTGATGCTCCCGAATCAATGGGATTCAAAGTGAACGTCGGTAACAACGTGTATATCTGCCTGTCACCCGACACGCGAAAGGAAACGAAACGTCTTTTCGACGCGCTGGCAAATGGCGGGAGGGTCAGCATGGATCTACAGGACACATTCTGGGGTGCTTACTACGGTAGCCTCACAGACAAGTTTGGCGTGCAGTGGATGTTCAACTGCGAAGAGAAACAATAGCAACCGTGCCCGGCAGCCGACAAGTTAAATCCTAACACTGTCGTGCCTTTAATTTTAACTCATAAGTTGAAATCAAATTCCGCTACGATATCCATTTCCTTTTCGGAAAGCGGATGTTTAAAAATTAACCGGCGCGCATGTAGCGCAATGGCGTCCGCATGGAAAGATGCTGCTGATCCATAAAGATGATCGCCGATAATTGGGCAACCGATGTGTGATAACTGTGAACGAATCTGGTGAAATTTTCCCGTATGGAGCTCTATATCCCAAAGAAAAGCCGCGTCATTCAATTTCGTGACGTTGTAGTATAACAAGGCTTTTTCCGCACCGATCTGGTCTTCATTGCAAATCACGCCTTTTCGTTTTTCTTTTCGGATCCAATCCTCAAGTGTTCCAGTTGTTGATTCTGGCCCACGGGATGTCACAGCCTGATAGTATTTTTTAACGACGCGTTGCGCAAATTGCTCACTCAGGTTTCGCAAAACCTCCTTTCGGATCGCAAATAGGACAACACCGCTCACAGGACGGTCGAGCCGATGCAGATGCTGTGCATACACCTCTCCCTTCAAAGCAAACTTTTCCTTTAAATACTTCTTCGTAAGCTGTTGAAGATTCGGAAATCCATTTCGGTCCGGCTCGACCATCAATCCAGCAGGCTTGTTGACGACAATGATAACGTCGTCTTCAAATAAAATCGCATTACCTACATCCATGTAAAAAAAATCCGTACACAAATTATCCTTAAAGGTACCCCATTTCGTATGATATTATATATCACGGATTTCGGCGCATCGCCGTCTGTAATATTTCAAACCCGTTGATATACTTTCAACAACGATTAGCAGGCAACGGAGTTTCTATATACATCACCATCACATCTCTGCCATGAAAACACTTCTTGCTCTGCTTCTATTGTCAGGTTTGTATTTTCAGTCATATGCGCAACGAGAGTCACCACGGCGACCCGTACAGCAGGCGGCTCCCTATCAGCCGCTGATTCTGTTGTCAACTGAAGAGGCAACTGATTACGCTGAAAGCCCCGGAGAATGCTACTTAAACCTATGGTCTTTCAATGGTCATGTTGTCACCGTTAACAGCGGGCTCGCAAAACAAGGAAGGGGTGCGGTGCTCGCTTACAACTTACAGGACAACTGATCGTCGGCCCTTCGTTAATGAAATCGAATGAACCGGATCAATGTGGCATGAACTCCGTCATGTCACGAACAAACGCTCTTCATTATTTCACCTCGACAGCATGGGCACGAAATCTGTTCGTGGCGGCAGACTCACGTAAGGGTAAACAACGGATGACAAGTAAAGTCCCTGCGCGGGGGCGCGCGCCACATTCGGTGAGGGCGCTTTAGTAATCAACATGCTTTCAAATTCATCTTTCGTCATGTCGCCGCGTCCGATCTGGACCAAATGCCCGACAATAACGCGGATCATTCCACTCAGGAAACGATTCGCCGAAATATGAAACCGCAGTCGTCCACGCTCGCCGACAAACAAGGCCGCCTTAGTTATCTCACAAATCGTTGTCCTGTATTTAGCCGGTGTTTTGCAAAACGATTTGTAGTCATCGTACAACATTAACAATGCTACTGCATCGTGCATCGAAGCATAGTTGAGATCTGGTACATCGTAAAAGGTACTATACTGGCAGAGAAACGGGTCTTTCTCAACATGAATGAAGTAGTCGTAGCTTCTGCTGATGGCGTCAAATCGTGCATGCCGTTCGTCACTCACTTCAAATACATCGAACACAGAAATATCAGCAGGAAGGTTTTGGTTTAGGCGCCACTTCAAATCAAAATCAATTGTTTTTTCGATATCAGCGTGAAAATAAAACTGAGCGGCGTGTACGCCAGCGTCTGTCCGGCCGCATCCAATGATCGGTGTCTTTAGCTTCAACACTTTTTCGAGCGTTTGCTCGATTGTGTTTTGCACACTGTTGATGTCAGGGAATTTCTGCCATCCGCGGTAGGCCGTGCCTTGATATCCGATGTGAAAGAAATAGCGCATGTCGTGAAAAGTAGTAAATGCCGATGATAAAACAATCTGCTATACAAATACTGGTTGTCGTTATTCGCCCTATCTTTACCGGTGTAACACCGCCGCGCACATATTAGTTGACTTATCTTTGTTATGAAACATCATTAGGCAGGTGGCAGCACTGGCACGGTGGATGGTTTCAAATATTTTGCTTCCGTCGTGTAACTCCAGCACTTAACGATTATTATTGATTGCAGTGATCATTATGTTGCAAAAGCAATGAAGCCATAATGCGTTGGACAAGTTGAACTCACAAATCAAAAGCTGTGTAGCAGACTCGAAATGAAAACATTAACCTCCATTCCGAAAACAGTCGATGACTATCTTGAAGCGCATCCACCGGAGATCGTTCAAATGATGGAAGAACTACGATCCGCGATACGAAAAGCTGCGCCCAAAGCTGAAGAGATCATCAGCTACCAGATTCCTACATACAAGTATAAAGGTGCGCTTGTTCATTTTGCGATCTTCAAAAATCATTGCTCTTTTTTCGGAGTCGATAAGAACCTTTTGAAATCCTTTAGCAAAGAATTAGAACCTTTCGACGTCAAAGGAACCACCATACATTTTACGCTGGAAAATCCTTTGCCATCCAGCTTAACTCAAAAACTTGTTAAAGAACGGCTGAAACAAAACGAAGCACGCGATGAGATGAAAAAACCGAACAAGAAATCAGTTAAACGCAGCTAGACGAATGGCCCTTTGTCAGCATCTTCATAGAATCAGTCATCAAACGTGCGATGTGACGGCGAGCCATTTTTCAGGATCGCAAGCACCATCCAAATAAAAGCTCCCTGCAGAAGAAACAAATACAGCAAGAGGAAGAACACTGGGACGGAAAGGATGGGCGAACAAAGAATAATAAATATCAGGAACGCTCCCGAAACAAGAGAAATACTGAAAGCAATTTTTAACATGGCCAAAGTTTCCATTTAGGCTAACAAAATTTGCCCTGACATTGAAGTATCTCGATAAACCAAATACATGCTTCTAGGTAAATCAGGTGCGCCTGATTGTAACTCACTCTGGTTTTCCGGCAATTGACACCATAGAATGTTACTCATATCTTTTTCCCGCCGTCTATTCAGCATAAACAAATAAGTAATGAAAACAGTTATGCTAATAGTTTTGATTGTCATGGCGTCAGTTGCGTCAGGACAAACCGTCGACACTGCAGTTTACAAGGTTACCTTTGACGCATCGCGCGAATTTGTGAAGGTATCTGCAACAATTCCGATGACCGGAAAAATGCTCTCGATGTATGTGAATCCAACCCCATCAATAGCAGACGGGCAAGCTTCGTTTGTCAGAAATCTGAAAATCAAAAGTATCGCGGGAGACGAACTGCCTTTGAAGTATAAAGGTCTTGGCGACTGGACCGTATCCGGCAAAATTCCTGCAAACTTGATGCTTGAGTATGAGGTCAGACTTGATCATCAGAAACATGCGTGGGACTTTGGGATTGAAGAAGTATCATACGTGACTGAAGACGGAGTTTTTATGATCGGGTCGTCTTTATTTATAATCTCTGATGTACGGTCATCATTCAAAGTAATCTTCGACGTGCCGGCAGACTGGAATGTCTCAACACCGTGGCAAAAAACAGGAGCAAATGAATTTGTGGTAGACAACCGACGCGAGCTATTGTACAACACGATTTTTGCGGGCACACACACTGAAGAAGTGATTGATGTTGACGGGTTGCATCTTGTACTGGTAATGGGATCCGAGTATAAATCGGCAAAACAACTTTTCGAAAGCAAACTCATCCCTACGATAAAACAATTCAATCAGGTTTTTGGTGGCAGCCTCGGCGGTAAATACATGGCGGTAGTGAACAAGGGGAATATGACCGATGGCGGTGCCTTTCTCAACAGCTATTCGATGGTAATTGAAGGTCCGGCAACTGAGGCGGGTAGCGTGGTCTGGGCACACGGCATGTCCCACGAAATATGTCATCTCTGGAATGGGATCTCAATTCAGCCTGCTGGCCAGGACGAATGGTTTAAAGAAGGATTTACCGATTACATTACCTTCGTTGCGATGAAAAGGGCAGGTGTTATTTCGGAGGAACTGGCGCTTAAAAGACTGGAAAACTCATATCGAAAATATCTGCTCGCGAAAATGATGATGGGGACAACATCAACCTTGAAAGACGCCGGCGAAGCGAAAGCCGAAAACCGATTGCTGATTTACGGCGGCGGCGCAATTGTTGCGTTCGGGCTCGACGTTGAGATCCGCGTGAGCACGCACAATAAACAAAATCTCGATAACATTATGGCCGAGCTTTACCGCGATTTTGCGAAAACCGGTAAAAACTACTCAATGGAAGATCTGATCATGATAAGCTCACGAATTGCGGATAAAGACATGAGGCCGTTCTTTGAAAGGTTCGTTACCGGAAAAGAAATGTTTCCGATGAATGAATACCTTAAAAAAGCAGGTCTGCAAATGCATACTTTTGTGGAAGAGATATATATCTCAAAATCTGATGCATCAACGGCGTCAGAAAAGCAAATTGGCTCCGACCTATTTGGACTGTAACAAATCGAAGAAATGTTAATACAACCGAAGTCAAAAATTTCAATAGGCGTTTTTTCAGTTGCCTTGATTTTTACTTCGGTTTGTTTTCTTGTGGTGCTTCGTGAAATATATCTCGGCATTTTTGCCGGGGTTACAATGGCGTTGCTGATTGAAATCCTTCGTAATACAATTCTGTATTCCCTCATGTGGGGAGGTGCCCGCGTTGTGTTCGTCTTTGCCAATTACGCTATCCCATGGCAAAAGTATCCCATAACAGGCCTGATCATTCAACTTATTGCGGCCGGCATTTATAGTTACGCATTCGTTCTTTTCTATGCGTTTATCCTGGAAGGAAAGGTAGATGATAACATCGGTTCGCGCGACAGACATTTTATGTTAATGGTCATCGTGTTTGTTTTGAGCACCGGATTCAATTTAACGCTCACATTAAAAAAAATTCTGGATCAGTGGAAAAGTTCAATGGTCACCGCCGAGCAAGCAAACAAGGCAAAGATCACTGCCGAACTCGCAGTGTTGCGGAATCAGGTAAACCCACACTTCCTTTTTAACAGCCTGAATACATTGTCGTCGCTCGTCTATAAAGACGCTGAGCTCTCGGATAAATACATTAATCAGATGGCAAAAGTTTATCGATACCTGCTCGATACCAAAGAAAAGGACCTCGTAAAACTCGAAGAGGAACTGGCCTTTATCGACTCATTTATATACTTGCTGAAGATCCGCTTTAAAGAAGCGATCATGATCAACATTTCGGTGGATCTTGCGACCTGGCAGGCCTCAATAATTCCCAATACGTTGCAGCTATTGATAGAAAATGCCGTGAAGCACAACATCATTCTTGAAAAAACGCCGCTGATCATTGATGTGTTCGTCGAGAATGAATTTCTCGTCGTAAAGAATTCATTGCGCGAACGCCGAAACAAGGAGAACAGCACCAACGTCGGATTAAAAAATATTACCGAACGTTATGAGTTCTTCTGTCACTGTAGAATCGACGTGCTCAAGACCGAGAACGCATTCATTGTAAAAATTCCGCTCCTTTATGAAGGGTGAAATGAAAGTAATAATAATAGAGGACGAAATTGAAGCTGCCGAAAAACTGGTTGTGCTGCTTAAACGATTTGATCCTTCTATCGAAATACTGAAGAGGATTCAGTCCGTCGAAGATGCCGTAAGTTATTTTTCTTCGTCCTCTCGCCGGCCCGACCTCATGTTTATGGATATCCATCTCGGCGATGGAAACAGCTTCGAGATATTTGAACTCGTTAATATTGATGCACCCGTGATCTTTACAACGGCTTATGATGACTATGCGCTGAAAGCCTTCAAAACAAACAGCGTTGATTACCTTCTCAAACCAATCGATTACCAGGAACTCGCATACGCGATTGATAAGTATAGGACGACCTTCGGAAAAACCGGTGTCAATACAAACGATTTGATGATGGGGCTTTCGAGATCTTTAATATCGGCTAATAAGACGAGATTCCTTGTTAAGTCTGGTGGCAAAATGAAGTATGTCAATATTGAAAATGTGGCATACTTTGAAGCACAGAACAAATATGTTTTTCTCATCACAAAAAGTGGAGACCGGTTCCTCGTTAACGACAAGCTGGAAGCGCTCGACACGCAGCTTGACGAAAGACAATTTTTCCGCATTTCCCGCAGTCACATCATCAACATCAATGCAATCGTTGAATTTCAACCATACTTTAACAGCCGACTCGTTTTGACCCTGCATCCTCCATCGAAAGAGGCTATTACGGTGAGCAGACACAGGGCATTAGATTTCAAAAAATGGATAGACCAATAACATAAAGACTTGATTTTCAGACTCATATTACACTAATAAAATTATTTAGAAAAATTCTAAACAGACTTAACTAGAATAAGTCTAAATAAATATCTTTGCCGCAGTTAAACACATAACTCAATGGCAAAAAACCTATACAACCCTAAATTATTACTCATTCTGGCCGTTTGTGGCCTTTCATCTTGCGACAACGATGACGAAACAAAAAATCTACGCTCTTCAGTTGATTATAACACTTTAAGTCTGACTACAGCCTACGCGGATCAATTCGAAGATGCAGATGGCAACTCTACTGTTAATGTATCTGATGGCACGAACAGGCTGAAGATGTTTCAAGCATTGAACAGTTATGCCACGTCTTCGATTTCAGCGGATACGCATATTGACGAGGCTCATTTAATGAAAATGTTCACCAACACAGGCGAGCCATTTACAGATATTCCTTCAATGAACATAGTGGGCGCCGACCTGAATGCGACAGATGTACAGCTTGAAAATAGTGTTGCGTCATCCTTCGATGATAATGAAGCCCAAGCTGTCCGTTCAAAGTTTGCAACATGGTTTACAGACCTTGAGGAAGCGAGTCATGCGCTTGGATCATCTGCCGAATCTGGCGTGGCCGGAGAGTTGATGAACGGTGAAAGATCATACTTGGTCGACGAAGACGGAATTGAAGTCATTCAGGTCATTCAAAAGTCATTGATCGGCGCGCTTCAGCTTGATTACATTGGCAATGTACTTTTGGATGAAGGTCTCACTGCTGATAACTCCACGACTGTGAGCGATGAAAACTACACCCAACTCGAGCACAATTGGGATGTTGCTTATGGTCTGCTTACTTCAAACCCTATTTATCTTGAAGGTTCAACCGACGAACAACGCGGAACATCAGAGTTTGGCGCCGGTTCATATATATGGGAATACAACAAAGCACATTATGCTGATTTCTTCCCGGCATTTTTGGAAGGGCGTGCTGCGATCGTAAACAATGATCGCGCAAAACTTCAGGAGAACGCTGACTTTATCCGGACAGAAATGGAAAAAACAATTGCAAATGCAGCACTCGGCTATTTAGGAAAGTGGAAAACCGGTGCTAACCATGGTGCACGTGCTCACGCGATCGGCGAAGGAATTGGATTCATCTATTCACTCCGCTTTGCAAAGATGCACAACGGCGATGCAGCATTTTCCGATGCAATCCTTGCAGACCTTCTTAGCGGCGATGGCTATTGGGATATTGATGAGGTGAAGGTTGCAAATGCAGAAGCTGCAATAAAAGAGAAATTTGATATTCTATAAATAATAAGATCTAATTCTTCGCTGATGGATTGCTGGCAGCAGCAATCCATTAGCATTTAAAAACTATGAGATTTTTTAGTGCTTCATCCTTTTTTGTGATTCTATTGGTTTTTGCAGGATGCAATAAAAACGATCCTGAAGCCGGGCAAAACAATAACAAAGACCGCCAACCCATGTTGGTGAACTGGGTGGATAATATCGTCATCCCATCGTATGAAATATTTCAAACGAAACTCGGAATAATGGCAACGTCCGCAGAAGAATTTGCCAGCGCCCCGTCAGAAGCTTTGCTGCAACAACTCCGGGAAGATTGGGTAAACGCGTACATTGAATATCAAAACGTTGAATTATTTGAATTTGGCCCTGCAGACAAGTACATTCTAAGAAATTATTTCAACATCTATCCTGCCGACGTTAGCGGGATAGAAGAAAATATCAGTGACCCTTCCGCTAATCTACAAGTACCCGATGCTTATCCGCGTCAGGGATTCCCGGCATTAGATTATCTTATCAACGGAGTGGGTAACAGTGATCTTGAAATTGTTGGTTTCTACACCGATGAAACCTCCGGGAGTGCCCGAATCAACTACCTTTCAACAGTTATTGCGCGGATGGAAGAACGGCTCGAAAACGTTATCTCTGAGTGGCCGTCATATCGGGAAACTTTCATCAGCAAAACTGGCCTCGACATCGGATCGTCAACAGGACTTGTCGTAAATGCATTTGTACTTGAGTATGAACGTTATGTTCGGTCCGGGAAAATTGGTATCCCTGCCGGAGTTATGGTTGTAACTGGCGGCATTCCACAACCCGATAAAGTCGAGGCATTTTATAAAAAAGATATTTCAAAAATCCTGGCATTAACAGCACACGGAGCTGCGCGCAGATTCTTCAATGGCGAAGCACGCGAAACCGGCGAAGACGGCCCGTCCTTTAAGTCTTACCTCGATGCACTCGAGGCAAAGGACGAAACGTCCGGCGTTCTGCTTTCAACGATCATTAATAATCAGTTCGAGCTTATCGAAACAAAAATTGAAGTGCTCCCTGATAACTTTCACTCCGCTGTTCAAAATGAGAACGAAGCGATGGTTGAAGCTTATGATGCAATGCAGGCACTCGTACGCTATTTAAAAGTGGATATGACCTCAGCGATGAGCGTAACAATAACTTACACAGATAACGACGGGGATTAAATGAAAAACTATCTGCAAAAAACAACATCTCCTGCTCCGCTCGCTGTTTTTAGAGTGGCGTTCGGTTTATTGTTGTTTGCAGGTACTGTCCGGTTCTGGTTAAAAGGTTGGATTGAAGCCCTATACATTCAACCTAAGCATTTTTTTCCGTTCTACGGATTCGAATACGTTAAGCCTCTGGGTGAATTCACATATCTACTTTTCTTTATCTGCGCACTTTCTGCATTGATGGTTGCCTTTGGATTCAAATACCGAATAGCAAGCATTCTTTTGTTCCTATCGTTCACTTATATCGAGCTGATTGACAAAAGCACGTACCTGAATCACTACTATTTCATTAGCATGGTGGCGCTGCTAATGATATTTGTTCCGGCTAACGCGACATTTTCGATCGACGCCTGGAGAAAAAACCTAAATGTCAGTGGAATTCCCAAGTGGTCAATTGATGCAATCAAGCTTCTTATCTGCATGCTGTACTTCTTTGCAGGATTGGCAAAAATCAACAGTGACTGGCTGTTGCACGCACAACCGCTGCGAATCTGGCTTCCCGCAAACAATGATCTCCCGGTCATCGGACATTTTCTCAACGAAACATGGGTTGCTTATGCATTCAGCTGGGCGGGCTGCCTTTATGATCTTTCCATTCCATTCTTATTGCTATATGCGCGTACGCGGCGCATCGCCTACGTAGCAGTTATAACATTTCATCTCCTTACGTCGTTGCTTTTTCCAATTGGGATGTTTCCCTACATCATGATTGTAACTGCATTGATATTTTTTTCGCCTGATTTTCATCAGGAAATTATTGACAGGATCAGCATACTTTTGGGCGCCAATTCGAAAATGCGCCCTGTCGTAACGTACCAATATCATCCACTTGCATCGAAGCTGATCCTCGCAGGTTTGGTTGTCTTCTTTGCTATACAGTTGGTGTTTCCTTTTCGACATCTTGCCTATCCCGGTGAATTGTTCTGGACCGAACAGGGATACAGATTTTCATGGCGTGTGATGCTTATCGAAAAAGCCGGCCATGCCGAATTTATTGTCCGCGATAAAAATGGCAGGCAGGCCGTCGTGGATAATAAACAATTTTTGACAACACTACAAGAGAAAATGGTTTCCACCCAGCCGGATATGATCTTACAATACGCGCACATTTTGCGCAACCATTACGCAGCCCACGGGTTTAATGAACCCGAGGTTTATGTAGACTCTTACGTTACACTGAATGGTCGCCTGGGCAGGCCGTTGATTGACCCGGCAGTGGATCTTGCCAAAACAAACGATTCCTTTTCTGATAAACCATGGATTGTACGATATCACGATGACATCAAAGGCTTATAGTACGTTTGTCTTTCTGTTTATAACGTTTACTGCGTTGGGTCAATACCGCCTTTCTGGCGTTGTTCGTTCTCAAGAGGACAGCACGGCATTAAGAGTGTGTGTCGTTTATCTGAACGACGGTACTTCTGCTACGACTGACAACCGGGGAAACTTTACTTTTAATGATGTGGCTAACGGCAGCTATACCGTTCACGTTACATCGGATGATTTTAAGTATCATCAGCTTTCAGTAACCATAAAAGATAAAGATCAATTCGTAGCAATTGCACTTGAACAAAGAACCGAAACATTGGAGGAGGTGGTGGTCAGCGATGCGGGTACTGCATTCGGATTCGGGCGGATGCGGGCTGTTGAAAATGTCGGCATTTACGAAGCGAAAAAATCGGAAGTAATCATTCCGTCCCAACTTGTAGCAAACCTCGCCACCAACAATGCGCGGCAGATCTACTCGCGGGTAGCGGGATTGAACATCTGGGAAAATGATGGTGCCGGATTGCAGCTGAGCATTGGCGGGCGGGGCCTTGATCCAAACCGGACGGCAAATTTTAATGTGCGCCAAAATGGCTACGATATCAGCGCCGATGCGCTTGGCTATCCCGAAAGCTACTACACGCCTCCGGTAGAAGGGATCGGCAGAATTCAAATTGTACGAGGCGCGGCCTCGCTTCAATACGGGACACAGTTCGGAGGTCTTATCAATTTCGAAATGAAAAAACCTGTTGCTGATCGTAAGCTCGAGCTGACGTCAAGGCAAACGGTTGGCTCGTTTGGATTCTACAACGCATTTACGAGTGCGAGTGGTACAGTCGACAAAATCAGTTACTACACGTTTGCACAATACAAGCGAGGAGATGGATTCCGGCCGAATTCAAGATTCGATAATTTAAATCTATACGGGCATGTAGCCTACGCGTTAAATCAGGACACAAAGGTTGGAGTGGATGTAACGCACACAAGTTACCTCTCGCAACAACCCGGCGGACTTACAGATGAAATGTTTGCAGCAAATCCCCGTCAGAGTAACCGGGAAAGAAACTGGTTTAAGATCAATTGGAATTTGATAGGAGTGCATTTTGATCACAAGTTTAACTCGATGAGCGAATTGAACGTCAGAGTGTTCGGCTTATCAGCAAGTCGCTATTCGCTTGGCTTCAGGCCCAATCGTGTAGGAACGGTTGACGACAATAGCGAACGCGATCTTATCAAAGGCAAATTTGAAAACTGGGGAGTGGAAGCCCGTTTTCTCCAACGTTACCAGATTTATGAGCTGCCGTCCGTTCTCCTTGTAGGTTCACGCTATTACCATGGTTTTAATCACAGCCAGCAAGGGCCTGGGTCAGCTGGTAAAGACGCCAATTTCAGCTTTGTAAACCCGGAGGATTATATCACTTACGATTATCGCTTCCCGAACCGAAATACGTCGTTCTTTGTCGAGAATGCATTCTTCTTACATGATAAGTTTTCTGTTACACCTGGGGTGCGGTACGAATACATTAACACGACAGCAGCGGGATACTACGGCACACTATTCAGAGATCTTGCGGGAAATATTATCAGCAAAACCCGCACGGACGAAAACAGAAATAGCGCCAGGCAATTCGTTTTGTTTGGCCTCGGGCTTAGCTACAAACCTACATCACATCTGGACGTTTACACGAATGTTTCGCAGAACTACCGGTCTGTTACTTTTAACGATATGCGCATTCAAAACATGTCAGCTGTCATTGATCCGAATCTCCACGATGAAGAAGGTTACTCGATCGATCTGGGCGTGCGTAGTGAACAGACATCACTGGTGAATTTCGACTTGAGTTTGTTTTATCTTGCATACAATTCCCGCATTGGAGAATATCAATTCGCGGACAAAGACAACCGGATTAAACGATTGCGAACCAACATCGGAAAAGCTGTGATGCGCGGCATCGAAGCGTATGGTGAAATTGATGCATTGGGTTACTTGTTGAAAAATCGCGAGAAATGGGCGCTGGAAATGTTCGGCAATGTTGCGCTCATCGATTCTGAATATCGTTCCGGTCGGCAGGAAGAAATCAAAGGAAATAAAGTAGAATTTGTACCTGAAGTCAACATCAAAACGGGTTTGCGAATGGGATATAAAGACCTGAAAGCTTCCTTTCAATATTCATACTTGTCGAGCCAATATACTGATGCAACAAATGCAGAAGAGGGCGGCGTATCTGCAATTGTCGGAAAGATTCCTGCATACAGCGTCATGGATTTCAGTGCATCATACCAATATAAATTGTTCCGCGTCGAGGCAACGATCAACAACATTGCCAACCAAATGTATTTTACAAGAAGAGCAACCGGATACCCTGGCCCCGGAATATTGCCGTCCGATGGGCGCGGATATTTTCTGACATTACAAGTGAAACTTTAAACAACCATAACAAATGAACATGAAGAAAATACAGTTAATTCTTACAGCATTGATGTTAACCTTGATGATTTCCTGCGGTGAAAAAACAGATGTAGTTGAGTCTGGTGTGTACCAGGGAACTATTCACGAAGTTGAAGCGGATAAAAACGAAATCTATGTGAAGACCAATGATGATAAACTGCTTGAACTTTACTTTACTGAGTCTACAACATTAACCCGCAATGATGAAACAGTTCCGTTCAGCGAACTTGCTGAGGGGAAAAAGGTTGAAGTTGAAGTAAAAAGAGAAGGTAATCGCCTCGATCCCATTTCTGTAAAGATAGTTGAGTAACATGAGTGACTCTTTCTGGCGTACTGAAGTTTGGCATCCGCTTACGGTTCATTTTCCGATTGCGTTGCTCATCTTCAGTACGCTTGTATTTTTTGTTAGTTTGTTTTTCCAAGAAAGCCGGAAGATTCAATGGCAAAGGTTTTCGACTGTCGCCCTTATCGTTGGAACTGTGGGCGCCTGGCTTGCACTTTACACGGGGGATCTCGCGGACGGCGTAGTAGCAAGAAAAATTTGTGATCCATTGATTCTAAAAGATCACGAAATCGCCGCCCAGACGTCAACGTATCTTTTCACAGCTGCAAGTTTTCTCTCCATAATTATCTTCTACTCAGAATTCCTGAATACGTTCAAAAAAATTCTGGTTTCTATTCTGACCGTTCTTATGGTAGGTGGGTGTATTTATCTCGCACTTGCTTCTCACGCCGGAGCAACGCTTGTTTATGAACAAGGTGCCGGTGTCCGCGACCATGAGGTCGATTGCAAATAATATCAACTTCTCTTACTGCCGAAAGGCACGTTTTTAATATTCCTATCCGCATCTTCTTGTCCGAAGAAAACTAACGCTGCTCTCACGGTGAGGTGCAGCTGCAATATTAAACTAGAGATTATGCTGGCCATGAATTATCGCGGGCCATTTCGAATCCGCGTTGACAGAAATAAACCCGATCCCGAAATCATGCATCCTAATGATGCGATTGTCCGCGTTACGCGATCATGCATTTGCGGCTCTGATCTGCATTTGTATCATGGCCTGGTTCCTGATACGCGCGTCGGTATGACATTCGGTCATGAGTTCACGGGTATCGTGGAGCAGGTTGGAGCAGGTGTACAAAAACTGAAAGTCGGCGATCACGTGCTTGTGCCTTTCAATATCGCCTGTGGAAGCTGTTCCTTCTGCAAACAGGAACTGTTTGGAAATTGCCACGAATCTAACCCTGAGGCTACTGCTGTTGGTGGCATTTTCGGTTACTCGCATACCGCGGGCGGCTATGACGGAGGACAAGCTGAATTTGTGCGCGTCCCTTACGCCGACATCGGCCCAACGATCATTCCACCCGGAATGGATCTCGACAACGCTGTCCTGCTTACCGATGTGACGCCAACAGGCTACCAGGCAGCAGAAATGGGCGGCATTCAAAAGGGAGATACAGTTGTGGTCTTCGGCGCCGGGCCCATCGGACTGATGGCGGCACGTTGCGCCTGGTTGTTCGGGGCAGCCCGTGTCATCGTCGTCGATCAGCTCGACTATCGCCTGGAGTTTGCCAGGAAATTTGCGAAGTGCGAAGCTTACAATTTCATGTCAATGGAAGATCCCGTTCTGTTTTTAAAAAAGGCAACGGACAACTACGGCGCAGACGTATGTATCGACGCCGTGGGATGTGAAGCTGCTGGCAACGCCCTTCAGACCATCACCGGTCGCAAGATGATGCTTCAGGCAGGATCGGCAACCGCATTGCAATGGGCAATTAATTCTGTCAAGAAAGGAGGTATTGTTTCAATCGTCGGTGTTTACGGACCCACATGGAACCTTGTGCCGATTGGTAATGTCGTAAACAAGGGAATAACAATCCGTGCAAATCAAGCTTCAGTGAAACGGCTTTTGCCACGCTTGATTGAACATGTTATGTCGGGTGTACTCAACCCAAAAGAGCTCATTACGCACCGCGTTCCCCTGGAAGAAGTGGCGGAAGCATACCATATATTCTCCGCAAAAAGAGACAATTGTATTAAACCGATTTTGATACCAAACAGCGCCAGGCTGGCAGCCTAAAAAATTTGTATGGAAACAATAATGAAACCGCCTGCTTCAGGCAGAAAAACCGAACAGGATTATAAAAACATTAAAGGGTGGGGCATAGACGCAAACCCAGATAATAATCCAACGTACCCCATGAAAGATTGGAATGGGGCGGATTATGATCGTCTTGACTATGAGCGCGCATCACAGCAGCCTTTGAATGTTGAAGTATTACATTCGAATGAACGGCCGGGCATAACGCGGGTATTCGGCACCGTCACGCCGCCTTCGGGGTTGAGCGGAATCCTGCGGCGGTATGCTTTCAAATTTAGCGAGGGAAACGCTGTGCATTGGATGACGCTGCTCATGGCAGATAGAGTAAACGTTGTTGAAGGCATTATTGACGATCTGAAACACGGCATTGTACCGAACATCTTTAAAGAAAGAGGCTGGGCCGCCGAATGGAAATATAATCGCAAAGGTGCAGTCAAAAGTATTGCAATGGGCGTAGCAATTACGTCCGCTATCGTTGCATGCATGATTTATAATAACAGAAATAAGAAGATTATAAAGCCGACGTAGGATTGGAAGGTTGCCCGAGGCGGGCGACCGCTTCTTTTTGATAATAGTTAATAAGAGTTCGGGTGTTTGCTTTCGGCCCAGTATTCTAAAATTAGCCGAAGCTTTCTGACCGTCTCCTTCATGCTGTTTCCCTTCAAAAAGAAGCCCTGAACGGTGAGCTGATATGCTTGTTTTACCTGAGCCGAATTGGCCGCTGTCGAAAAAAATATGAACGGAATGCTGATGTTTCGCAGATTCTCATCTTTCCAGATTATTTCACGCAGGTCGAGACCGTTAATGTGCGGCATGTTAATATCACATAGAATAATAAATGGCTGCACCTTCGTTGTTTTGAGATAATCGAGCAGATCATGTCCATTATAAAAAAACTGGAGAGCGTTGCACGTTCCCAGTATATCACACGCCGCGCGAAGGATTTCATGATCTTCTTCATCGTCGTCAACGACCAGTATCTGTCCCGGTACTTTCATCCAGATTTTTCAAAAACGAATAAAACATTATGCCTCTGTATCTGCTGTTTGGGCATAGTATTTTAAAAGACGTCGCTTAGAATATTGAACGAATGAGGGGTTGGTTATGGAAGTTTTTAATGGCCTTGATCTAATTACAAAAAAGAATATACTGAAAAAACACGCTAAGCTCATTTTCGCAAGTGCGTATTTTCACTACGTCGTCCGGCTGTATGCCTGGGACAGATTCTTCATAGAAGAATATTACGATACGGAGGAACGGCGTCTTACCCGGATCTCAATAGCTTCCGAAGCTGACATGATCAAATATACGTCGCGCATTAAGCTCGACACTTCGGTTCAGTGGGTATAGCTGGTGCAAATAAATAGCCGCTTCGTTGTACACTCAAAGATTACAACGCCCTAGCCCGGCGCATTCAGATCGGAAGATTAACGCGTACGCTTAGCCCGAGCTTTTGTCTTTTTGCTACTCTTGCTCTCGCTTAGCAAATCCTCAAAAATATCCTCGATGGTCATACCGTGAATTTCCAGCACGCGGTTAAGCGACTTGAAGGTCAGGTTAGCCAAGCCTTTTTCGATCCGCCAATACTGGATGTGAGGAAGATCATGATCTTCGGCAAAGTCCTGCCGGCTGTCATATCCCTTTTGAATCCGCAGTTCGGTTACCTTTTCACCGATCCTTTGAAGGGTTTTTGCGTAAGAAGGCTCTGCCTTTTTCTTACTGTGCTTCATACTCTTTATCACAAAAAATGTTTATGGTTTTTTCACTACAGAACAAAACTGAACCGATGTTAATTCACCGGCTGATTTACAAAAGTCCATAAGTTCCCGCGAATCTAAAGCCGAAATGTGCAATTTTTTATCCGGATTAACGCAGAATTTTTTATGAAATGTTTATAAGTCTGATATAATGTCGTAACACGTGTATTTTGTACGCAATTTCGGCATCTCCATCAGCGAGCCATGTCGCCGCGACCAGAGGACTCGAAACGCAAATTAGCCTTTTTCTTTAAAGGAGGACACATTACCGTCGTTTGGTTGATGCACTGTAAAAGTTCGAACCGACGAAAGCCTCTGAAGCGGCCTAAATCGGTATGCGCTGTCTGAATTATCTCGATATTGAGCCCACCCATCATTTTTAGCAGATCCGACGAAATCCCCAGCCTTTTCTGGCAAATCATTTAAGAAATGGGTACCAGGGAACGAATGTCGATGTCATCCGAACTATGGCCGTACCCTTCACAGCCTAAAAAAACAAAGGCTTCGTCCTTTCGAGCGAAGCCTGTATTAATCTTTCGATGAGAGCAAAACAGTCTGAACTGTAAGTGCTTTCAAACTGGATCGAGAACAAGACTCAAAGTCGAGACTTTCATGCTTGTTGTCAAAACGTTGAAAGAGTAACATCTTTATAAGTATGAAAACCGTGCCATCGCGATAAATTCTTTATGTGCAGGGCGGCACCAGGCAGTATAATGAATTTGCATCGCCGTCTCTCAGCTTTCAACCTTGATCAAAAGTCCTTCATCGCCGCCTACAAGTATTGTCCCCCCTACTCTATTTCCTTCAAGATCACGATGCGTGCTAACAATAACGCTACCTGTAAAGTCATGTGTCTGTTGGTGGAAATAGGCCGGCTTATGGGTCAGGTTTAGAATAATCAGGAATTTATCATCTCGATGATGTCGCGTGAAAACAAGCAATTGATGATCTGCAAAAACATGGGTATAATCCCCGACCGACAACGACGGTTCGTCATTTCGCACCTGGATCAGTTTCGAATATAATGAAAACATTGAATCGGCATCAGCTGCCTGAAAAACAACATTGCGCTGTTGTAAATCCCGTGACAACGGAAGCCACGGCCTACCTTCTGTAAATCCTCCGAAGAGTGAGGCATCCCATTGCATTGGCGTTCGTGCCGGGTCCCGACTGAGATTCTTATCGGGCATATTGAGACCTTGTGGGTCTTTTATCTGATCCAACGGTACGCCTACGTCCTTCATTCCGATTTCGTCACCGTAATATATTGTAGGTGTTCCGCGTAAAGTGAGCAGCATCATAGCAGCAACGCGCGCCTGTTCCGCGCCAATGCGGCTTGCTATCCTGCTCTGATCGTGATTACCCAATACCCAATTCGGCCAGCCTCCACTAGGCAAAGATCTTTCATATTCGGCGATCGCCAGCGCCAGCACGGAAGGCTTCCAAGGAAGGGTGACGAGTTGGAAATTAAAGGGAAGATGCGCACCTGAATTATTAACGCCGTAATATGCAACGAGCTTTTGAACGGGAAGATAAATCTCACCCACCATCATACGTTCGTGATATTCGTCCAGCAGACGGCGCATCATTCGAATAATATCATGCACTTCCGGTTGATCCGTTGAATACACTGAAATTACCTTGTCACACGTTGGCATGTGCGACTCATAATTTGGATTCTCGGGATTGTCGCGAAATTGTTCATCTTTTATCATGTGCCATATTACATCAACACGAAATCCGTCAACACCACGCTCGAGCCAGAACTTCATGTTGGATAACATCGCATTTTGCACGTCTGGGTTTCGCCAGTTCAGGTCAGGCTGCTCTTTCAGAAAAGCGTGATAATAATATTGCCCGGTTTTGTTGTCCCACTCCCACGCGCTTCCTCCAAATGCAGCAAGCCAGTTGTTGGGAACATCCCCGTTGGGATTCGCATCGCGCCAGAGGTACCAGTCGCGCTTAGGATTATCTCGCGACGACCTTGATTCGATGAACCATGGATGTTGATCGGAGGTGTGATTTGGAACAAAATCAAGAATTAGTTTCATCCCGCGCGTGTGTACTGCCTCCAGCAGTCTGTCAAATTCCGCCAGATTGCCAAACAACGGATGAATATCAACATAGTCGGAAATGTCATACCCAAAGTCTGCCATTGGCGAAGGGTAAATCGGCGATAGCCAGATTGCATCCACACCGAGCTTTTCAAGATAATCAAGCCGCTTCGCGATTCCCGTCAGATCTCCGACACCATCGCCATTGCTGTCTTGAAAAGATCGAGGATATACCTGGTAAATAATACCGGATTGCCACCAAAGGTACTCACCATTTTTCATCGCGGATTGTTTGCCACAATTTCTAAAACACAGTGCCATGAAGCAACTGCGACCGTGGCATATTCTTAGACGAAGTGAGGCTGGAGGGTGAGAGGTATGGAGAACAATAAGAGTCGCAATGATCAGTCTTCCTTAGACGATAAACGACAGCAGGAGCAACAACGCGTAGAAATGCGGGAAAATGTTTCCCGTTATGGCAGAAAAGACAGCATCACATCACGTGATCTGGATCATGCGTTTCCCGAAAGCGGTGTAAATCGCGATCAGCGAAATCTTCATTCACAGCGCGAGCAGCCACGCGGGCCGGAAGGATACAGACGGTCAGATCAACGTATTCGTGAAGTGATCACCGATCTATTAACAAGTGAAGATGATCTTGATACAAGTGATTTCGAAGTTCGTGTCAATGAAGCGTCAGTGACGTTGCAGGGATACATACCGGACGATGCATCACGCAGGCGAATAAATGAAGTCATTGAACGCGTACCCGGCATCAGAAAAGTGAATGATGAACTTCGCATAAACCCACATGCAAAACAGTGATTACGCGATCGGCATTGAGTAAATTCTTTCAAACTGCGATCTTTTTTTTATTTTTACTGCCGGTAACATGTTTAACTTAACCTTAACGCTATGGCAAAGTATTCAAAAGGTGCAGGTAAAAGTGTGAAGCGCGCAATGAAAAAAAGAAAAAGCGGCACACTGAAAAGTGGTAGTGGGAGAAAAGTAAAAAGTCGTAAACAAGCAATTGCTATCGGATTATCCGAAGCAAGAAAGAAGGGTGCGAAAGCTCCGAAGAAAGGCGCAAAAAAAGCAGCCAAGAAAGCCGGTAAGAAAGCCGGTAAGAAAACAGCAAAAAAGGCAGCGAAGAAAAGAGCACCTCGTAAAACTGCAAAAAAATCGAGGTGATAAACGAAAGAATGAAAAACCGCTGATGAAGCGGTTTTTTTATGAGGTAATACTATTTTAAATCACTCGCACGGTCAATACTGGCACCTTTTTTTGATCCTTATAAGAAATTATTTGAATCATGAAAAAGGTATTGACGCTCATTCTCCCTCTCGCTTTTATATTCGGTTGTGACGACGATGATAGTGACACAATGCGACCGATTCAATGCTTTGTATCCGAAGCAGTTGTTACATATCCGTCAACGGAAGTCGAGATCGCTGACACGAAGGAGAAATATGTAGCATCTCATACAGATACTTACACAACTTTAGACGTATATGAAACCGATGATACCGGAAACTTTCCAAGCGAACCGGACAGGTCAATCATTTTTACGTTTGATGCGACAGACAATACCCGCATAGTCGAGATCCGACACATCGGCAGCGATCCAACAACGTACACGTTGGAAGAATATTCTTATCTAAATGAAGGAAGTGTACTCAAACAGGTTAGTGAAATTATTAATGAAGAGGTAGTATTCGAACGATCATTCACCATACACCTGCCTCCACAAAACATAAATGGAATGTACGTAACCAGAAACGTTAACAACGAAGATGTACTGCATGTGTTCGAAAATAATAACCTGACAAAGATCGGCTATCGTTCCGAAGATGGGGACGTGACGTTTGAAAACCGTAAGTGGCATATTTCCACGGTCTACGAATACGACGACAAGCCGAACGCCAGCAAAGATATCGTCATTGCAATGCTGACATGGGGCATTGACTCGCCTGTTAGGTTCTCCAAAAATAATGTGATCCGAGAAACCACAATACAAAGTGATGGAACAAGCATTACAGTCGAAAACCCTGCAACCTACTCACAAGATGGAAAAGTTATGTCATACGATGTTGAATCGGTACAACGAAGATTAACAATTGAGTACGATTGTCAGCAATAGCTAAGCAATCGGTGCATGTTACACCCGTATGGTACACTAATTTCTCCTACACACTAAGAAAATTAGGAAGCGACGATGGAGGGGTTTGATACATTCGATTTTCACTTGAAGTGTGATATACTCAGGAAGTTTGCGACATATATCACTTCAACAGGATTCAATCACTATACGGTGAAATTATACACCTGGGATAAATTTTTCATTGAAGAGTATTACGATAATGAGATTGAAGAGACGACACGCATCTCCATTGCCGGTGATAACGATATGGAAAAATACCTGGATGAGATAACACTGAATGACTTAATCAGATTCAGTTGACAGTTCACAGCCGTTTGGCATTAATATTTAAACTACTAAGACATGGTTATGGTAAACTTGGTTTCTTTTGTTCTTATGAAGAAATGATTCTTAGAGCACCATTTACCTGAAAGAGGGCATGTTTCACTACCTGCCCTTTTTGCTTTTCCACCTACTACGATCTTGCTGGTGATTTATAGAAATAATATCCGGCTTGTCGGAATAGAATAGGTTTATGCCAGATTAATGACGTACTTGTTCACACACAGCGAAAGGAAATAAAAAAAAGCAAGCGACTATGAATAATATACATTTACACAAAGCTTACAAGATCGTAGAGAAGAAACATAAACGATATGCTGACCATTACGGAATTCCTGCGCCTGATTGTCTGGTCGTTCCGGTGAAGAATTATGGAGAAGACCTATGCTGCGACGTGCGGTGGGAAGATGATAATGGTGAATTGCAGCTCAAAGAGAATGTAATTTTCAACCGCGAGTACCTTGTGCCGATTCATCCAATACTGGATCCAAGCAGACATGAAATGTGGTCGCACTATTATAGCCAACATCAGGAATCAAACTGATTGATTCATCATTACATTTTCGGAGCGCTTGCTCCTTTTTTTTTGCCTACACTTTCCAATACAATTACAGACTGCTGTTAAAACACATATTATCAGCGCCGGCGATCAATCGGTTGGTTATATATTTAGGCGCGAAAATTTGCATTCAATCATAAGCTGAATAAATTTGTCCAAGCCCCATCTATTAAATGATTGTTTGTATGACCGTATTTATTATTGATGATGATGGGGACGATACTGCGATATTCTGCGAAGCATTACGCGATGTGGCGCCGGATACGTTTTGCCTCGTGGCACATAGCGGCGAGTCTGCGCTTCGTCAGTTGGTAGAGGCGACATCGATTCCTGAATTCATTTTTCTGGATGCAAACATGACCACGATGAGTGGCAAAGAATGTCTGATCGCATTACGTTCAATTCAAAGGCTTGCCGGAGTTAAGATCATCATATACTCCGGTAGTGTCACCGAAGTGATGAAGCAGGAATTTAAGAGCTTAGGAGCATACGATAGTTTTGCGAAACCTTCCAGCTTTTATGATCTGTGTGACCGTCTTAAGAAATATCTTCAAAAAGAAGCCTAACTATTCACCAATCGTTTTCTAAAACCGAAAACTTCCAGTGAGCCTTGTAAAAAATCAAGATCCGGAGATCGTTCAAATCCCATTCTCTCGTACATCTTCCAGGCTGTCTTCATTGCGTTTGTTGTGTGAATGATAAGCTCCTTTTTTCCACTTGAGCGCGCCTTATCGATGCACGCATTCGTCAACGATTTACCAACACCAATTCCTCGCGCTTGCGGCCGCACGCCGAGCAACCTGAATCCGGCCGCGCTCATCTCTTTCGTTGCAGTTCCGCCGGAACCATAAAAAGTCATGTCATTAAAATAGACGACCGCTCCACTGATACTATTCCCATTTTCAGCGACAAGAATTTCCACACCGGGCTTTTCTGTCAGTGCGCCCACGTTTGCCAATAACTTGTAGTAAGCGGGCTGCTCATCAGGCTTTGGAAAATCCACCAGTTGGCTGTAGACTTCTACAAGCAGGTTCCCAATCCCGGCGTATTCTGATGGTCTGGCGATTCTTACAACATTCATATTTTTACTTTCCACTAAGGTAGTAACTTACTTAAATGTAAAATGCCCGATAATCCGGAAGTTAAAAAGGCAATCTTCCAGAACCTGACCCTGACCAATATTGTGGATAATCAATGGTCTTGTTTTATCAGGCGATCTATCCTTCGCAACGATACCGATATGCGTGATATTTCCATCCAGGTTCCAGCAGACGATATCGCCAGGTAAATATTCATCGGCAGAATTGGAAACCGGCTTCACTTTTCCGTGCCTTGAGAAAAAAGTCATCAGGTTTGGGACGCGTCGGTGATCGATGTTCCGATCAGGTTTTGATAATCCCCAGGTTTTGGGATATTTCTCAAAATTCAACTTCATATCGTTGTGGACTAATACCTGAAGATCAATTCCAACTTTTCGATAAGCGCGAATCACCACATCCGTGCAAACGCCTTTGTCTTTCGGCACGTCTCCATCAGGATAGCTAATTGAGAAATATTGCGGGTCATAAGCAACGCTTTGCAGAATCAACGTTCGCGCTGAATCCGCAAGCCGTTCTGAAAAAGGTTGTGCACAGACCGATAGTGAGACGAGAACGTGCACAACCGAAAGCAACATAATTTTCATATCAACCAGGCGAAATACGACACAATTTAGTCCATCTGTTTACCTGTAATATACTACACTACATTCCGGATTTTTGTCTTTGAAAACAGAAACTTTTCCTGGTGAAATTTTGGTATTGAAGCACCTGAGGTGTTGCAATGAGAGATCCTCAACATCCCTGAGACTTCGAACGCCTGTATTTGAGCAATCGAGGAATGTTAATGCTTTTAAATCCGCCAAGGGCTTCAGCTTTTTTACATTTGTCCCGGAGCAGTTTAGCTTATGAAGGTTTCGCAGATTTCTGAGCGGTTCAAGATCGTCGACGGGCGTATTTGAAATGTCCAGGTCACGCAGCTCATAGAGTTCTGATAGTGGAGCAATATCGCGAACCGCGCTCCCGTTTACGTGCAACAATTCCATGCTCTGTACTTCTGCCAGTGCCCCGAGCGTTGTAACAGCAGTTCCCTGTAATGTCAATTCTTTCAAACGCAGAAATGGGCTTAGCGCCGACAGATCATCAACCGGAATATCCTTTATTGTGACCGCTTCCATCATGATCAGGCGATGAAAATTTTGGCGGGTCGGCTTCGTATTGACATTGATCTGTTCCTGCAAAGCAAGGCGCCAGGCATCTGTCAGCCCATGCCACCATTCTTCCAGTACGGTCGTCTTGTAAACAACCAGCACATCCGGATTGACTTCTAAAAGTCTCTTTACTTCATCATCGGTGACCCTGGATCCATCAGCGTAAATTCGTTTCAAAGATTTAATTGCCGACAATGTATCAATGCGGGCAATTTGCGTCTCGTCCGCCATTAGCGATTGTAAATTGCGATGGTTCGCGAATACGCTGATGTCATTCACCTCAGTGTGGGAAATATCCACCCTTCTCAGCTGATCCAGCGTTCTCAATGGCTCGAGGTCTCTGACTCCTGTATGGTGTGCAATGACGACCTGTAGTTTCAACAACCGGGCAAGCGGTTGCAAACTCTTAATGGAAGTGTAGT
This sequence comes from Chryseosolibacter sp., assembly GCA_035628595.1. Classification (GTDB taxonomy): domain Bacteria; phylum Bacteroidota; class Bacteroidia; order Cytophagales; family Cyclobacteriaceae; genus Chryseosolibacter. Next base: position 36,437 of record DASPJN010000037.1, read on the forward strand.
TTGCAAAATTTACAGAATCGAGGTTCGTTATTCGCGCCAGCTCTTCTTTCGTCGGATTCATACTTATCCTCGCCGTGCGGCTCAGCACATCCTTCCATACGTTGGGAATGTCGCTCCACCAACCCCGTAAATCTTCCGAATCGAATATGACAAGGACATTGGGTCGTTTATTCGTAAACGCATCGGCGATATTCTGATTGATTCCGGTATTATCACAATAAATTCTTTGCAGTTTTTGAAGATCGACTAAAGCGACGAGATTTTTCAATTGTGTGTGATTCATTTGCAGAATACGCAACGCAGTGAGCTTCGCCAATCCGTCGATGGATTCAACCGGGAGGCTGTCCATGTTCAGTACCTCGAGTTTCTTCAATTGTTGTATTCCGGCAAGTGTGTCTACGTTAGTATGCGAAATATCCAGCGTATGCAGGTACGAAAGCGAATCTAGAACATCTAGGTCATTGATCGAAGTCCTGCTGATATTGAGCGTCTTCAAAGTTTCGATTTTCTTTAAAGGAGAAAAATCAATCACTTTAGTTTTGCTGAGATCAAGCGACTTTAAATTAATTAATCTGCCAAGTATTGTGAGTGAGTCAACAGGCGTGTTGGACAGATTCAGTCGTTCAAGACTGAGGCAGTATCGAAGCGGTGTAAGATCGGTAGTAGCTGTATGCGAAACGTTGAGATTTACCAGGTTTGTAAGGTTGCGCAGCGGACTTAAATCCGACACAGCCGTATGCGCAATATTGAGCCGCCGCAAGTCAAGCAGTTGTGATAATGGCTCAATGTTTTGGATAAATTGATTACCCGACAGATCGAGCGTATCGATCGACGTCATCTCACGAATATCATGCAGGCTTACGCTATCGCTGATATCAAGGTGATTACGAAAAATGGATTGCCATTCATACGAAAGACTACGCCACCACGCTGTAAGGGCTTCCTTCTCGTTAAACTCATTGGTATAAATACTGACGATTTTCAAATCCTGGCTGCTGTTGTCGTAATTGATCTCAATAAATCGAGGTTGAGTATTGTTTACCTTCTTGCCATCTAGGGTCGTTCCTGTAAGATTTCGGTTAAGGCTTACCCGATATACGATTCGCTCATCACTCGAACCGCGCGTTTCAATGTCCTCAATATTAAATTCAAACTGTACATCCTTAAAAAAGAAGTCGACATCTTTCAGGTACGCCTGAACATCCTTATTAGTTATAACTTTTCGATTTTCATCCAGATCATCTTCCACCTGAACTTTCGGATCGCGGAAAATTTTCGCGTAACTCTCCATGACAAGCACATCTTTATCGCGATTCGAAGTTTCCACGTCGCCCAATGTATTTAGCATGTATTCGAAAAATGCCACCATGCTTCGTACTTCTTTTTCGTGGCGAACGGGATCTCGTTTCTCTTTCTTCTGACCAAAGGAAACGAAACAAGTCAGGGTTAGGATCAACACGAAGAAACCGCTATTTCTCATAATACAAATGTTTGCGCAGCGCCGCTTTATCAGCTTCGCTATCCACCTTTACAAGATTTGAAATAAGCCAACCCGTATTAAGGCCTTCGCGATTAAAATCAGATAACTCGAAATACCACCCGTCTATCTGGAAGAAATGAAATTTTACACCATCCACACTGCGGAACTTCAGATTTCCGCGTTGCACTTCGTAAAGAAAAACCGATAAATGATCCGGACGAAAGCGCTTGACGGCAAGCTGGCTCACGCTATCCTGGTAGCTGAACGCCTTGCGCATGTTCATAAATGCAAGCTCGTGACTCAACGGATGCAAAAACTGACCGACCTTGGTCGTGTCACGTCGAAAATACGATTCAAACATATCTGCATACACCCGACTGATTACCCAACGACTTCCCCGCAGATGTTTTTCGATCTCCATGAAAAGTGTAATCGTATGATCTCTACCATTCATTGTGAACACCGCATTGACTTCTGAGAACCATTGCCCGCCGTGAAAGTTGAGAACAATATCCTTGTCGGTTATGTGCCTGATGAACTCAGACGCAAGGTCGCGGTTGATCGACGTGTTGGCCGCATCGAACAACATGCCGAGATACTGGCGTCGAAGCTTTGCACTCCGATATTGCCTGTCCTGCGGATAGTATCTTTTTCCCTTTTCGTCTTCTTCACCATTAAACCTTCGAAAGAATTGATTAAGCTGTTTGGTCTCCGCATATAATTCAGTTTCATCTTCGCTGTCGCGTATCTGTGAATAACCGACAGATGAAAGGAATAAAAATGCATTGAGCGTCATGAAGAAAATCAGACGCTCAATGCCACATGCCCTGGGGTTTGCCTGTTTCATTTACGTGTTTCCGTCACTTTGATATCGCCAAGCATAACGTCCCAGAATTCAATAGTCCGTCCTGCGATCTGTGTTTTTTTGCGTTCAACATAAATAGTGATGTCCTTCTTTGTCGTGTCTTTATAGCGCAGTCCATCATCTGACTCTCCTTCGAACCGCTGATAGATCGTTACTACACCCACATACCGGCCATCAGGTTGTTGCTCGAGATCACTGATATAATGAATGTCGTACCATGAGATTGTTACCCGGTCATAGTTGAGTGCCATAAGTCTTTCGAAATACTTGCGCACTTTATAATACTCCACTGTATTGTCAGTCAAGGATGAAACACCCATCTCGCTGTCGGGTGCGAATAACTCTTCGGCGCGATCCATTACACGGGTTGATTCCGAATAGGGTGTCTGTTTGTTACCGATAATGCTGATGTACTTGCTCAGGTCACGCACTTTCTCAAGCGCAAGCGAGTCAATGGCTTGTTTCCGCTGCGGACTGATTTCTGCTGGTTGGGCGATTGCAGCGCCACCTATGAACGCCGTGATTATGAAGGCACAGATATATTTGTATTGAGTCATATTGCTTAAGTTTTACTGCTTTTTCAATTCGAGTTCAGTGATTTTTCCAGATGCATCAGTCTTGATGTCACTTATCTTGTTCATGCTCTTTTTCGTATCCTTCAAATAGTTGAGGTATTCGCGGATCGTCGTCGGTTTATCATAATCCTTCTGGCCCCCTTCTTCGCTTATGACGATTAGTACAGGTGTCTCAGGTGATGCAAACATGGCCATCGCTTCATTGATGCTGCTATTGGCGGCACTCACGTTGGATGAGTTTGCGATATTATTAAAATAGAGATCGAGCCGCTCGGTGGTTGGTGTTGCTTTATTTGCCTCGGCCTCACGTCGCGCACGCTCCTCTTCTTCCTGTCGTTTTTTCTCCTCAGCCTCCCGCTGGGCGGCAGCCTCTTGTTCCATGCGCGCCTTTTCCGCGGCGGCCTGCGCTTCCATGGCTTTCTTCTTGCTCTTACAACCGGCTCCTCCAATCAAGAGCATGGTTATAAGCGCCATCATGACTAGTCTGGACGAATTTCGGATTATGTGTATCATTTTGTGGATGTTAAGTTCTTATAAGAAGATAAGCTGCAAAATAATTATGCCCGCTTCCTTGTCTATTGTCGCAGCATGCCCATTTTAACTACATGCCGGCACGATTGCAGCGACTGTCATGCCAGTTTCTTCAGAAATTCCTTTTTTAATGGATTTTTAATTTACGTTTCCGTGACTTAAGATATACGCGATTAATATCTCAGCGAAAGACGTAAATTTGAAGCCACCTTCATTTATGAATTTAATCTCTGTCCGCGTTGCGTCTCTCAGCTTATCGTCTATTTTGGGGTTAACGATCATTTTTCATGTTCTTGTTCTCATAGGAACTGTCCCTTATGAAGTTGTGTGGGGCGGGCGATTGACCACAAGAAGAGAGATGTTCGTGTTTGAAACTGTTTCAATCCTCCTTAATGTGATGATGTTAACCGCAGTTCTGAATCATCAGCGTCTGATTTTCCCAGGTTACGTCAAGATCGGAAGAGTAGTCATGTGGATTATGTTTGTTCTTTTTACAGCCAATACAATCGGAAATCTGTTCTCCTTGAATGAATTAGAGTCGATTATCTTCACACCCATCACGTTGGTACTCGCACTGCAAACGCTACGACTTGCGCTACACCGGGCATAACAGCTGCCACCGAGTGAAAACGAATGACAAGAAATAACAGCGTCACGGTTCGTATTCAGATTGGAGTCAACAACCTGATCGTAATAGCTTCTCTTTATATTTTTATTGAAACGCTTGTCCGTCTCTACAAGAGGCCGCCGGGTATGGAATCTTCGCATTACATACATGCCTTGTATGCCATTGCGCTTATTGTCAGCGGAGCGCTCATGATCCGTGAACTCGGTTTGAAGAAAAGGGGGCATGTAAGGGGCCGCTCAGTCAGAGGCGTATTCTCAATATTGAACATTACGCTCGGCATTTTTCTGATCACGATCGGGTCGGAAGACATCATGACCACACTTGTTCCGGAAAGACGAATGATCATTTTCCTGATTGCCGGCGCCATACACATTCCCTATGGGATCTGGATATCGCCAGCGAATACACGAGCAAATCGCTAACGCGCCAGTAAACGGTATCATTTTTTTCGCTGCTGCGGAAAAAACTACTTATGCATAGCTCATCTTCATTTCCAATGGTCAGGTCCTTCGTGATTGTTCTTGGTATTATGCTCATCAGCTGCGGTGAAGATGAAATTACGCCAATCAATCACGATGGTGAAACATCCTCAGACGCGATCTCCGATGAAAATGGCAGGAGAAAGTTAAAAGAGTTGCTTTCCTCCTTCTGGTATAATGACCGGATCTATGACTTCAGCTATGACGAAGCGGGCCGCATTGAAAACATTACTGCTACTGAAAATGGGACGATTCTCTACACCTATGTTCCGCATTATAATGGAGACCAGCTGATTTCGTCAGACCTGGTTGAAGGCGGGATGGTGATGTCGTCGAACACGCATTTTTTATTTGACAAAAAAGGGAATATCATTTCTTATGATTACTTATCCTATTTTTTTCCGGAATATCCGGACGGTATTGCTTTCCCTTACTCACTTGCTTACGATAAAAAAGGGAACATCTCCCGTATGACTGATAACAGTATATTGTTATACGACAATAAAAGGAACGCTATTCAATGGGGCGACCGTCAGTTTACTTTCGACACGAAAAAATTGAATCCATTCTACGTCTACGATAACCTTTGGTTGGTGTTTGTTGAGGAGCCGTTTTACGCAGAACTCATGTTGAATCCGAATATCATGACTTCACAAACATTTCCGAACGGCGTGATAACTATTTATGAAAACGTGTACGATAACGACGGGCGGCTGATCACGCGTATTTCGAAAGTAAACGGCAGCGTGATCGAAACAATGCAGTTCACTTACAAATAAGATCCTGGTTCCCTCGTTCCGCGGTACAGATACTTGCTTTGCCTCTTTTGGGACTTCCGATTGATTTTCCAATTTTTGCCGAAAATCAACAGTATGATTCTTGACAGTCTCCAGTATCATGAACGTTACAACATCTTACATGGCGGCTTTGCAAGAGCCTTTGCATATCTGAAATCGACTGACTTTACAGCGCTCGCTCCCGGCAAATATGAAATTGATGGCGAAAATGTCTTCATGATCTATATGGAATATGAGACCAAAGAAGTATCAAGCTGCAAGATGGAGAGCCACAGGAAGTACATCGACATTCAGTATCTGGTTGATGGAACCGAAAACATTGGCGTTTCAATCCTAAAAAATCAGCAACCGACTGAAAGCTATGATGATGCAAGGGACGTTGCTTTTTACGCCGATCCTTTTCAGACGCTTATTAAATTAGCCGCCGGCGACTTTGCTATCTTCTATCCACACGACTTGCACCAGCCTTGTATGAAAGATGGAGAAATCAAGACCGTACGAAAAGCCGTATTCAAAATTGCAGTTTAGCAGCCGGGTTTGTTGTCGCAATATTCCCACGACAATAAAAAAGAGGATACGCGGTGAGCATATCCTCTTTCAACCCCTCTATTCAACAGATAAAGGATAATGGCTAATCCTTTTTTCTGTATTACCTAACCCCTCGGGTATATGTAATAAAATTCTTGTGCCACAAGCCTTTATGTTCATTGACGGTTGATCACATCGACCTTTGGTATTGGAGTCTCGAAAACGTTACGTATCAACGGAAGAAGTCTGAGGACTGTCGTTCGAAAGGAGTAATCAGAGACTTTGCAATTGAGGGGATTCCGCAGAGGAAGAAAGCTTTTCATTAGAATAGCTAGTCGCAGAATGACCTTCACTGCAGCAGCGTAACCCGTCGCCTGACTGGCGCGTAATGAAAAGGCAGACGCAAATAAAAAACGGTGTCGCGCGATTGTGTACCACGTAAGTGATACCTTCCATCGTTGCGCCGCCCCCTGATTGCACACCTTGAAAAAGCGATAATGTTCACAGGAAACTCTTCGAAGGAGGTATCGATTGATTTAAGGGAGTGTTGTTCGAACGGATTAGTCCGAGAAGTGAACATGTTATAGTCGTCTGGCTATCGAGAAGATTCGGTAGAGGAAGGTAGCCTTTTCACAGGGAATCTTCAGTCCCGGAAATGTCCGAAGCGTAATCTCAATTTCATACGGAAGGCGTGAATCACAACCAAAAAAACCTTCCTTCGGAAAATTTTTTTTAATTTTTTTCAGGGACTGTACAGAGCATTTTTACTGAGGGAACATATGTTCTTCGCTTCACACAAAAAGGAATATTCTCAATCAAAATTCATATTCATACCGAAAGCTTATCATGAAATTATGAAGTCGTTCATTGTGTCGATGAAGTGCTGAATGAGTATCACGCAATGCATCTTAGTCAGAACAAAATCATCGTCTTTGGAACTTCGTCCGAGGAGAAAACACTTAAACCTATACTTTAATTGAAATGCGCCAAAGCATTTATAATAGGGATTTCATAAAAAGTCATTTTTTCCACAACGAAGGTTACATCGATTCTGTAATGCGCTTCAAGCAGTCGACGGCGCACGCTGCGCTGTGCGTCTTTATTTGTCCTAAGTTGTTAATCATTTTACTGGACGATCATGATGTCTGCAACGCTGCACACATTCATCATGAACAGGAAAAAGTTCGAACGAACACGCAACTCGCGAAGCATTACGACATCCTTTCCATAGGGAAAAAGGGAGTTCATACATTGAGAGAAATTCATCGGGCATTAGGATAATTTAAATCAGCCATGTATTTTAGTATCAGTTTTGAAATCCGGAATGATCCATTTCATATCTGATCAACACAACGACAAGCAGCGTAAGCTCGAAACGAGCAGTGAACTTCGTCTCACCGAAGGAACCGGAATCTCCAACTTTAATCATGTAACTTTAATTTCTAAACAATAAATCAGAAAACGCTATGGCAAAAACAGCGAAGAAGTCTGCTAAAAAAGCAGTAAAGAAGACGGCGAAGAAGGCCGCAAAGAAAGCTCCTAAGAAGGCAGCTAAGAAGACAGCTAAAAAAGCTGCAAAGAAGGCTGGCAAGAAAGCCGGTAAAAAAGCTGCAAAAAAAAAGTCCGCTAGGAAGCCGAACGCGGCGTTTATGGCCCCGTTGACGCCTAGCACTCAGCTTGCTGAGGTTGTTGGCTCAAAGGGCATTCCTAGAACGGAGATCATCAAGAAGATCTGGGATTATATCAAGAAGAACGGTCTTCAAGACAAGAAAAACAGACGTATGATTAATGCTGACGATAAACTGAAGCCAGTTTTCGGTGGCAAAGGTCAAATCAGCATGTTTGAACTCGCGAAGGTTGTAAACAAACACGTGAAATAATCCTGAGATCAGATCTCATGAAAAAACCTGGGCGGAAACGTTCAGGTTTTTTATTTTAAGAGAGCCTGTATAATCTTCAACTTAAATGTCGGTGATTGTTGGCAATCAAATTTATCGGAACATGGAATGAAATTATTTCGCGTTACGCTGGGCACCCAGGCGGGATATTACCTGATCACGGCGCTCTGGCCGATCATCGATATCCAAAGCTTTATGCTGGTGAGTGGATACAAGGAAGATGTGTGGCTTGTGAAAACTGTCGGCGCATTACTCATTCCCATCTCGCTTACAATGATCGCACACCTTTTAATAAAGACCGACCACCGCCCCGTTTTTATTCTGGCAACATGTTGCTGCATAGCATTCATGTGCATTGACTTGTATTACGTACTCACCAATGTAATCCTGAACATTTACCTCGTGGACGCTGCGGTACAGCTCCTATTTCTATTGCTATGGGTTGTTATCATATTCAGACATCATCTGAAAAGGGAAAACAAGGATTCATGATCAGTATTTTTTTGTCATTGAGCTATTGAAAAACACCAATGAAGGAGTCGGTTTTTAAGGCACTCCAAAGCCGGAACTACCGGTTGTACTTTACCGGTCAATCAGTTTCTCTGATTGGTACCTGGATGCAGCGCACTGCTGTATACTGGCTGGTGTATGACCAAACGCATTCACCTTTTATGCTGGGGGTTGCGGTCTTCGCGAATCAATTTCCATCTTTTCTTTTTTCAATTGCCGGCGGAGTTATCTCCGATCGATATGACCGGTACCGGGTACTGTTAATAACCCAAATTCTTTCACTTATTCAGGCTGTTACACTAACAGTGCTCGTCATTTATGACTATGACGTATGGCAGCTTCTTGCTTTGAGTGTTGTGCTTGGCGTGATCAATGCGTTCGATGTGCCCGCGCGTCAGTCATTGATCTATGACATGGTGAGTCACAAAGATCACTTGCCAAACGCAATCGCGCTTAATTCTTCGATGGTTCACGCCGCAAGACTTGCGGGGCCCGCCATCGCCGGCATCGTCCTGGAAAAACTCGGGGCATCTGTCTGTTTTCTCTTGAACGCCGTCAGCTTCCTTACCGTGATCGCGTCAATGTTTCTGATGCGAATGCCTGTCTTCAAAAAACACGAACGCATCAACAATGCATTAACTGATCTCAAAAATGGATTTATCTACCTCAAACAGACACCGACGATCAGTAATGTTATGTTGCTTTTAGCTGCTGTTAGCTTGGTATCATTGCCATACATTGCCTTATTGCCTGTCTACGCAAAGGAAATCTTAATCGGCGATGCATCAACCTTTGGATATCTTAACAGTTTCATAGGACTTGGTGCATTAACGGGTGCGATATTCCTTGCGTCTTTAAAGACAGGGACGAACCTGAAGCGCGTCCTTTTTATTAATACAATTGTCTTTGGAGTCGGACTGGTGGTGTTTTCGCATCTAACCTCGCTACCTGTTGCACTTTTATGTGTAACAGTCATTGGTTTTGGAATGATGTCCCAAACAACGATCAGTAATACATTAATTCAAACTACGGTTGCACCAGCCATGCGAGGGCGCGTGATCAGCTTTTACGCAATGGCGTTTTTTGGAATGCAGCCCATTGGTGGGATTCTTATCGGGCTCATGGCAGATCAGATCGGCGCCCCGAAGACACTTCTGATCGAAGGCGTCGCGACGTTATTTATTGCATTCCTGTTCTTTCCTTTCCTAACAAAGCGGGAACTCGAAAGCAAACAAAAAATGAAAATGGATCAGCTGGAAGAAAGAACCATTGAGGCGACATAGCCACATCGTTTGCATTTCGGGTGACAAATTATACCTTTCAGCAGCGCCCGCAGCCGTATAAAAACTCATTTCGCTGTCGTTAAACCAGACGTTAGCTGCGAACCAGATTTGTTTTTAAATTGCATGAACAATGAGGGCATTGAGCAAACGCGGCTACAGCTTCCTAAAAGCAACTTTAATGGTGGCTTTTGTAGCCGTCTACCTCCTGTCCGCGATCAGGATCAATTCTTTTCACGCGTACTTTCATCACGACCAACATGTTGATCATACTGAAACCGACGAGCAGGATCCATGTCATCGCGCTATTTACCACAGCGATACTAACAATGGTTGCGAGCACAATTCGCATCTGACACCTTATCTCAAATGTGATGTTTGTTCAATAATCAGCCTGGAGGATCAGCAACCAATGCCCGAACCAGGTATTGGAATTCTGCATGCCATCGGTTCGATCTATCAGGAAGCTTTAGCCTTCCACTATCAGTTTCATAGTCCTACTCTTTCTGCACGCGGTCCACCGCAATCCTGACACATTAATACTTAATCATTCAGGAAACGTGGCGTTGCCACCTTAATCATTATTTAATGCAAAAAATATCTATTGTGCTGCTATATGCATTGCTTCTGTCATTGCATTTACACGCACAAACCGATTGTGACAAGACATTGCAGGGCACAGTGAAAGACCTTGGCGGACATATTTTGCCGGGCGTTATCGTGATGATTCCTTCGCTCAACAAAGGCGTGACAACCGACGAACAGGGCAAATTTATTTTTCACGACATCTGTCAGGGCAAATATGAAATCACGATTGGCTCAATGGGTTTTAAAGCTGTTACCCTTACCGTTGACGTAACCCGACAAAACAGGATCGACGTTTCACTCAGCGAAGAAGTGCATGAGTTGAATGAAATTGAAATTCAAAGTGAAATTCAACAAACGGAACATGCACATAATTACAGTACCCTTCACGAACAAAAACTATCCGAAACTGCTGGCAAGCCCCTTGGTGAAATGCTGAAGGACATTACCGGAGTTAACACGATTCAGGCAGGTCCAGGGATTTTTAAACCAGTGATACACGGTGTTCACAGCCAGCGCGTACTGATACTAAACCACGGCATCAGGCAAGAAGGGCAACAATGGGGGGCCGAACATGCGCCTGAAATTGATCCGTTCATAGCATCCGACATTACGGTGATCAAAGATGCGTCTTCTATAAAATATGGTAGCGATGCGCTCGGTGGCGTAATTGTCGTAAATCCTCCCACCCTTCCGGAAAGCAATATTGTGGGAGGGAAAATTCAAACTGTTGCTCAAACGAACGGGAGGTCTGCTACAATTTCTGGTATGCTCGAAGGTGGTATCAAAGACACCCCCGGCTGGGGTTGGCGCGTGCAGGCAACGGGCAAACGTACAGGCGATTTTCAGGCTCCTGATTATCAGTTGACGAATACTGGTGTAAAAGAGCTGAACTTTTCCGCTTCGACTGGATACCGTGGTAGTGACTACGGATTCGAAATTTACTTTAGTCATTTCGATACGGAGATCGGAATATTAAAAGGCACAGCGGTTGAATCGTTGGAAGATCTGATGGCTGCGATGAACCGTGAAACCCCGCTCTATACCGGTGGATTCAGTTACTCGATCGGCGAACCGCGACAGGAGGTGAGTCATAACCTATTAAAAGCAAATGGCCACATAAACACCCAACGGGGTGCCTGGCGTATGCAGTATGGTTTCCAGAACAATAACCGGAAGGAGTTCAATATTAGGAAAGGATCGAGAAGTAATTTGCCTTCGATTGACTTGCAGTTGAACACACACACCATTGAGGCGGAGTATGAGGAAAGCAACTCACCATCGCGAAGCTTTTGTATCGGAATTACGGGAATGGCGCAGGATAACAATAACATCCCCGGAACACAGCGAATCCCCTTCGTGCCAAATTTCGTGAACGTTGCCGGCGGTGGTTTTATCGTGTTAAAACGTGCTGTCGGAAAGTGGATGTGGGACTTCGGTGTAAGGTATGATTACCGCAATATCTCTGTAAAGGGTTTCGATTTCAGGAATGAGCGTTACCAATCGAAGTATGATTTTCACAACGCTAGCGCCACTACAGGCGCCACGATTAAACTAAAAAACAACGCTTCGTTCTCAACAAGTCTGAGTTCTGCATGGCGCCCGCCCCATGTCGTTGAATTGTTCAGCTTTGGTTTACACCAGAGTGCCGCTTCAAATGAATATGGCCTTTTGCTTGACGCAGAAACAAATGAAGTCCTAAATATCGAAGACGTGAAGTTTAGAGTTGAGCAGGCGGTGAAGTGGGTGAGCACGCTGAGAAAAGATTGGAAAAAAGTTTCTGTAGAAGCAACTGGTTATGCGAATTATGTATTCAACTACATTTATCTGCGACCAGTCGGCGTAACACAAACAATCAGCGGGCCTCGCCCGGCATTCCGGTATTCACAAACGGAGGCGTTATTTATCGGAGCAGACCTAAGCGCGGAAATTCAGCTAACAGACAATCTCCAATTGCAATCAAAGGCGTCGCTGATTCACGCATCGGATGAAAGCAACGATGACTTTCTGATCTTCATCCCGGCAAACCGATACAAAGCTTTACTTCGTTATCAGCACCCGGGGCCGGTGAACAAGCGTCGTTTTTATACAGAGGTATCGGCTGAATTTACCGACAAACAGAGGCGGGCTCCGCGCGTGGTGACAATCGACCAATTATTTTCAGAGGAAAATAATAGCCAGGTTGCCGGTAAGAACTTTGACTTTATGGAAGCTCCAGCTTCCTATCTTCTCGCAGACATCTCTTTCGGCATCACATTTCCAGGAGACAAAGCTACCTGGGATTTACGCGCTTCCTGCGAAAATATTTTTAATACTCAATATCGGGACTACACAAATCGCTTGAGGTACTATGCGGACGATATAGGAAGAAATTTTTCACTGTCACTAAGATTTATCTTTTAATAAAACATTAAACCTAACATGAATACAAAATCACTTTTATCAAAATCATTCCTTTACGTAAGCACGTTTACCATTGCACTGGCATTCAGCGGATGTGATGACGATGAACCCATGCGTGAGGATACGCCAGAGATGGTAACCCAAATCGCGCTGACATTTAGCTCCGCTGGTGAACCGTTAGCGTTCACAGCCACCGACCCTGATGGCGACGGCCCGGAAGACATTCAAATTGATGCGCCGATTCTCCTTCAGGCAAATACTACTTACACCTTAAATATTGCACTGATAAACGGACTCGCGTCGCCTGGCGAACCTGGCTATGATCTAACCGCTGAAGTGGAAGAAGAAGCCGATGAACATATTTTCTTCTTTGGCTGGGAAGGTGGACTATTTGCTAGCCCTTCCGGTGACGGAAATCTTGACAACAGAGATGATTCTGTTAACTATGAAGATGAAGATTCATCCGGCCTACCACTTGGCCTTACAACGACATGGCTAACTGGCAATGGGGGAACAGGCGCTTTCCGGTTGGTACTGAAGCATCAGCCCGGTTTGAAAACTTCGTCATCGGGATCTACTACAGGGGAAACAGATGTCGATATCACGTTTCAAGTTACAGTTTCGAATTAACGCTGAACTAAGAACTGCTGGGTTTAATCCCGGCAGTTATTAAATCATTACACGATAACAATACCTGCTGCAAACCTGCCAGCATCACCTTTCCGCGCCGAATAAAAATGATTGTTATTTTTCACCGTGCAGAGGCCGGAGGTTTCAATTCGGTGTTCCTGCAGACCAAAGTCCAGCAACTGAATTTTATTGGCCTTCCAAAGATCGAGTTTTGCCTTTCCTTGAGACTGCGGGATCGTGAGATTATTGTCTTTCCCAAATGCTGACTCAACTTCAGCCACAACCTCTGCGCCAACTTCATACGAATCCTGACAAACGGATGGGCCAATGCCGGCCCACACGTCTGCGCCCGTCGTTCCGAATTCCTGCTTCATCATCCCCAACGTTTTCTCAAGAATACGCGCAACGGTGCCACGCCAACCGGAGTGTACCGCTCCAACAGCGCGATTGACACTATCGTAAAGAAGAATCGTAACGCAGTCAGCGGACATTACCGCAATACACAATCCAGGCTCGTTTGTTACCAATGCATCTGTTTCTAACAACTCGTCTTTTGTCGTGAGTGAAGTAGCTCTCACTACACGGGTTTTATGAACCTGCGAAGGGAAAATGAGCTTAGCGGAATTAACCTTCATCGCGTTGGCTATCCTTTCGCGGTTGTTTTGAACAAGCAGCCTATCATCCGTACTGCTAAGACTCAACGTTGAATCATGGGCTTTACTAATACTGTTTCTGTCGGAAACGAAATGACGGATCCCAACCAGCGTTGATAAATTATCGAATTGCCATAAGGTGGTGCCACTATAATTTGTCTGTCGCATTGCTGGAAGGTTGAACGGCAAATATACACGAAGGGGATGTGAATTAATCGAAGGGAAAAAAAGCGGCACGAAGTTATCCATGCCGCCTATTGTTACTAATTTAATGAGCGTGTCTGTGACGTTCACGGAATTCGTGACCATGTTCCGCACGAATTGCCGGAACAGGATTTGTCATCCACACTGCACCCAATTCAAGGATACCAAGAATCAAATGTGGTAAGTACAGGTATTCATTGAATCCAAACAACCATGGAGAGATCGCCAGGAATACACCCGACATTGCATCAAGCCCCAGGTGTGTTTTCATAGAAATCGTCTTTGAAACACCCAACTCATAATCAGTAAGCAGGCTATATATAATAGTACCTGCACCTAAAACTACCGGAACCCATGTTTCGGCTCCGCCTCTTGCAAAATCAAACAGCCAGGGGCTGGCGATCAGAAGCGCGCCCACAAGGTAATCCAATACCCCATGGACTCTCGTTGAAATAATTTTCATAAGAAATCCATTTAGTTGACCCCATGTTACAAAAGGATCGTGCCGCGATTGCAATTGGCAGCTGCATGGGGTGTTTGTTCGGCATGAATTAAAGTAAAAGCCGGATGACCTTCTTATGACACGCGCAACGTAACAGCTATTTGCAAGGTATTCTTCCAAATAAAACATACAGCCACTCGCCACTCAATTGATCCTGACGGCATGCTTATTTCAACATCTTGCTGAATATTCATTCAAGAGAATCAGTTATGAAACATGGAATATCAACACTCGCTGCGTCGCTTCTTATTGGGCTATCAGTCGCTATTGGTCAGGAGGCCGATACTGCAAAGAATAATCCGGATGAAAACAAATCATCAGAACGCCAGCAGCCACGGCAGAATGAAACCGATTCTGAAAACGAAAAACTTCAGCAGGGCAGTTCAAGCTCTCAGTCAGACATCGATACAACACAAATGAATGAGCGTCGTCAGGTTGATGAGGACCGTTATCCAAGAGGTGACCCGAATAGCACAGGCTATGGATCAGGATTGAATATGGGAACAGGCGCAGGCACGGGTCGTGATACCATCAATCACAGAACGGGAAGCTCTTCGTCAGAGACCGAACAGTCGAACAAAAACGAAATTCCAGCAGACACAGCCGCTCAAGACCCGGACAACCTTTATCCAAGAGGTAATCCAAATAGTACAGGCTATGGTTCGGGACTCAGCGTGGGAACTGGTGCAGGTACAGGGCGTGATACCATCAACTATCGCGATGGAAGTTCTTCGTCGGACGAAACGCATCGCCGTCGTGGAGATCATACGAATAGTAACACCTCCGGAACGTTGGGTTCAATACCCACTGGAAGTACAAACTCCGGAGCCGAAAGGGACGTTGAGAAATTGTCAATTGAAAATCATTCAAAAGACACAACAAAAAGCAAAAACTCATCCTCAGACAAAAACAAGGATCGAGAGTAGCATAAGCAACCATCGGCATAAAGTATCGTACAATTGCGGGTGTGATGAATTACATTCGCGCCGACATATAAGCATACCACTACTTTACCAATTTGATGATCCCACTGCGAACCAACCGACTTACGATCAGGGAGCTGGAACTAACTGATGCGCGATTTATTCTGGAGCTTGTGAACACGCCTGGATGGCTTCAATATATCGGAGATCGAAACATCCACTCGATCAAAGACGCTGAACGATATCTGACAGATGGGCCGCTTGCCAGTTACGAAAAGAACGGCTTCGGCCTTTGCCTGGTCGAAAGATCCGATGATTATCGCTCATTAGGTATTTGCGGATTTCTTAAACGAAGTTATCTACAGCATCCCGACCTTGGCTTCGCATTCCTTCCTGCGTATGTAGGACAGGGTTATGCTTCTGAGGCAGCAAATACTTACCTCGTCAACACCAAAAAAACGCTTCGGTTGAAAACGGTTTTGGCTATCACCACTCCCCATAATCAACGCTCGATCGCGCTCTTGAAAAAGTTGGGATTTCTTTTTGAAGGTCTTATGAAAGATCCGTCGAATGGCGATAACCTTTCATTGTTTCGGCTGGATTAACGGAATTTAGCCAGAATCTACCATTCTGCCGCCAACATTGCGACAATCCAAGAAAGAGCATTAAATTTGCTGCTTGACTTGTACCCCCCAGGCCCGCACATGAAGTATTTGAGGATTTTCCGAAACTCCTTCTATTCCTCCGTCATCACGGCGGCAATGGCCATTCAACTCATTAATATTAGTATCAATACGGGGGATAAATCGCATTACGAAGACCTTTCAGTCAATGAAATCGAAACGTGCATTGAGCTGGTTGTTGAGATATTTCTCGGACAAGAAAATGCAATGGAAGAAAGCGGTGAGCATGAACACTCAGGTGCACGGCCTGGATATCATTTGCTCTTGTTCGCTTACAAGACCGACTGCAGTCTAGCGCCATTAAACCCGGAAATCATAGCTAAAGTAACAAGCGACGACACTGTTCTGTCTATACAAACTCATAACAAAACGATTGAGCCTCCACCTCCCTGGACATAGATCTTCATTTGATTTTTCTGATTGTCCCCTATTACTAATGAAGAAATGAGCCCTAAAAAAAGTTACTTCAGTTTTGTTGAAAACGTCATCGAGTATTTAATTTTTGCCGCACGCTGGTTTCAGGCGCCAATTTACTTAGGCCTTGTAGTAGGCACCGGCCTATATACCTATAAGTTCATGGAAGAGCTCGCCGCACTTGCCATGCAAATTAACGAGATGGAAGAAATCCATGTGATGTTAGCGATTCTCGGATTGATTGATATCTCGATGGTAATGAACCTACTCGTGATTGTTATAGTCGGCGGATATTCAATTTTTACAAGTCGTCTCGATTTTGACGGCGTTGAGGATAAACCGCAGTGGCTTGACCACCTCGATGCCGACCGCTTAAAAGTAAAACTCTCTACATCGCTCGCTTCAGTCTCTGGAGTGCACTTGCTGAAAACATTTATGGATATTCACTCTGAAGCTAAAACGGAGGGGCTGACAGGTTTGTATTACGAAATCGGCATCCACCTTGTGTTTATTTTATCGTCGCTGATGTTGGCCTGGATTGTTGTTTTGCTCGGAAACCGCGGAGAGGCCGTGAGGGATTCTCATTAGTAAAAAAGTACTATTGACGCAAGGCCGGCGAATGTGTAACTAGTACACAACCTCGATAGAGGCTTTTGGGTGGACAATCACTAGATTGCCAAAGGTAAAGCAGTTCCCACAGTCGGTGTGAACTGCTTTTTTTATCGCTTTCGCGGAAGTCAATCCACTATGATACTCCGTAGCGAGTCACATAGCAACTGGAAATTCGAAGGCTTATTCAAAAAATCAGTTGCGCCCAGGCTTTTGAATTCTTCAATCTCAAACGGATTGATACTGCCAGAATACATGATTACAGGAACCGACTTTAGTTTTCGATTTTTTCGAAGCTCCGCGAGTACCGTCTTGCCATCGAGTGAAGGCATGCGAATATCAAGGAAAATATAGTCAGGCAGCATTGTATCTTTCAGAAAGTTCAACGCTTCCTTCGCATTTCTCGCAAGCAGGCATTTTGCGAGCGGATTAATGGTTTTAATCGCCCTAAAAAAAATGTCCAAATCCTCCTGATCATCATCAATATTGAGTAGCACCATCTTCATTCAGGTTTAAATGAGACACAGATTACCGTTGGTGGAAACAATAACGTCAAAGTGCTGCTAAAAATTTCAATCATGCTGCTAGTCTGTCAATAAGCTGGGTGAGTGAATAAAATATTCTTTGAACGACAGGCCGCAATGCAGCGGCTGGATTGCAGCTGCTGGTTGAAAATATTATCTTTAATGAAAAAGCATCATCATGAAGCCGTTATTGTTTTTGATTTTCATGGAACTCACAGTTCATACCTTACGCTAATCGGCTGCGTAGGGAACATTTAAAGATTCCTGATTACTTATTAATCCTTTCGCACTCGAACATACACAACATCGCCAGGCTGATACGACGTCGGTGAATTGAGATGCAAAACAATTCCATGGATACTAGCTTTCATCTCGTAGAACGCACCGTGAAACTTTACATCTTCAATCTGTGCCTTCAATGTATTTTCACTTTTTTTAACGACATAGATTTGATGCGGACGAACAATCGTAGCTCCAGCAAGACCTAGTTTTTTTAGCAGCCGCCGATCTTCAATGACATTGTATTTTCCAAAAAGACCTGCGACATATTCGTCTACCGGCATTCGATAAATTTCCTCCGGTGGTCCCTTTTGTACAATAGCGCCATTCCGCATAACAACAATCTGATCGGCCCACGGAAGAACATCATCCGGATCGTGAGAGACGAGCACGCAGGCAATCTTCAGCTGTTTGCTGATTTTTAAAATCACTTGTTGTAAAACCGTCTTGTGAACCATGTCGAGATTAGAGAATGGTTCGTCGAGTAGTATCAACTTCGGCGATGCTATGAGAATGCGTGCCAGGGCAATCCTTTGCTTCTCTCCGCCCGATAATTCATCTGTCTTCCTGCCTAAAAGATGACTGATGTCACAGACTGTGAATAAAGCATCTGCCTTTTCAGTTGTCAATACATTCGCATATTCCAATATTTGTTCAACGCGCAGAAACTTCGGGAGCTCGAAGTGCTGTGACAAGTAGTGTATGTGATCATGTCCGGCAACTAACTTCTCCCGCGGCCCTTTTATGCGCTCGCCCTCAAGGAGCACCTCGCCGTGGTCAGCTTGCAAGAGTCCTGCAATAATTTTCAGCAATGTACTTTTTCCGGAGCCGGTTTCACCGACGAGCGCCAGCTTTTGAATCCGAGTTTGCGTTAAGAAAACATCATGCAGTATCTTATTACCGCCTTCTTCGAAGCCAATGTGATCAACCTTTAGAAACACGTTATTTTTTCGAAGATGACTGTTTATTTTCCCACGTATCCATCTTGATCTTCTCAATCAGCAGGGAGTTTTTAAACTCGTGAATGAGCTGTTCCATTTCTGTATCACGTTTTAAGAGTGCCTGATATTCGGCTTCGTGCGCATCGATAACGGGCTTCATTTTCTCAAGATTTGCTTTCATCCCGGCGATGCCTTCCTGTTGCTGTCGTTTTTCGTGTTCCGATGTGTTTGGATCGTCATGTTTTCCCTGGAGCATCGTCATAACGTTTTCAATGTAAAGGATCATATCCCAGGGATTATTCGGCCTGTTCCAGGTGAACTCGATATTACACCGGCGACACTTATAACGGTTGCTCTTCCAGTTATGCTCATTCTTTTCGGTTCCTACAAGTTTCAACATATCCTTGCCATTGCATTTCGGGCATGCCGCATCATCCTTTACCAATTTTCTTAAAGTTTCACGTTGGTCGAGGATAAACGCTCTTGCATTCGCATGATCGTTGAGCTGGTCAACGAATTTGTCCACGGCATCCTGAACCTTCTTGTGTTCTTCCCCCAATTTACCGGCGTCAATCAGTTTTTTGCTTTGTCGCTTAAAAAACGTTGCAACTTTCACCAGCTCCCTTTCATTACTTTTGAAATGTTTGTTCATGGTTCCGATTTGATCAGAAAGATAAAAGATATATGTGAATTTGCGTTTCCTAACAATATAGGGCTACCACGGTCGCGACGAAGCACGGTAGCGTCATAAGCTTTAATTGACCATTGCATAACCGCTACTGCCGCCAGGCAAAAGAAAAAAACTGATTGCTCAGCAAATGCTTGCGTTATAAACTGTAATATTGTTTTGGCTTCCGCGTAAAATCCAAAAAAATGTCGTTTAGATGTTACGTGTAAGTTCAACCCCACATTATGAACAGAGATATACCCGTACCAAAAGTTTTGTTTTTGGTCGATGACGATCCTGATGATCAGGATATTTTCCAGGAAGCATTAAAAGCTATCGATGAGTCTATTGTTTGCTATTTTGCCCATGACGGCAGGGAAGCTATTAACAAGCTGCAAGATGCGTTATTCATGCCAGACCTTCTCTTTCTGGATCTTAATATGCCAGTAATGAATGGTAAAGATTGCCTGAAGGCTTTGAAGACTCACAAGGATCTGAGACATATTCCCGTTGTTATTTATTCAACAGCTTCTGCGGAAGAAGAGAAGACAGCCTGTATTGAATTGGGTGCGAAGGATTTCATCAGCAAACCACCGCAGTTCAACGCACTGGTTCAGACATTGACAGCAACGCTGAAGAAAAACTGATTCTTTTGCATCAGCCGCACATTGAATTATTTGATTTCACCTTACCGACAGATTATCTTGCGAATAAGTTGGTTTGTCAGCGCTTTAATCTATGAGGAAACGTCTTGCGTTGCTATTGGGAAGCTTGGCCGTGATCATGGCAGTCCTTCTTTTTATCCCTTCTATTTTCCGAACGCAGGTGGCGGAAGCATTGCGTGAAGAAGTTAATCAACGCATCAATGCAAAGGTTACATTCACAGATGCCGATATAAATCTCTGGCGGCATTTTCCGCAATTCACGGTACAGCTAAACAACTTCTCGATCGCAGGTGAAAAAGAATTTCTTGGTGATACCCTTGTTCACGCAGGTACTGTAAACCTCGTGGTCAGCAGTTGGCAACTTCTTTTTAATGAAGGAATTGAAATTCGTGAACTTTCTTTAAACGAACCAACATTTTTTATCAAGACCCTCGAGAACGGAAAAGCCAATTTTCACATCGTCGATGAAGACAGCACAGATTCAGCTGAGGATGTTGTTATGAAAGTTGAGACATGGGAAATACAGGATGGAAAATTTATATATGATGACGATGAAACCGGTGTGCGAATAGGATCGTCCGGCGTGACATTGAACGGTAACATAGGCATCACAGGATCGGTTACCAGCTTTCGGATCGCGGCAATTACAGAAGCTTGTGATGTCGATTATGAACACCGGAATTTCTTTAAGGACAAACAAATTGTCATCAATCTGGATGGAAGTTATGATTCGGGTAAAGACCTCTTAAGTTTTACTGAGAACGCTGTCACGATTAACAATCTTGCACTCACCTTTTCGGGAAGTATACAATTCACGGGTGATAGCCAGGAAGTTGATTTGAAATTCAAGACAGCCGAAGCAGGATTCAGCGATATTCTCTCGCTCAACAGCTCGCTGGCAAAGGATTTTAAACGCTTGAAAATTGGTGGGAACATGTCGTTGGCGGGCGAATTCCTTGGCACCTACAATAGTGAACGGAATACTATTCCTGCATTCAAGATGAATCTGATCGTAAGTGAGGGATCTATTAAATACCAAACGCTTCCATCATCTCTTAACGATATCAATTTTGACCTCGCCGCTTACAATACTACCGGAAAGCTGGAGAATACGATCATTGAACTCCAATATATTGGAATGAAGATTGGTGAAAATCCATTGTTCGGCTCTGCGCGCATTGGCGGCTTCAACAACGGGACGATCACAGCAGATCTCCTTGCGAAATTTCCGCTTGAAGATCTCACTAATATATTTCCGATGGATGGGTTGGCGTTAGATGGTGACCTGTCGGTAGAGTTGAAAGCTGACGGACCATATACCGGCCAGCTATCACAACTGTTCGATAACCTGTCGGTTCCTCATTCTAAAATTCCATCCTTCGCGCTCGGCGTTGATTTAAGTAACGGACTTGTGAAGTATTCCCATTTACCTGAAGCGATTCAGGACGTGAATCTTAAACTGTACGCTGAAAATAAAACCGGTGTTTTCGATGATACCTTCCTGAAAATTGAGCGAATTCACGCATTGATGGGTGACAATCCACTTACTGGTTTTGCAACGATAAGCGGCGTGCGAACTCCGGAAATAAAAGCTGACATAAAAGGAAGTGTTGACCTGGCCGAGATCAGAAACTTCTATCCGGTGGACGATCTGACGTTGAAAGGATTGTTAAAGGTTGATATGAATGTGGATGGTAAACTCGATGACTCCACGAAACAATTTCCAAAAGTTTACGCGCACATTAACCTCGGCAACGGATTCATTCAATCGAGCCAATACCCCGCGCCGATGGAAAATGCGCACCTGGTTCTTCAGGCGATCAATGAAACCGGGAGATTTGCGGATACGCAGCTGATCATTGATACCCTTACTTTCGCTATTGAGAATGAACCGTTTTTTATTACTGGTGCGGTTCAGGATCTGGACAAGTATAATTACGACCTCAACATGAGAGGTGTTCTTTACCTTGACAAACTTCAAAAGATTTTTGCAATTAACAATGTGCAATTGGGCGGTGAGGTAGATGTCGACTTTTCGACGGTAGGAAATCTCCGTGACCTAAGAGAAAACAATTATCACCGTCTTCCTACGAAAGGACAGCTAAACATGAAAGATGTCTTTGTGAAGACTGACATGCTACTCCACGATTTACGCATAAGCGAGGGGCACATGCTCTTTACGAACGAAAAAATTCTGCTCGACACGCTCCACGGTACCTTAGGTGAAAGCAATTTCAATCTGACCGGGCATTTATACAATCATCTGGCGTTCGTGTTTCACGAAGATGAAGTAGTCAAGGGCGACTTGCTGTTCGAAAGCGAAAACTTTGATTTGAACGAGTTGCTCCGTGATCATACTTCAAATAAAGACACGGTGCATCATGACCTAAACATGCTGATTATACCAGCAAATATTGACTTTACCTTTGATTCAAAGATCAAACTCCTGACGTACAAAAACCTGGCTGTTACAGACATTGATGGAGAGATCGCGATACAAGATGGTGTCCTTTCATTGAATAAGACAACGTTTAACACAATGGATGCCGCCTTCGCACTTAGTGGCGACTATGATTCGCGCGATTTGCGACATCCAAAATTCGATGCTGACATTTCAATTCACGAACTGGATATCAATAAAGCACACGAAGCCTTTGTTACAATTCAGAGCATGGCACCTGCGGCGGAACATACGTATGGAATCTTTTCAATCGATTATCAACTAAAGGGCGAATTGCTTCAAAACATGTTCCCTGTATTTGAATCGTTATCAGGTGGAGGCGTTGTACGAATCAGCGATGCAAGGGTGAACGGAATGAAACTATTCCATCACATCAGCGGCATCACGAAAAAAGAGGAGTTGATGAATCCACAACTGAAAGACATTGTCATGGAGACAACCGTCGAAAACGGCATCGTGTTCGTAAAACCATTTTCCATGAAGCTGGCTGGCTTCGATACAGAGATAGAGGGACGACATGAGTTAAACGGTTCCATGAACTATGTCCTGAAGATCGCGCTGCCTCCTTTTGATATTCTCAAGATTCCTTTACACGCAAACGGAACTTATGACAAGCCGAAAGTACATCTTGGTAAAGGTCATGAGGATAACCTGAAGAGAACCATTGATGTCGTTTCCAACCCTGCGCCTATGGGCGCCTCTGATCAACCCGAAGAAAAAGCAGGGATAAACAATTAAGAACACTTGCAGCTCGATGCATCATCAGAAGGTCGAAAACATTAAAAGCTAAATTGCGCGTTGGTAATTCCGGCGAGGTTGAATTTCAGAAACTGCGATTCTTCAGCAGCGACGCTTCTTAATGGCCGGCGTGCCTGGAACTTGCGCAATATCACATCGCAGAAGTATTTCCTGGAATCATACAAGACATCTATCACTTCAAGACCAGCTTTTGCCGCAGTGCTTTCAATCATATCCATATCATATTTCTGTGATATTTCAGTGTGGATCGGTTCGTACGCCTTGAAAAAAATTGTCTTTTGCAACGCATCAATATAAACACGCTGATCCTTTTTGCTTATCAGATAACTATCAGCCACTCCCGTAACCGGATTATATACCGGATAATGAGAAAATTGGCCGATGTCAAAGTTAGCTCCCATTTCTTCATTCAGACGAACAAGCATGTTGAGGTTGAATCTTTTCGTAATGCCTTTCGGATCATCGTACGCAAGCTGGATCATGCGAGGATCTTTCTTGAGATCGAATCCCACAATCATCAGATCAGTTGGTGACATGCCTGCGGCAACATTCTTTAGGAACGTTACAGTTTCATGAGTAGTATAGTTTCCGATACTTGCGCCCAGGAATAAAATCACTTTATGTCCCGCTCTCGACAGCAGCAACGTTGATGCGTCATCATACCGTTGGCATTTCGGTTCTACGGACAAGTCAGGTAATCTTGTGCGCAACCTTGCATGAAGCTGGGACAAGACATTTTCGGAAATATCTACCGGTACATAACAAAAGTCCGTCGACTCGGCGTAAAAGTATTCAAGGAGCAGCTGCGTCTTGTACGCATCTCCGGCACCGAGTTCAATCAAATCGAACGACTTATTATGATAAGTAAAATATGTGAGCAGCAGGTCGCGATGATCACATAAAATTTCATATTCACATGCCGATGGATAATACTCAGACATTTTCATGATGGACTGAAATATCCGGTCACCTTCGGCATTATAAAACAGCCAACTCGGCAGATGCTTTTGCGTTGCCGATAAACCCCTGTCGATTTCTTCAAGCGTTGCAGTATCAACGCCATGTCTATGTGCTTTCACGACTCAATCTTTACAAACTCTTATTCCATTAAACTGCCACCGAACATGGGGATAAAAAAAGTTGCGATACGTCTTCCGCGAGTGATTCGGTGGCGTCACAATCGAAGCACCGCGTAAGACCATTGTGTTAACCATAAATTTCCCGTTGTATTCACCAACAGTCCCATCTGGTTTAACATATCCGGGATAAGCGAGGTAAGCGCTGTTAGTATGTTCCCAGCGTTGCCCCCATGAAAAGCTATCGGCTGCAGCCTCCCATTCGAATTCCGTCGGGAGCCGAACGCCTTTCCAACTTGCAAATGCTGCAGCTTCGTAATAGCTAACGTGTGTAACCGGTTCATGTTCCTCGACTTTTTCCATTCCGCTGAGTGAATATCGAAACCAGTACCCATCCATAAAATGCCAGTACAAAGGACTGCGAATATCATTTTCTTTAACCCAAGCCCAGCCATCGCTGTGCCAATGATCCCATCTGGTATAACCGCCGCTCCGCATGAATTCGAGAAACTCCCCGTTCGTAATGAGTGATTTTCGTATTTGAAATGGACGCAACATGATTCGATGCGATTCGCGTTCATTATCATAACAGAACCCATAACCATTGTAGCCGATTGAATACTCACCCTGCGGAATGCTGAGAAATTCATGATCACAATCACGGGAAGAACTTTCACTAAAACCAACCTTGTATGGCGGAAACATCGGGTTGTGACCAAGAATATATTTGATGTCTGTGAACAGCAGTTCCTGATGTTGTTGTTCGTGGTTAAGACCAATTTCGAGAATCGCCAATATTTGTGGTGAAAGGTGATCCAGGCACTCAAGGATCTTTTCGTCGACATACTTTCTGTATTGCATGATATCACTGACGGTCGGGCGACTTAGATTTCCCCGATCCATACGCAGTGTTCGTTCGCCGATACTATCGTAATAACTATTGAAGAGAAAACTGTATCGCGGATGGAATGGCTGGTATTCGGTAAAGCCCGGCTTAAGTATCAGCTCTTCGAAAAACCATGTAGTATGTGCGAGGTGCCACTTCGGTGGACTGATATCATCATGCGGTTGTACTACATGATCTTCCGTCTCCAATGGCTTGCAAATTTCCTCTGTGTACCGTCTGACCGACTGATACCGTTCTTTCAGATTTCCCGACTCACGCTCAAGGTTCACCTGCCGCGCCTCAGGCGCTATTGCTGCTGCTTCCATCTTTCGACTCCATCCCCTCAATGCGCACTCTAAAAATATACCAGCGCTTATCGCAGAAGCGTGATCACACCTTTATAACGTTTTTTACCAAGATCATTATCAACGTCAACAGTGTAGTAATATGTGTCCGCGGGCAACAGAACGCCGTTCATTCGCCCGTCCCATTCATTTACATAGCTGTGGGTTTCGAAAACGACAATACCTCGTTTATTGAAGATGCGTATCGTGACGCCATCTGCCAGGACGGTTTCACCACCCACGATAGTCCAGGTATCATTTACACCATCGCCGTTTGGTGTGAAGCCGGTCGGAATGTCCAATGAAATCTCATGGCTGGAAAAATTGATTTTCAATTCGACGTTGTTTGATCGCAACTGTCCATCGTTCACGCTAACCGATAATCTCCTGGTCGCGGGCGTAACCTGTGGATCGCCTTTGAATTCATAAACGATACTGCGGACAAATTCCTGGTACGCGCTCACTGACGATCTGCCAAACAGAACAAGTGTTCGGTTGTCGGGATCAAAAACCGCCCGAATATCTTCGCGAACTTGGCAGATCAATGTGTCCACGTTACCTGCATATCCCTCCGTAAAAACAATTTCAG
The DNA here is from genome assembly GCA_035628595.1 of Chryseosolibacter sp. Lineage (GTDB taxonomy): Bacteria > Bacteroidota > Bacteroidia > Cytophagales > Cyclobacteriaceae > Chryseosolibacter. Next base: position 62,805 of record DASPJN010000037.1, read on the forward strand.
CCAGCGTGAGTGTGTCGTTGTCAACATCGTTGACGAGAAAGTTTTGGAAGACCGGCACCTGGCTGCTGGTCACTGAATATAAGACGACAGAATCTCCTTCCAGGGAAACATGCGGCGCATCATTTATTGCATCGACAAGAACAAGCAAACTGTATGACGGACTTGTATTTGTACCATCATTCACAGTAACTGGCACAGTGAGGTAGCCACTATAGTTAATATTTGGTACGATATAATTATCCTTTACGGAATAATTTTCTCCGCCGCCGATTGCCATTGAGAATCCAACGGGATAATCATCGTCGGTATCCACAACAGTAATGTCTCCAAATGTTAATTGAAGAGAATCATCTTCGTTAATGCGAAGGAAATTCTGCCGTGTAATGAGCGGAGCCTGTGATACCGGAATCACCTGTATGGCAGCATTGAACCATTCACTATAACTTTGCTGATCACGAACGCGCACCGGAACAGTCAATGTACCTGAGTAGTTATTCGCCGGAACTACATTATGTCCATTAAGCGAATAGTTCTCTCCGTCCTGGACGTGCAGTGTAAAATCATCGGGGTACCGGTTGTCCGGATCTGTTACCTGAAAATGCGCTAGTTGCAATAAAATTGCCTGGTTTTGATAAGTACCCAATGTCACATGCGATTCAATTATCGGTGCAACGTTAGGAGGTGGAACAACATCAACACGAAAGTTGAAAACCTGGCTTGACGCTAAACCATCGGAAACCTGCAACTGTACGGATAAGGTTCCGACAAAATCAGCGGCAGGCGTAATAGATTGTCCCGCCACAGTATAGTTCGCACCATTCATCACTGACATCAAAAATCCCGTTGGATAGACGTTGTCGACATCCGTCACCGATAAATGTGAAAACTCAATGATGACACTACTATTTCTATATGTATTGAGCACAGCCTGACCGTTGATCACCGGCGCATCATTGACAGGGTTTACCGTAACTGAAAGATTGAATATACCACTCGTGTTCGTTCCATCGCTAACCGAAACCGGTACCGTTAATGTACCCGAGAAATTCCTGTCGGGTGTTACCGTTCTCCCTGACACTGTATAATTTGTTCCGGCCTGTACCGATACTGTTACACCCGTGAGTTCAGGATTTCCGGGATCCGTTACGATCAAATGAGACAAGGTGATCGTCACGGGTATATCCTCATTGGTCGCTACTTCGTTTTGCCCGGTGATGACGGGCGCATCATTTACATCCGAGACGCCGATTTGCAACACAAATGATTGGCTGGGCGCCTGGCCATCATTTACGGTAACAGGAACGGAAAGCGTTCCCGTAAAATTCGTAGTTGGCGCAATAGTGGTTCCGGAAACAGTATAGTTCTCCCCGGATGAAATTTGCATTGTAAACCCGTCCGGGTACGTGTTATCCGGATCGCTCACTTGAACGTCAGTAAGTGCTATCGTGATTGGTGTGTCTTCCGGTGTATTCAACGCATTCTGTCCGGTAATAACAGGAGGATCGTTAGCGGCTGCAACGGTGATCTGCGCATTGAACGGAGCGCTGGTGTTTTGTCCATCGTTTACAGTTACCGGCACCGATAAAACGCCATTATAATTTACGACGGGTGTGATCGTGTTCCCGGTGACTGTGTAGTTTGCGCCTTCACTCACTGTCAGCGTAAATCCGTCCGGATAGGTGTTATCATTATCAGAAACCGTAAAATGCGCAAGTTCAAGTGTCATCCCGGTCTCTTCGTTTGTTTGAAGCGGAACCTGGCCGGTGATCACGGGTTCACTATTGACCTGGTTAACCGTCGCAGTCATATTGAAAGGGCTGCTTGTCGATAACCCATCGTTCACAGAAACCGGGATCAACAACGATCCGTTGTAGTTTGGAATCGGCGTAACTGTGTTTCCTGAAACCGTGTAATTTGATCCTTCGTAAACAATCAATGAAAAACCTGAAGGGTAAGTATTGTCAACGTCCGATACGTTCAGGTGTTCCGGAACAATAGTAACCGATTCGTTCTCACCGATAACAAGTGATGCTGACTGCCCAATGATGACAGGAGCATCGTTTACCGAACTCACTGATATTTGTACATTAAATGTATTGCTTGTCGACGCGCCATCGTTGACTGTCACAGGTACTTCGATTAGCCCATAATAATTTAATGCAGGCGTGATGAAACTACCTGAATTTGTATAGTTTGTACCTGAATAAACTGCGATCGTAAAATCATCTGGATACGAGTTATCAGGATCTGTTACGGTAAGATGAGAAAGCGACAGTTCAATTGCTGCATCTTCATTTGTCTGCAATGACGTTTGCCCAACAATCATCGGTGGGTCATTCAGAGGCGATACCGTCACAGCAAGGTTATATGTATTGCTAACCTCATCTCCTGAATATACCCTCACTGGAATTGAAAGATCTCCATTGTAGTCCGTTATCGGTGTTATGATTTGACCATCGACGTAATAATTGGATCCGCCGTCGACCTGGAGGATGAGTTCATGATCATCTTCGTCCTCATCGTCCTCATCATCTTCAAATTCAATAATAAGATCGCTCAGAGTAATGAGGCGAGGAGTTTCCTCCGGGGTTGAAACCGGGTACTGGGACACGATTATTGGCTTAGGGTCATCAACCGAACCAAAGGCGCGGAAAACTAATATCCACAAAACGGAGGGTAACAAATAGCGGCACATATCAGGGAAGCAACAGAAAAAATTGTTCCTGATGATCAGAAAGTGCATACCACAAAAGAAATTAAGGGTGAATTTTTTCTACAGTCGGTTGATTTTGGAAAGAATCCTTCCTCAAAGTTCCGAGGGCACGGTTTTCTTTTATCTCGCAGCATATACTACCATATATGTGTAACTTCTCTTTTCCTTTTTCAGGATCCGCCGAATCAGTTTTAGATCGTGCCCGTAATGCCGTACAAAGCCAGGGTGGCACATTCGCGGGCGATGACGCCTCGGGCGCATTTGAGGTGAGTGTGTTTGGAAGCGCAATAAAGGGCTCCTATCAGGTAAGCGGAAAAGTTTTGATGATCAAGATTGACTCGAAACCTTTCATCGTTCCGTGTAGCACAATTGAAGGATTCCTAAAAAATCAGATTCGGTAATCAGGCCTGCGAAGACAATGCTTTGCCGATCATCGCACCGGAGAATACGGCAAGGAGGCCAAGAATGATCGTTGCGAAAACATATAGAATAGAGGAGCCGACCATTTTTTGATTTATCATCGACAGATTTTCAACTGCGAAGGCGGAAAAGGTCGTATAGCCGCCACAAACACCCGTTGCCAGGAAGAACCGCCAGTTTCGGTTGAGCAAATCCTCTCGGAGCGTGAGTCCGTATACAACACCTATAATAAAAGATCCAAAAACGTTCACGACCATAGTCCCCCAGGGAAATGATGAACCCATTGCATTCTCAACGAGTCGACCGGTGAGAAACCTTCCCACCGTTCCGATGAAACCGCCGGTTCCAACTATCAGGAGCGTATAGAAATTCATGGTGAATGCGAAATTGATCCTCCTAAAGTAGTGCATCATCAGTAATTACTCAAACATTGCTAAATTGCTGACTGGTATGTTGTCGAAGAAATGTAAATACGCTATACACGCTCTCGTCTACATGGGTAAAAACCCGGAGAGCAAATTCCTAATCAAAGACATTTCCGTTGCTTGTCGTATCCCAAAGAAATTCCTTGAATCCATTTTGCTCGACCTCAAACACGCTGGTATCCTTGGAAGCAAACAGGGAAAGGGCGGAGGTTATACACTGCGTCGCGCCACATCTGAAATAAATCTTGCCGAAGTAGTTCGCATGTTCGATGGCGCAATCGCGGCGGTGCCGTGCGCAACATATAAGTTTTACGAATCGTGTGCTGAATGTGAAGATGAAGAAGTATGCAGTGTACGCGATGCGTTTCTCCAAATAAGAAATGCTACCGTGGAGATGCTGAAAGCAAATACACTCGAAGATCTTCTCAACAAAGAAGCGTGGCTTCGGAAACGTAGGCGCAAATAGAACCTTTTATCCCGAATTAAAACGTCGTTTTCCGTCCGGTACAAACGTTAACGTATTAATTTAACAATCCGTTAAGGAGAACTGGATGTGTTTCGGTTAACTTTAAACCATTATCAACTTAATACTTTCCATTATGTCACTCAGATTAGGCGATATTGCTCCCGACTTTACGGCAGACACAACTGAAGGAACCATCAAATTCCACGAATGGCTCGGCAACAGCTGGGGAATTCTGTTTTCTCATCCTGCGGATTTTACACCCGTGTGTACCACCGAGCTTGGATCTGTTGCCAAACTCCGTCCGGAATTTGAAAAACGAAACACCAAAGTTATAGCGATCAGTGCGGATCCACTGGAATCACACAAGAAATGGATTCCGGATATCAATGAAACGCAAGCAACGAAAGTCGACTATCCACTAATTGCTGACCCGGATTTCCGTGTGTCGAACCTTTATGGAATGATTCATCCGAACGTGACAGATAAGTTTACCGTTCGTTCAGTGTTTATCATCGGACCCGACAAGAAGGTCAAATTGATGATCACTTATCCGGCATCTACCGGAAGGAACTTTAATGAAATTCTTCGTGTGCTCGATAGCCTTCAGCTTACCGCAAACTACAGCGTGGCAACACCAGCGGACTGGAAACAAGGCGAAGATGTAATCATTACGTCTGCGGTGAAAGACGAAGATATCGCAGCAAAATTCCCGAAAGGGCACAAAAAGGTTAAACCTTACCTGCGCACAACGCCGCAACCAAATATTTAGCAAAACCGGGGCTGTCGATGAGACAGCCTCTTTGCTTTAGTGAATTACTGTTACACTTTAACATTCTTTTCCGACACTTCGATCAGGTCGCCGAATCCAGGCCTTCCGGCCGCCGTATCTTGCTATACCCATAGCAACTGTCATGATACGATACTTCACCATCACCATCATTTTTCTTTCGCTGATGTCATGCGGAAACGGCGCCCATGAAACCAGGCCTCAGGTAAAAACGCTTGTCGAAGCTGTGTACTCATCCGGGTTTGTTGTCGCAAAGAACCAATATCAGATTATCGCACAGGTCGATGGATACGTGATCGATAAGCTGGCGGACGACGGCGATCAGATTAAAAAGGGAGATCCGATCTACATCATTGCCTCGGAACAGCAAAGTGCGCGTAACCGGATCGCCCAGCAAGCCTTCACGGTAGCGCAAAAAAATTACCGTGATAACTCGCCTGTTTTACTAGAGACACTTGCTGCCATTCGTTCACGGAAACTTAAAAAAGAATTTGATTCCGTGAACCATGTTCGTTACACCAACCTCTGGAATCGGAAGGCAACAACCAAAGCTGAATACGATCGGGCGCGATTAGCTTACGAAAATTCCACCAATGAATATCAACAGTACCTGAGCCGGTATGAAAAAATCAAAGACCAACTTACCACAGAATTCATCAGTGCGCGAAACAACCTTGTAGCGGCAAGCGATGAATCAGGAAAGTATATCGTAAGAAGCGAAGTAGATGGTGCTGTCTACATGACAAGCAAGGAACCCGGCGAAATGATCCGACGTGGCGAGGTGATCGCCGTTGCCGGAAGTGGTAACGGATTCTACTTTCAACTTAATGTGGACGAATTGGATGTGCAAAAGATAAAACCTGGTCAGGAAGTGATTGTGAAAATAGATGCCTATCCAGACAAGCTCATTCATGCATCGATTTTGAAAGTGTATCCGTTGGTTGATCGGAGAACACAATCAGTTCGGGTCGATGCAGAACCGGAGGAAACGCTGCCGGGAAATTTTTCAGGGCTGGCGCTCGAAGCGAACATCATCATCAGGCGAAAGCAAGAAGCCATTGTTATCCCTAAACAGCTGTTATTACCAGGCGATTCACTCTTAATTTCAGAAGGCGGAGATGAAAAAATCGTAAAGATAACAACGGGCATCAGTACGTTCGAAGAAATTGAAATACTTGAAGGCATCGACAGCAATACCGTTATACTCAATCCAAAAAAAGATCAATGAGGCTTATTCTTGAAATAGCAAAAACACACCTGGTGAGCAAGCCGAAACAAACGCTGATTGCAATGCTCGGCGTCACCTTTGGGATCGGGATGTTTATTGCAATGGTCAGCCTAATGACGGGGCTTAACAAATTTACAGAAGAGCTCACGATGACGTCTTCACCAGATATTCATATTTATCACGATGTGACAGAATCAAGCGAGCCCATTCTTGTCGCTGACAACAAAGATGAGCTTGTAATAGTCCATCACCAAAAACCAAAAAATGAAACAGCTAAGATCAGGAATGCAATGCGACTGAGCGAAATCATTCGTAAAGATAATCGTGTTTCCGGTGTGGCGCCTTCTGTGTCGTCGCAGGTGTTTTACAATTACGGCCCTGTGCAAATACCCGGCAACATCTTGGGTGTTGATATCCTGGAAGAGAACAAACTGTTTGGCCTCGATAAAAAAATGAACGCGGGTAAAATCGAAGACCTCAAAGCCAATCATGACGGGATCATTATGGGCAGCGGATTGGCTCGAAAACTTAATGTTAAAACCGGGAACAGAGTTGTGATCACAACGCCACAGGGGTACACGATGACGCTGAAAGTGACGGGTATATTTCAGATGGGTCTTGGTGTAGTCGACAACATCCGCAGCTACGCAAACCTGTCGACGGTACAAACAATTCTCCAGCAGGATCACCTCTACATCACCGATATCAATATCAAACTGAAAGACCTGCATCAGGCAAAATCAATCGCAGGAGATTATCAGAGTATGTTCAAATACAAGGCAGAAGATTGGGAGGCGGCGAATGCGACATTTCTGACAGGAAATCTCATTAGAAATATTCTTACTTATTCCGTATCAATTACCCTTCTGGTGGTTGCCGGATTCGGCATCTATAATATTCTAAATATGACGATCTACAACAAGATGAAAGACATCGCCATTTTGAAAGCAATGGGATTTGCCGGTAACGATGTCAAGCTGATTTTTATGGTCCAGTCTCTGGTGATTGGAATAGTGGGTAGTCTGATGGGACTGGCTATCGGCTATGTGCTTTCGTTATTGATATCAAAGGCGCCGTTCAATGGGGGAGATTTTATCAGCATCGATCATTTGCCAGTCAACTTTGATCCGATATATTATATCATTGGAATTGTTTTCGGCGTGACTACTACTGCTTTCGCAGGATACATGCCATCGCGCAAGGCCGCATACATTGACCCGATCGAAATTCTGAGAGGACAGTGATATGGAAGTACTCAAAACACATAAGGTCACAAAATATTTCTATGAGCCCGACAAGTTTCAGGTACTAAAAGGTATTGACATGTCGGTAAAGAAAGGCGAATTTCTGTCGCTGATCGGTAAATCCGGATGCGGAAAATCGACATTGATGTACGTGCTATCGACCATGGATACCGACTATGAAGGTGAATTAGAAATCGCTGGCACACGGCTGACAAATTTGAACCAAAACCAGCTTGCCTCGTTCAGAAACGCGCACATCGGGTTTGTTTTTCAATTCCACTACCTCCTGCCGGAATTCACGGCGTTACAAAATATTATGATTCCTGCCTTAAAACTGGGCAAACATTCACGGGCCGAGATCGAGGAGCGAGCTTATCAGAAATTAGCCATGCTCGGGATGAAAGAACATGCCCTGAAGCTCAGCAGCAAGCTTTCGGGTGGCCAGCAGCAAAGGGTAGCCATTGCTCGCGCATTAATAAATGATCCTGATATTATTATGGGGGATGAACCCACAGGCAACCTGGATACGTATAATACGCAGGTTGTCTTCGACATTTTCCGCGAACTGACTAGCCAATACCACCAAACGATCATCGCTGTAACGCATGATGACGAATTCGCGGCGAAGTCAGACCGGGTGGTTGAAATGAGCGACGGAAGGATTACTGGATCAAGACACAATTAAATGGAATGTGTTGCAATAATCCGTTAGGGGGAAACGACTTCTAAGGTGTCATTAGTGAATTTGCTACAACTATGGAAAATCACATCAAGCTTAACGGTAACTTCGTCGTAAATCCATACCTCGCACATTTCCATATTGCGCAGTCCAATCTTAACCTGGCGATCAAGGAACAGCCTTCCCTTACAAAAAAATTCCGTCCTAAGTTTTCCGGTAAAATCAAAATACGAAACTCAACGAGATGATCGTTCGCAATATTTCTTTCCGTTGGTGATATTGCACCTATGCTCGGATATAAAAATCCAAAAAAGGTAATCATCACCTATGCATGTATTCTCGGTGCAGCAGTATTGGGCTTTATCGTGCGTTTGGTCAAATTTGATCAGTTCACGACAGAGCAGCATTTCCAGATATTTATTATATCGGTGGTTTTAATCACCGTAAGCTGGGAAGCGCTGCGTTTCGTCAATTATAAATTGAATGACTTTTATCCTTTCGAAAGAAGTATAACAGGTCGCATCACTATCCAACTGATAGCCGGTGCTATAATTGGAACCACAACGCGGTTCATGATCTATTTACTTGGTGAGCCGCATCTGCCATTTCAACTCGATAGTCTGTTTATTGCGGCAACCTGGGTGTTGTATGTCATTCTGCCGACGGCTGTGAACTTCATCTTCTTCACATCATATTTCATCGACCGATGGAAAGACACAATAGTTTACAGCGAACGCCTTCAAAAGGAAAAAGCGCAGGTTCAGTTTGACAATCTTAAAAACCAATTGAACCCTCATTTCCTGTTTAATGCGCTCACATCGCTCAACAGTCTGATTTTTGAAAATCAACAACTTGCCTCCGACTTTCTCCAACAATTATCGCGGGTGTACCGGTACGTTTTGCAGAACAAGGAGAAAAACCTGGTCATCCTAACTATAGAGCTTGAATTTATTGAAAACTATGTGCGGTTGCTGGAAACCAGATTCGCTCCAGCGCTTGCAATCAAATTCAACATTCACGACGACGCCAAAGAGAAATTAATTGTTCCAGTCACTTTGCAGATATTGATTGAGAACGCGATCAAACATAACGTCGTCGATAAACATCGGCCATTGGTGATTGATGTTCTCACAATAGGCGACTACCTTGTGGTCAGCAATAATTTGCAGTTGAAACGGAATGTCGAAGCCTCGAATAAACAGGGCCTGGAGAATTTAAAATCACTTTACAATTTCCTCACCGATAAACCCGTAATAATACAACCGACTGACGAAATGTTTTTTGTCAAAATTCCATTGCTCTAAAGATGAAATTCAGAACCGCAGCTTACGACGACCATCAGAAAATTAAAGAACTGTACCAAAGAGTTGCTGCCGTCCCGGGAGGAATTGCCCGTGAGGCGTCAGAAATCACGGATGAATACGTTGATACTTTTCTCAGGAATAGCATTGAACACGGGCTGATCATTGTTGCCGAACATCCGGAAGACAATACCAGAATTATTGCAGAAATACATGGCTATAAGAGTTCCATCAAGATTTTCCAGCACGTAATTTCACAGGTCACAATCGTCGTGGATCCTGCGTTCCAGGGAAAAAAGCTCGGCAAAACAATCTTCACTATCTTTCAGGAAGAGGTTGCTGTCAACCATGGCGATATTGGTCGGGTGGAGCTTTTCACGAGGGAAAGCAACGCAAAAGCGCTGAAATTCTACCAGTCGATTGGGTTTGTGATTGAAGGTAGATTTGAAATGCGTATCAAAAATTCGGATGGAACCTATGAAGCTGATATTCCGATGGCGTGGCAGAATCCCAACTTTGATTTTGATTGACATCCCTTAAACGAATGTCAAAAGTATGAAGATATTAATCATTGAAGACGAACATCTCGCGGCGAAGGATCTCGCCAACCTTCTTAAGAAAACCAAACATGGGGCTGAGATCATTGATGTGATCTCCAGTGTTGAACGGGGCCGCGACTGGTTTCAAAAAAATCCATTACCCGATCTGATCTTGTCGGACGTGCAATTGTCGGACGGCACAAGCTTTGAGATTTACGAATCGCTGGATGTTAAATGTCCGATTATTTTCACTACGGCTTATGATGATTACGCGATCCGTGCATTTAAGCTCAACAGTATCGACTACCTGTTGAAGCCTGTAGACGTCAAAGAACTTTCGGCTGCACTCGACAAATATGAAACGCTCAATGCAGAAACCGTTCTTTCCGACCAGTTAAAGTTGTTGATGGCTAACTGGAAGTCGAATACCGAAAAAAAGTATAAAGAACGATTCCTTACGCTACATCGGAATGCCCTAATTCCCATAAATGTAAATGACATTGCATTTTTTCACAAAGAAGAACTTATCTACCTGATCACGCTGTCAAATGAAAAATTACTGATCGAACATCAAACGATGGACGAGATAGAACAACTCGTTAATCCGGAAATATTCTTTCGTGTCAACAGACAGTTCATCGTGCACATCCAGTCTGTAAGCAGGATCCGAACTACTCATAAAGGACTGACACTTCATCTCAAGCCACCGTTTAACAACGAAATTGATATCAGTCGCGAAAAAGCAACAGCGTTTAAGCAATGGGTCAGCTGATGATTTGAAAAGGAGTTGGCAAGCTATCTGTATAATACAATTGAATGTGGTGTTGCTTCAAGGTATCAGATGATTTTTCAATCAATGCATTGTCATGCTTACTTTCGATCACCTTCCGGATAACGATTGATGAGATTCTGTCTCCAAACTTATCGACCAACGAAAGGTAAATCTGCAGATCGTGCTGCGTATTGTCACCCATCAATACAAATTTTTTATCGGGTAACAGCATCATCAGATCTTCAAGCGTTGAAATCTTGTGTGTGTTCTTTACCGGAAACTTTACGTTTAACATCAGGTCCCACAAGCTTCGCAGCTGTTTGAGAAAAAGTGGTCCTGTGGGGAATTTATTGTGTATGAGAAAACGATAAATCATCGGATAAAGATTCTGCTCACTATTCGACAAATAGATCGGCGATGCCCCCTGCAAAGAAAAGTGCTTCATCACCTGCTGCATGTGATCTACGGCTTTCCTGTTCTCAACTGCCGTGAACATCATTGTCCTTAATTTCTTAAGCTTTCGATAAATAAAAGAATGCAATAGCGTGTCATCAATGTCAGACACAACAACAGTGTCTGACGATACATTCCGAATGATGGTATCATATAAACCATCCACAAGCTTTACATCTTCGCCTGACGAAAGCAGTACCTTCTTCAAAACTGCATTGGAAAAATCGCCGACTGGCTTTTCATAAAAGGCACCGTGCGCATTTGTTGTTGCCTTCACTTCTCCTGCATCAAATACAAGCGTCAGCTGTTGGTTGCGATAAGGGCGGGTACGATATAACCTGAATAATGTTTTAAACGTTTTTCTTCGACTATAATCCCGGAAGGATAAATCGGAGATACGCGTGTGCGTGAGCTGGCCAAATATAAGATTCCTGTTTTGATGTGAGATACCATTAAAGCTTAACAATATGGGTATCCGTTTCGCCATTACGCCAACAGTTTAATACAAGCCGGAACAATCTCAATTTTTATAAAGTCGGTCATGCCGACATACTCGCCATCAACCTGAAAATGGGTTGGCTGATCAATTTCTATTTCTGCACGTTTGCAACTGATCACATCTGAAAACATATTCTTGTCCACAAACACATCAAGGATTGTAAGGCCAGCTTTGATTGCATCATCGAGCGCGATCTTTTCAACATTACATATTTCAAATTGACCGTCTGACACCGAACCTTCTGAAATGTGCACGCCGGTACCGTATTTGTGTGCATTCGCGAAGACCATCATAAAACCTTCTTTCCTGAAAACTTCACCGGGCGTTTTAACAGTGATCTTTAATTGTGGACTTTCCTGGATAGCGCCGAGCAGGTTTTTCGCATAGCCCATCATTCCGCGCTCCCCGCCCTCTTCGTATCTTTTAACGATAAGGGCGTTCACCCCAATGTCGCCAACATGAATACAATAATGGTTATCGTTAAACTTCAACATATCCATATTGCGAATTGTCTTTGCCTGAAGCATCCGCCGAACGGCTTCGAGTGGATCCATTGGGATTTCAAGGGCCGTTGCAAGCCCATTCGCTGACCCAAGCGGAAGTATTGCCAACGGTAATTTCCCGGGCATCAGTCGCTCTGCCACCATCCTGATTGTACCATCTCCGCCTCCAACAGCAACCCGGGCAGGACGTATGTCCTTCAATGCCTTTTCCAGCGCATCTTCGTCGGCTTTTCCCGTCGTCAATAGCGTAACAGGCTGCCAGCCGTATACACGCGCCTCATCACTGATCATTTGGATCGTGTCACTATGGTCTTTTCCACCGGCCACCGGGTTGATAACAAAAAGCAGTTTCATTGATAATTATGCGGATGAATCTCCCTCCTAATAAAAACAATTCCATACCCGCGAATTGAACCGTGTTATGTTTTCAAAGTAAAAGTTACTGTTTAGCTTGCAAAGTCAAAGCACCGCCGATTCATGCAATCTCTGTTTTTTTGGAATAACTGGTTGAAAGACTATCGCCTCATCTGGTATTGTCTTCT
>DASPJN010000038.1:0-10243 GCA_035628595.1 Chryseosolibacter sp.
TGCGTGTTTCTCGGCGTCAATGTTATTTGCTTCAAGATACGTATCAATTGTAGCAAGATCTTTTTCGAATTGCACCAGAGGGTCAACCAATGTCACACGATCTTCATTGCATGACGAAAAGGTCGCTGCAAGTGAGATTAAAAAAAATACTGTTAAATAAAAAAATGAACGTTTCATAATTAAAATTATTTACACGACCTGGTCGCAGCATCGTACTCCAGGATATCAAGCAGTGTTACGTCAAAAACTAAAATCGAGTTCGGCGGAATTGTTCTGCGGCCTCTTGGTCCGTAAGCCAGACCCGACGGAATAAAGAACGTTGCTGAATCTCCAATTCCGAGTTTTGGAATGCCTATCTGCCATCCGGCAATCACTTGTTGAAGTGGGAACGACAGCTTCTCATTCTGATCAAATATTTCACCACTTTCCAGAAAGCGACCAACATACTTAACCTCAACGCAATTATCGACAGTTGGTTTTTCCTTTCCAGTTGAGTTGTGAACGACGTAACGAATGCCGGAAGTATCCTGTACGGTCTCAATATTCTTTTCCTTAAGATACTTTTCAATTGCGCCGGCATCATAAACCTTTTGCTTTTCGGCTTTTTCTTCCATCATCGAAACCTGGTACTCCTGGAATTTATCCTGATCAAGGATCTTTACGACTCCAAGCCTGCATGTCATTTCCATGGAGGAATCTGAGTTTGGCGGCATGGGACTTCCCATTACATTCTTGAAAAAGTCTTTTGCCTTACGTTTAATTAGCACGCTGTCTCCCTCTGACACCATTCTAAAAAGTTGCTGCATTCCGATTTCATTATTTAGCGCGCTGCTGTCCTGTATTTTGTAGGCGCCGGGAAATCCTTCTTTTATGGAATTCATCCAAACAGAATCCTTCGAATCTTCAATGATGTAGTTGAAAACGACAAACTGGCCTGGCTTTGCCTGTGAGCCTTCTTCATTGCGCACCAAGGTGTATTTAAAGCCGTTTGGCGTTTCTACTTCTGATTTTGTACATGCTGCCAAAATCGCCGTCATGCATACAAGGGATAGAATTATTCGCTTCATTATATATGGTGTTAGACAATTGTTTATTTAAAAAAGTTGGATTAGTCGTCTGATAGTAGTGATAATTTATATTCCGGCAGCAGATCCAGAAATTTTTTAACAGTTTGATCCAGCGTGAGGTGTGTTTGGCCGCCTGCCGCATTTTTGTGTCCGCCGCCATCGAAATGTTTTCGCGCAAAATCGTTCACGGAAAAATTTCCCAATGACCTGAACGATAATTTGATGTTGTCGCGACGGTCGGAGATCATCACAGAAAGCCGAATATTTTTGATTGATAGGCCATAATTCACCAATCCTTCGGTATCGCCGGTTTGTGAGCCGAATCTTTTCAAATCGTCGGGGGAAAGCACAATAAATGCAGTCCGGTATTCGGGCAAAATCTGTAGACGTTCGCTCAGTACAAACCCTAATAATCTCAGCCGTTCGATTGTATTAGTATCGTAAACAAGTTTAGCGACCTTCGCCGGATCTGCGCCTTTCGATACAAGTGCTGACGCTACCTCAAAAACCTGGTGTGTCGTATTTGGATGTCTGAAACTTCCCGTGTCTGTCATTAGTCCGGCATACAAACAATTAGCGATGTCGGCGTCAATTAAATTCTCCTCGCCTAATTGTCGAATCAAAAGAAATACAAGTTCCGCCGTGGAAGCCGCGCCGGTATCCCACTGAACGAATTCAGCGAAATCTTCCGGTTCCAGATGATGATCTATCAGTACTTTTTTAGCCCCTGACTGAGCCACTATTTCGCCAAGCTCGTTGATGCGCTGCAAGCTCGAAAAATCAACGCAAAAGATGATTTCAGCCTGATTCAATGCCGATACAGCTGCTGTTGGCTTATCCTTCGCGTAAATGATAACGCCGTCGTTGCCTGGCATCCAATGAAGGAACTCAGGATAATCGCTTGGAGTGACGACAGTTGTTTGGTGGCCAAGTTTTCGAAGGTATCCCGCCAGGCCTAATGATGATCCAAGGGCATCGGCATCGGGCTTGAAATGGGTGACAATAACCGCCTTCCGGGGCTGGCGAAGGAAATCTCTAAAAGCCGGTGCATTACGCATAAGTCAATAACAAGGCGCAAAAATGGTGAAAAATAGTGACTCCTCAATAATGGATGGAGTACCTCAGTTGACCTTGAAAACACTTTTGGATTGCTTAGGCGCTATGCTATAAACTGTTATTTTTGCGGCCTGAAATCCCACAAGAAGCTAAAAAAGAAAAATATGGCAGGAAAAAGAACTTTCACGATGATCAAACCTGACGCCGTTGGCGCAAACAACACCGGCGCTATCATTAAGATGATTGAAGAAGCAGGCTTCAGAATTGTCGCGATGAAAAAAACACAGCTTTCAAAAGAGCGTGCGGGCGAGTTTTACGCGATTCACAGAGAACGTCCGTTTTACAATGACCTTTGTGCTTACATGTCATCAGGCGCTATTGTTCCAATGATTCTTGAGGGCGAAAAAGCCGTTGAATCTTTCAGAAAGCTTATAGGTGCAACGGACCCGAAGAAGGCAGAGCCTGGTACCATCCGAAATCTATTTGCTAAGTCAATCGAGGCAAATGCGATTCATGGTTCTGACAGCGATGCAAACGCAGAGATTGAAGGAAGCTTTTTCTTTTCTGCTTTCGAACGATTCTAAGTCGTTATCTGATTTATTAACAGAGAAGCGCAGCGATGTGCTTCTCTAACCATCAAACAATCCGCGCGTTTTAGAGACGGGCGTCGCCACCTTCAGGTGCTTGTAGGCGAGCTCCGTGGTCTCCCTTCCGCGCGATGTTCGTTTAATATAACCTTCCTGAATGAGGAAGGGCTCGTATACTTCTTCGATTGTTTCAGCTTCTTCTCCGACCGCTGTGGCGATAGTCGACAAGCCGACCGGGCCGCCCTTGAATTTTTCTATGATGGTTGCCAGGATTCGGTTATCCATTTCATCCAGACCGTTTTCATCAACGTCAAGTGCTTTTAAAGCCATTTGCGCAATTGCTTTCGTAATGGTTCCGTTACCCTTGATCTGGGCAAAGTCTCTCGTTCTTCTTAACAGGTTGTTTGCAATGCGCGGCGTTCCCCTGCTGCGCCTTGCAATTTCGTACGCAGCATCGTCTGCGATTGGCGTGTTTAGGATGGATGCAGACCGTTGCACGATCGTTGTGAGAAGTTTGGCGTCGTAATATTCCAGGCGCGCATTAATTCCGAAACGTGCACGAAGCGGCGAAGTAAGCAACCCCGCGCGTGTTGTCGCGCCAATGAGCGTGAAAGGGTTTAATCCGATCTGTACTGACCGTGCATTTGGTCCGGAGTCGAGTAGGATATCGATGCGGAAATCTTCCATTGCGGAATAGAGGTATTCCTCAACGATTGGGTTCAAGCGATGGATCTCGTCAATGAATAAAACGTCGTTTGAATCCAGGTTTGTTAACAAGCCTGCAAGATCGCTCGGCTTATCGAGCACAGGCCCGGAAGTAATCTTGATATTCGATTGAAGTTCGTTTGCAATGATATGCGAAAGAGTTGTTTTGCCGAGTCCGGGTGGACCGTGTAGTAACACGTGGTCAAGCGATTCGTTTCGTTGCTTCGCGGCCTGAACGAATATTTTGATGTTATCCACGACTTTCTGCTGACCTGTAAAATCATCGAACGAAAGAGGCCTTAAAGCTTTTTCTATCTCTTTTTCAGACGGGCTTAATCCATCGCTATCGCCTTGCAGATAATCTTCTCTCATTTCCTTATTACAATTACGAAGGTAGGTAATCGGATTTGGATAGTGAACCGGCCCGACGTTCTTTTTGTAATGTGTTGTCCAACGTTTTATTTGCCATAACTTTACCTTCAACATCAACTTTTTCCCGCAGGTTTTTATGACCCTGAAGCTCCTCGTTTTATTTCTAGCTCCTCTGATTTCGGGGCTAATGATTTTTCTTGTTCCGAAAGCGGATAATAAAAATTTTCGACTCTTGCTTGTGTTTGCAGGATCCTATCTTTTTGCCATCACTGTTATTCATATTCTTCCGGAACTGTACATTCATTCGGCAGGGCTCGAGTTGGTTGGCCTCTTCGTATTAATCGGATTCTTTCTGCAACAATTGCTGGAGTATTTTACGTCGGGTATTGAACACGGACACATGCATACGCATGACCATGCGCATGATCACCACCATGACCATTCGCATGGGCACAAGCCTGTTTCTGCCTTTGTTCTCCTGATTGCATTATGCATTCACGCATTTCTCGAAGGCGGCATGCTGGCTCATCCCCATGAAGGGGAAGTAATCTATGATCTTAATGCAATCCTTCTCGGCATTGCCTTACACCGGGCGCCTGCGGCATTCGCATTAATGACGGTACTTGCTGCAAGTCTTGGCTCACGCGGCAAAGCGATTCCGCATCTGTTAGTATTCTCCGTTGCTGCTCCGATTGGTCTATTGTTAAGCACTGTACTTGCGAACGAAGAAATACTCTCAAGTAACGGACTAATGTATTTGTATGCAGTTGTTTGTGGAAATTTCCTTCATATTTCGACGACCATCGTTTTTGAAAGCAGTCCTGAGCATCGTTTCAATGCGAGAAAAATGATCGTAGCAATTGCTGGGGCCATCGTAGCTGTGGCAGTTGAGTATATCGTTTGATTTTTTGTAATTTCATCAGGTGGAAACTTCTCATCAATTCCGGCGCTGGAAAAAAGAAAAGCCACCTTCGAGAATTCTTGCGGTCAGGTTTCAGGCATTGGGCGACACTGTTATAACGCTTCCCTACTTATACAATCTAAAGACTAAATATCCAGCCGTACGTATTGATCTGCTTACGCGCAAGGAAGTCGCTGCTATTCCATCACATCTTCCAATCTTTGATCGCGTTATTGCTATCGGAGGAAAACGCAATGTAAAACTTCAGATTTTGTCGTTGATGTCCGTATTGCCTTTTCTCCTGTTCCGACGGTATGAACTTGTTGTCGATCTTCAGCATAATAAGATAAGCAGGCTTGTGAGAAAACTCCTGTTCGCATCAGCCTGGAGTGAGTTTGATAATACATCACCCGTGTCGGCTGGCATTCGGACTCAGAATACGATCAATATAAGTTTCAACTGGAACGTAAGACTGCAGCCAATTGAAGGTTTCAACACTGACGAACCTTTAGCTTTGTTACGCCGACACGGATTCGCGCCCGGAAACAAACTGGTTGTATTAAATCCAGCCGGGTATTGTGCTTCACGAAATTGGCCAATTGAAAATTACATTTCATTTGCAACGCTGTGGCTAGCTGAATTTCCTAAAACCCAATTCGTTTTGCTGTTATTACCACATTTGGAAGAAAAGGCAAAACGAATTGCATCAGCGCTTGGTAATGCGTGCATCGACTTAACAGGTAATGCTGATCAATGGGATGCATTTGGAATCATTAGTCTTTCGCATCTTATTGTCAGCGAAGATTCGGGGCTTATGCATATGTCATGGGTTCAGGGAATTCCAACAATCGCGCTATTTAGCTCTAGTCGAAAAGAGTGGGCAGCGCCGCAGGGTGGCGGGTCTTATTGCTTTGATTCATCTGACCTTCCCTGCGGGCCTTGTCAATTAGAGGTCTGCAAATTTGGCGACAATCGTTGTCTTACACGAATCACACCCGAGCGGGTAATGTCAAAATGTAGGGAACTCATTCAGATTAAATCCACGGATTTAATTGTCTCCGTATGAAAAAGCGCCTCGCCATTTTTACACACGGAGGAATTGCGGGCGGATTGTTTTCGCAGGGTTTCCCGCCAATGGTAAATATAGTGAACCGCCTTTCGGACGATTACAACGTCGATGTCTACACGCATGCGCCGGACAAGCCTCAGACTTCTGTGCGTTATGATATCTACTCAGCGCCTTCGTGGATGAGGTCGTCAATACTACGATGGTTAGGCCTTGTGTGGAAGTTTGTAATAAATAATAGAACAAGAAAGTATGATGCGGCTCTGGCATTCTGGGGTTATCCCACGGGGCTTGTACTAACAATGACAACCAGAATCGTACGCGTACCGGTAGCTGTGATACTCCTGGGCGGTGAAACAGCGAATGTGCCTGAAATTGGTTACGGCCTTTTTCGAAAGCCGTTTCGGCGAAAATTAATTCTGTGGATGTGTTCGCGTGTTGATGCGCTTATGACGGTATCGGAACGTCAGAAGAAAACGCTTGTGGCTAATGGTGTTGATCGTCGTATTGATGTTGTTCCCTGGGGATGCGATCTCAATATTTTCAGACCTAAAGAACAACGACGAGGGCACGAGTTGCGAATTCTTCACGTAGCTAATCTCACGGAGGTCAAAGACCAGGAGACTTTATTAAAAGCCTTCGAACTGATCGCGCGAGAAATTCCAGCGACGCTACGCATCGTGGGAGGTGATTATTTGGGCGGCAAACTGCAGGCGTTAGTCGCGAAAATGGAGTGTCGTGATAAAATCGAATTCATTGGTCCGATTCCACATCAGGCGATTGTTGCATATTATCATTGGGCTGATATGTTTTTGCTCACTTCGCTGTCGGAAGGACAAAACAGCTCGCTTCACGAAGCGATGTGTTGTGGCTGCATCCCCGTTAGTACTGACGTTGGAGCGATGGATTACGACTTTGGCGAGCAGGTTGGCATTGTAGTAAACTGCAGGGATCATCAAACGCTATCCAGTCGCGTTATTAATGTTTATCAGGATTCTTTTTTATGGGCAACTAAGCGAGAACGTTCAGTCAGATATGCTCGTGCCCACGATCTTGAATGGACGGTTGATCAAATAGGAAACGTGCTTGCACAATGGACGAAATAATGCAAATAAGCGTGGTTATTCCGACGCGCAACCGGCGTGACAGTCTGTTGAGGTTATTACATTCAATTCAAAAGTCTGAATACCCATTAAAAGAAGTGGTAATAGTGGATTCGAGCGAGGAATGCATTACAACCGAGGATCTGAGTTCATTTAAATGGCACGTCCGCATCCTGTCTTCAGCGCCTGCAGTATGCATTCAGCGAAACATTGGCATCGAAGCTGCGCAAGGCGAATGGGTTTTGCTTTGTGATGACGATGTTGAACTACCCGCCGACTACCTAAAGAAACTAGTTGCGCACTCGTTCTGCTATCCGACAGCGGGCGCAATTACCGGGTCAATCCTGCAACCGGACTTAGATACTAGATGGGTAGATGCTTATCCTGTTCAATCTACTTTCGATCTTTTGTATCGTTGTATTTTCGGGTTGAGCATTTGGGGGCCGATTCAAGTGAAAGAAAATATTTTGACGCGTGCAGTGATCGAGCGCTATAAACGGAAAGGAAATAATTTGTCGCGTGCTGGCTGGCCGTTGGTGACAGACATGGACGGAACATTTTTTAGAACACCTTTTTTTGGACTCGGTGTATGCCTGATAAAAAAAAGCTGGTTGATCAATTCGCCATACGACGAGGTACTCGATCCCAATGGGTATGGTGACAATTTCGGTGTCGCTGCCGGTTTTCCTGAAGAAGGTATTCATGTTTTGAGAACCACCAGCGTTTATCATTATCGCGAACATATAAACAGACCCGATCAGGCTTCACAATTCTATCGCCGCATTCTTGCTCTTCATTATTTTATCGTAACGAAGCTCGAACAACGTGTCAGTAAGATCGCTTTTTTTTGGAGCTTAATTGGCTTGCTTGCTGCGTTTGTTTTTAAACTACGTTTGCAAATGATTTACGCGTGTGGCAAATTATTCTGGATTATCTGTGTAGTGACAAATCCGTATTTGAAGGGAAAGCGACGTCATCAAAAAGCAGTAACACCCATCTTGTGATGATTCAGAAAACGAAAATCGCATTTTTTGGCGTTGGACTTGTAGGCATACCGTTATTGAATCAGATTTTGACACGCTTGTCAGAAGATTATGATATAACGATCTATTCTTTTATGCGCGTAGACCCGGCTTGTATCCCACCCGGAATTAGGTTTAGGTCAGTGCCGAATCATCTTCATCAGCGTATTAAGTATTTGGTTCTGATGTTGCGTTTTACATATGATCATTTGCGTTCGCCATACAAGGTGTTGCATGCACAATCAGCATTTCCTGGAGGAGTACTCGCACGGAGGCTGGGAAAATTGTTCGGGATTCGCTGGATTGTAACACTGATCGGCGGTGAGACGGAATGGCTTCCTCATGTCCCCTTTGGCGACCTTCGGGGTTGTGCGCTTCGGCCTCTTACAAAAGAGGTGTGCCGAGATGCATCCCTATTAAGCGTGATGTCGAGGTATCAGGCCGAACTGGCAAAGAAAAACTTAAAGATCGACCGGGACGTGATTGCCCTTCCGTATGCACCGGTCGTCAGACCATGGCGGAAAAAGGAATGTACGCTTCCATTGAAATTGTTGCATGTTGCGTATCATCATCCCGTAAAGAATCACTCCATGCTACTAAGGTGCATCGACATCATTCGACGTGAAATTGATGTCCGGCTTGTGATCGTTGGCGCAAATTATGGAAGTAAGTTCCGGCAAGAAATCGAAAACCTAAGTCTCACTAATCACGTCACCATAGCGGGCCCGGTAAGTTCAAAAGAAATGGGTTCGTTTTATGACAAAGCGCAAATTCTTATTCACACCTCTTGGTATGAAGGACTTCCCGCAGTGGCCATTGAAGCAATGGCGTGTAGTCTTCCTGTTTGCGGAACAAAAGTTGGCATCATAGCGGATTTTGCAAATTCGTTTACTATCGGCGTGGATGTTGACGACGCTGTATCACTGGCTAAAGAGATAATTAGAATTTCAAAGGACCCACAGCGTTACGAACAGATGCGCGCCGACGCATACCGATGGGTAATGGAACATGATCAATCTTATTTCATTAACGAACTGAAACGTCATTATGATCGATTGACGCCATAAGAATATCTTTTTCCGGAAACTCTTTATTAGCGCTGCCAACTGATATTGTCTTATCCGCGAAGGTTTTTACTAGCGTATCATGTGTTGCGAAAATAACGGTCAGGCCGCGCAGTGTCAGACTTCTGATGGCTTCGAGAAGTTTTATTTTGTTGTCGTAGTCCAGTTGGTTGGTCACTTCGTCTACTATGAGCACCTGAGGGTTCCGGTATAACGCTCTGGCTAGTAGCAGGCGCTGCCGTTGGCCACCCGAAATGGTTAGCCCATTTTCTCCAATTTGATGATGAATTGTTCCAGATAGTTGTCCGACAAAATCCAGGAGGCCTACCAACCCTACCACTTCATTAACCCGTGCGACGTCTATCTTGTCGGGGTCTTCACCAAAAGCAACGTTTGCAAGAATGGTGTCGTCAATCACAACGCCCGATTGAGGGACAAATGCTATTTTACTTTGCCATTGTTGAATGTTTTCTGCGCTCAATAAAACGCCATCTATTTGAATTTTTCCAGATCGAATGGTCAAAAGGCCAGACAGTATGTTAAGAAGTGTACTCTTGCCTGCACCAGACGGCCCTTCAACTATTACAAAATCCCCTTTGTTGATAATAAAGCTAAATTGATTGAGGATCATTGTATCGGTATCCTTATAGTTGAAGGATATTTTATCAGCGCAAATAGTTTCGGAAAACTTAAATTCTGATGTTGGATGTGTATGTTTTTCCTGCCCTTTCCCGAAGGGACGTTTGATCAGGTCAATCGTATATGCAAAGGCCGCAACTTCAGTAGCGTTTATCAATATTCTATTGAGCGCAGGGCCAAGCTTGTAAAATGCAAGAAGTACAATGCCAGTGAGCACGATGCCTGATTGATTCCCGGTAAAATGAGAAAGTGTGAAGATTAATCCAAGCGAAAAAACCGCAACGATCTCAAGAATTCGTTGAGGGATAAAAGCAGCCGTGCGCAGATCGGCGAGATGGCGACTCGTTTGCGAGTTGATGTCGGAAAAGCGCTTCATAAAAAAATCTTCTTTCCGATAAATTTTTGCCTCGGCAAATGCGTCTATGCCCTGTGAAATAATAATGTTGCTCTTTGGGATTTCCTCTTGAAAATTCCTTTTGATCCTCGATACGATTTTTGTTTTGAACAAATAGTAAGTCAAAAGGATGGGGAATAGCACTACCGCCAGCGCGAAAACAACTTTATAGTCATACCAAAACAAAAATGCGACAACGCAAATTGTAACGATGGTATCGGTCACCAGCGCAAGCAATGGCAGTAGCACGTGGTTTGTAAAATCAGA
>DASPJN010000039.1:0-2619 GCA_035628595.1 Chryseosolibacter sp.
AGGTATCCAACGTGAGACGATCCATATAACCCAAGATTGGTGGCAGCCCATCCGTTTCTTTTTGCATCGCCTGTGCCATACAGCGCTTTCCCCTCCCAATTTTCTTTTAGTGCTTCGTATGCGATCACACTCTCAGGGTCATGTTGTTCGCTCCACGCATAGTCATCCTGTTTTGCCGGATCGAGATATGCGGGATAAAATAGTCGCGTTGCATTCGCAAGATTCAGAATCCATTTCGCGATTGCATTCGCGTAGCGCTTGTCGTATTTGATCAACGGCGCGAAGGCGGCAGCCTGTTGAAATCCATTCATGATGAAAGCGTAGTCATTTCCGGCATCGTTCGCTTCACCGATCAGTCCGGAGACATCTTTTCCATCCCATGTTCCGACGATCGTTCCCCAGCCGCGCAACGGCCCGCGATCGAAAGACCAGCTAAGCATTTTATCAACGTCATAATTTGTTCGAAGTGTCGCGTTGAGTTTGGCTGCGATCAAGGTGCCGTAAGGTAACTGAAGCTCATACGACGGATTTGATGTAAGCGATGATAAATATTCAAGGGCATGTTGTGCTCCATTGAGGTATTTCTCATCGTTTGTTTTTGTCCACGCCTGATACAAGAGCCATGCGATTGCACCGGCAGCTTCCGGTTCGCGAACGCCGTTGGTATTTCCAGTCATGCTGGAGAGATACCAACCACGGTAGTTCATGTTGGGTACTGTCCACGGAGTTGTGCTCGCCCCCATTGCATTGACGGCCTCAAGCCAGCGATCGGCAACGGTAATGAACTGCGACTCGATATCCGCGTCAGTATAAAATGTAGAAAGCTGATAGAAGAAAATGTTTGGCATTAAATCATACCACCAATCATTTCCGCTTGCTGAATTATATCCATTGAGATAAACATTCTGTCCGTTCTTTGAATTAAAAAAGTCTTTCGTTTTTTCTGCCCAGTTGATGCCACCCTGCTGCGACTTGTCGATACCAATGAGTGACGCGCCGATGATGGCAGGAAGAATGTTGATTGCTTCTGCCTGTGATGCGCTTGGGGTGCCGATATATGTATCGAGTTGGATCGGTTGTAACGAAGGATAATTAACGCCATTCGGAAAGATCGATATGACAGGAAGGTACTCGCCTGTTTTCTCGAGATCAAAGATGAAAGCGTCATACTTTTGTGCGACATCGTCCCAGTCACGCATGACGTATGGTTGCGGAAGATCAGGCATCTGATCAACACGCGGTATGTTCACCTGACCATCCTGTGCAAAAAGGTTCTGAACAGTAACAATCATTAAAACGAAAGCAAGTCGCATCCACAATTTCATCATTGAATTAAAATCTGATAAATAAAAAAGAAAGGATGCACGTGCATCCTTTCAACCAACCAATTACTAACCCATTATTCAGGCTTTTCTCTGTTGTAAACAGTTTCAATTTGTGAAGCTGTCAACACAGTATTATAAATTCTTACTTCGTCAAGCAAACCACGGAAGTAACCACCCCATGCTAAAGGAATAATCCGATAATTCGGACTGTTTGGATCGTCGAAACCAGTACCATCTCCTTCAGAATACATGTCAGTCGGGAAATCCTGTCCGATCACAAGATTGTATGGATCATCAGCAATTGACATGGCTTCACCAGGTGTGTTATCCCATGTCTTAACGGCAACGCCATCAATGTAAAAAATCGTGTTTCCGCCGCCGAAAGTCACTGCAATGTGATGCCATTCGTTAATGGGAAGTTCGACTTCTGCATCGCGGTCGTAATAACCATCTTCGTCATTATGCACTGTGAAGAACGGTCTGTTAGTCGATTGCAACTGGAACTTGTAACCTACCCATGAGTGAAGGCCAAGGAAGCGGTTGTTCTCATTAATTTCATCGGCATTTACCCATAACGCGATGGACATTTGCGATGGATTCAGGGCTGTGCTATAAGGAATTTCAATGTTTGCACCTTCGTCGAAATGAAGCGCTTTGCCATCATCACCATGGCGGTCTTCAGACCATGCTGGAAATCCACCACCCCAGTCAATGTGTCCGGTCTTCAATGTTCCGTCGAATCCATTTTCGCTGTTGTCACCTGCCACTGTACCAGTACCCTCGTCGAAGGACCAGTGTGCAACGAGTGCTTCCACAGCTACCGGCGCGATCTCCGCAGCATTGTAAGTTTCCACCGCCTGTGTAAGCGCAACGACAGCATTTGCAACATCGGTCTGCGTACTTGTCTCGTCATCTACAACTTCCTGAGCTGAAGTGATTGCGGTTTGAAGGGCAGTACGAGCTGCAGCCGAAAACTGACCGTCATTAATGCCTTCTTCAGTTGCCGCAAGTCGTTCGGTTGCGTCATCAATAGCATCCTCCAATGCAGTGAAATCAACCGGCGTTGGGTTATCATCGTCGTCGCTACAAGAGGTAATCACGATCCCTACGGATAAAAATAACCCGAGGATCAGAACAATAGGTTTTCGAAAAATAAGATTCATAATTTTGAGTTTAGATTTTAGTTTGTATTTATTGAATTAATGGATTCGCATCAGTCTCAGACTGCGGTATTGAAAAATACCGGTGTTGTTCATAGGAGAAATTGGTTTCTTCAAGTGCGGCCTCCGCGACC
>DASPJN010000040.1:0-5429 GCA_035628595.1 Chryseosolibacter sp.
CCAGTTAAAATCTGCGGCGGATCCTGCCGTAAGAGTGACAGCAGTTGCGCCTTGTCTTGCTACACTTGCAGTGAACACCGCATCCTGATTGGTAGGAGCAGTATTATCAACCGTCAGTGTGGCTGTTGAAGCCGTTGAATAATTACCGACCGCGTCAAGTACGAACAGTTTGTAGGCTCCTGCTGTGGATGGAGCTGTGATGGATGTTGCATCACCAGCCGCTGTTGTAATTGTGGTTCCATTAGCTATGAATGAAGTAGTTCCAGCAGGTGCAAGGAAGTTAAAATCAGCAGCAGAACCTGCAGTCAGTGTAACAGTTTGCCCGCCTTGTTTAGCGATACTGGCTGTGAAGACTGCATTCTGATTGGTAGGTGCTGTATTGTCGGTAGTTAAAGTTGCAGATGATGCAGCGGAATAATTTCCGGCAGCGTCAAGTACGAAGAGTTTGTAAGTTCCTTCTGTTGAAGGAGCAGTGATGGATGTTGCATTTCCTGCTGCAGTAGTAATGGTTGTACCGTTGGCGGCAAATGAGGTAGTACCCGCAGGGGCAAGCCAGTTAAAGTCGGCAGCAGATCCTGCTGTGAGCGGCACTGACCCGCCCCCTTGACGGGAAACACTTGCCGTGAACACCGCGTCCTGGTTGGTAGGGGCGGTATTGTCCACTGTCAGGGTTGCCGTTGACGCCGCAGAATAATTTCCGGCAGCGTCTAGCACGAATAAGTAATACGTTCCCGCCGTTGAAGGAGCGGTTATTGATGTGGCGTTCCCACTAGCAGTGGTGATGGTTGTTCCGTTGGCAGAAAACGATGTTGTTCCAGAAGGAGCAAGCCAGTTTGAAAAACCACTTATGCCGGCTGTAATTGAAACGGCTGCCCCACCTTTGACCGTGCTGCCGGAAGCGAGGATTGTATTTTGATTGGACGGGCGATGATGGGAAACAATTGCGAGACCAGCTGCACCATTTCCCCCTGTCAGAGATCCAGAACCAGGATCGCCTGCGCCTCCACCGCCTCCGCCAGGAACTATCCCAGTCGTACCGGATGCGTCTGAATTTCCACCAGGTCCTCCACTTCCGCCACCAGCAAGCGTTCCCCCTGTTCCTC
The DNA here is from genome assembly GCA_035628595.1 of Chryseosolibacter sp. Taxonomy (GTDB): domain Bacteria; phylum Bacteroidota; class Bacteroidia; order Cytophagales; family Cyclobacteriaceae; genus Chryseosolibacter. The sequence goes on from DASPJN010000040.1 coordinate 1,104, forward strand.
CCGTATTATTTGTGCCAGACGTGCTTCCCGAAACGCCATCTGCGGAATTTGAAGCCGATGAGCCTCCACCACCACCGCCGCCGTGTGTATGGTTCCTGCCATTTGCTCCGGCTCCCCCAGATTGTTTCTCAGTCCCCGTAGTGCCTGTGACTGCTCCGGCACCCCCTGTCCCCTGTGACCCTGAGGCAGCTGTGCCGCCCGATCCCCCGTTGGCATGTAAAGTTGCCGCATTAATAAACAACGACGGATTTCCCGATGCCCCGTTACCCGTACTTCCAGCTACTGTTGCAGCGACGGTGACGGTCGCAGAGCCGCCAGCAGATGAGACGTTAACTAGGGCGCCAACGTAAGCACCACCGCCGCCACCGCCTCCACCGTCGGACGTCGTAGCATTACCTCCTCCCGCGCCACCACCGCCCCATAGCTGTACATAAGGCTGTACAATCCCAGGCGGCACAGTCCAAGAACCGCTGGTTGTGAAAACCTGAAAGGACATTGGATTATTGGAGTTGGGCTTTAGATTATATGCAGTACCACCACCCGAACCTGTGTACTCATAGATTTGCACAGTATAGATTGTACCTGCAGAAAGATTAGAGACGGTAACCGTTCCTGCACTTCCAACTCCGTTATACACACAGCGAACATTTGCGGTTGAACCGATATTCGATCCGCCAGTGAAGCTGGTATTAGCAGTAGGCGAAGCGCCACTCGGCGTGTAAACACCTGTGGGGTCTTTGATAACTACAATGACATTGTTAGCGCCAGTGCCTGCAGTCCAGTTAATGGTGATGCTATTCACCTGCCCACTTACGGGTGCAAATGTAATGTTTGATGCTTGCGTTGTTGGCTGAGCAACTACAGGTAAACTAATCGCTGTAAGCGCTGATAGGCTTAGCAGAAGGCTGGTTAGTTTGTTTCTCGTAAAGCAATAGCAGCGATTAAAAGAAAATAACTGTAGAGTCGATCTCATAGTGGGGCGATTTTTCAATCCTTATTATGTCTAAATTCTAATTCATTATTCGAACAGTCAGTCACTTTCGTGAAAACTGTTTACCGTGGCACTGCTTGCAGCGCCTCAATACTTTTTATAAAATATTATTGATTAAAGCTTTCCTTGTTTGTTCAGTTTGATCAGCATGGTTTTATCCAGACTTCCGAAGGTGGTTGTTCCATAAACCAGGTAACCGCCATCTGAAGTTCTGCTTATTGATGCGCCGTGATCATCACCTGCTGTTCCATAGTTGTAACCCCATTGCTGGTTGCCAAACGCATCGATACCCATTACAAAATAATCCACACCACCAATACCGCTTGCTCCGGATTCAACGTCACCTAGAATTATATAGCCACCATCACGTGCCTTGCACAACGACACTCCGGTTTCGTTTAGATTCATGTCTTCATTTGCGGCGTCGCGCACGGTAAATACGAGTTCAGCAAGCGGTACCATTTGTCCATTACTAACGCTGACTCGTGCGTAGTAAAGATCCGTATCAAGATTGTCTAGATTGCTTGTGCCAACCAGTACAAAATTCTGACCCTCCGTCAGAAAGTCCGAAATAGTCTCCTGCCCGTCTTGGTCGTCCCTGTCAACAACATTGTTAAATACGGGAAGCGAATTATTTTCAAGCGCCTTGATCATTCGGATATCAGATTTTGCGCTGAGATCACTCACAGTCGTACTCCATATCAGGCCATTGTCTGATGCCGGGTAGAGTCTGTTAGCCGGATCGCTTTGTCCCTGACCGTATTGTTGATCCCATTCTTTTTTTTGAAGATCTGCACTGATTTTTGCGAGATACATGTCATTCCCTGAAGAAAGGTCATCTCCTTCATCTTCGCTTGCGCCGGCACGGATTTTACCGAGAATAAAAAAGTTTTGCTCACTAGCATCCGCGGCAACAGCTTTCCCATGCAGCGAAAGGTCTGGCACCTCAAGACTTCGTCTGGCGACTAAATTTCCTTCAGTATCGATCTTAAGGAGCAGCAACTTTGATCGGTTTTCGTCCTGATTAATGCTGTCGCCAACAATTAAGTAACCTGAGTTAAGCTTGATAAAGCTTGATGCTTTAAAGCCTCCGAAGATTTCCCGGGCATCATAGATTTCCTGGAGTTCCTCAACGGATGGATATTTCTTTTTCCACAGCACATTGCCATTGTAATCGAGGTGGGTCAGTTGAATCTGGTTCAACGAATTCCCGAAATCCATCTGAATTTCGATCGTATTGAGTAAGGTATAACCGTTGTGCGCCTCTTCAGCGAGGTGGGCTTTATGGTTGTTTTCGCTTCCAAAATATCTGACAAAAGTATCTCCAGACGCAAGGGGAACATCGCTTTCATCGCGACACGCCACCAGGGAAACCAAAAGAAATACTGCAATACTTTTTCTCATCACCACTGTTATTTTATCATTTTTCTCGGACTGAAATACGGATAGAGTAAACCGATATTAACCATGATCTGATTCATTGAGAAATCGCTCACTGTATAGAACGATTGGGTAAGACCTTGTTCCTGATAGCGATTTTTTCCTGTAGCGACGTTCATGAGTCCGTATTGGTATCGGATGTCTGCTATGAAGTAGATTCCTCCCAACTTAAATCTTCCTCCCGCGGCGAGTATTACGCCCAAATCAATCTTTTTAAAACTATCGGAAATATCAGTCGGCTCGGCAAACTCGTCGCGGCTTTCAACCAGTGAAAGCGGCTCGAAGTCCGCACCCATCAGGTACGATACAGACGGGCCCAGCGCAACGTACGGAGTCTTGTTTTTTCCATACTTCGCAAATTTATACTGCCCCAACGCATTCAATTGTATGCGGCTATTGTTAATACGGTGCGTGATTGATGATTCTCTTTCCTCAAAATCGGAATCGAACAAGGATGGATTGACGTAATTGAAAGATTGAATCGTGTAGTACAGTTCGCCCATCACTGTCAATCGTTCCAGAAGTGAGTTCTTATCGGTCCAAAGTTTTGAACCCAGATCTCTTTCAACGACGAACCCAAACTGAAATCCAAGATTAGGTGTGTATTCTCCCTTTCTTGCTGAAGCATCTGCTTGGTAGTATGTTTTGATAGGAGAGACAAACGTCTGGCTTATGCCACCCTTCACGCCGAACCGATAAAGGGGTCGTGTTCTGAATTTCTTATACAACGTTTTGAATTCCACGGGATCAGAATCGGTGATCTCAAAGAAGTGATCTGTTTTTAGCAGGTCAATCATCCAACGATCTGCTTTTTCCGGCTCTTCGATATAAATGTACGTCAGGATCAGAAGCTTGTGCGCCTCAATGCTTTCAGTAAAGTTGAAGATCGGTTTTAGTCTTTGAGTGGTATCGACCAATAAATAGGACGGAAGTTCGTGAAGTCGTCCCTGGTCATAGCTGGCCCGTGCAAGTCGCAGCGTTTGTGTACCCGTTAGAGCAGAACCTGTTTGACCGCTTACATCCACGATGTTGACGCTAAGAACGAGTAGCAGAATAACGAGTGTGTAGAGTTTATTCATAAGCAAGCGTTAAACTGATTCTACTTTAGGTTGTCACAAGTTTTTTCGTCCTTAACCGTCGGATCTGGATCAACGTATATATCCCATTCGTCAGGGCTAAGGTGGCGGGTAATGTATGCACATAGCAACCCGGACATTGTTTCAATTCTTGTGGGCCACGCGTGAATCGTTTCTTTGGCATGTTCCGCGTTGCTGTTAATACCCGCGAGCAATTGCTCGTCGTCGGCGGTAAATACTGCAGTGCGAACCCAGTCACTGTGATCACTTAATACGATCGGCTGCTGGTTTAGCTTGTCAAGATTCCAAAGTCGGACAGTCTTATCGTTACTCGCTGTTGCCATGAATGTGCCTGCGAAGTTGAAAACTATCTCTTCAATGGAGGCAGAATGTCCTGAAAGCACGCGAACGGCCGAAGCATTACTAATTTCTATTTGCTTCACAATTCCTTCAACATCCCCAATCATGACCTTTTTACCATCACGGGTAAAGCCAACGGCTGACAGTGCATCCTTGTTCTTATGAAATACTTTTTCCGCGTAACCATTTGCTATATCCCAGAAATAAAGATTTCCTGCCTGACCAACCCCGGCGAGCGTTTTCCCATCAGGGCTTAGCGCGATGTGGTTGATCTTTTCTTTCGGCTTGATAACTTCTTTAGCCGTACTCATGTCACTTAACCTGATGCTCATTCCGGCGTTGTCGCGTGAATAGAACCCTTTACCATCGTTTGTAAAAATCAGATTGTCTACATCATGCACGTAACCGGAAATGCGTTGTGGTTCTCCGCCATTTTTAAGGTCATAGACTTCAACGTAG
>DASPJN010000041.1:0-3293 GCA_035628595.1 Chryseosolibacter sp.
TTCAGGAAACTGCGCTGTGACATCATTCTGATTACGTGTATGGATCTTTACTTTTCCATCTTCGAATGAAACGAGTGCCCGGATGCCATCCCATTTAACTTCGTAAATGAAGCCGTCATCTGTCGGGGGCTTATCGCGTGACTCGGAAAGCATCGGCTCCACAAAGCGGTTAATGAAGTCGATCTGCGGTTCGTCAACACGTTCGAGCAAAAACTCTTTTCCTTTCGTATTGTGGATCCGGTATTCACCGCTCATCTCTTTGCTGTTCAACCGGAAGTAAAAACCATCCTTCTTCTCTTTTGTGATTTGATATTTTCCCAACGCATAGATCCACATGTCACCACCACCATATTCACCTTTCGGAATCTTCCCATGAAATGTGAGGTATTCCATCGGGTGATCTTCGGTCTGAACCGCAAGACGCTTCACACCCGGACGGGGCGGAAATCCTTTCGGCACGGCCCACGACTTGAGAACTCCATCCTTTTCCAGTCGTAAATCGTAGTGAAGATTGGTTGCATGATGCCGGTGTACGACAAAGTTGTTATTGCTTCCGGTAACGATCTTACCAGCGGGTTCAGGTGTTTTTTCAAAGTCGCGTTTGCCTTTGTAAGTCTCAAGTTGTTCCGGTGTCTTGTGTTTTTTGTTTGCTGGCAGTTTTTTTCCGACGGCAACTTTCGTCTTACGATGCGTATGTAACTCAACTGCGTATGCGCCGAATGATTCCCAGGCATCTCCGTCAGCGAGAACTTTATCGACAGCATTCCGGATATTATAAACCTTTGGATTCTCAAGGGTTTCCAACTCTTCCCACGTGATCGGCATTGAAACCGGCGCACCGATTCTGGCGCGAAGACTGTAAGGGGAAACGATACTTTGACCGGAGCGGATCCTGTAAATATCAACCAATACCCTGCCCTTTCGTGCCTCTTTCTTGATATGTAGTGTCGTATCTTTTTGTCGCTCAACAAAGGGCTGGGCGATCAGTTGCGCTGCATCAAAAACAGTAGAAAAATCCTGCTGCGGTTCTAACGGACAACAAATATGAATGCCCTTTCCGCCAGTGGTTTTAACAAACGTATGATAACCGAACGACTCAATGTGTTCCTTTAAATCAAAGGCAATCGGGACGATCTTTTTGAAATCATATCCTTCCGGTGGATCAAGATCGAACACCATGTAATCCGGCTTGTCGAAGTGAGGCTTTCTGCTATGGAGCTGATGTAATTCGAGGCCTGCAAGATTGGCTATCCAAACAAGCAATGCCGGCTCCGTTGCGATGATGTAATCTTTCTCGATTGACCCAAGCTTTTCAAATTCAATCCAGTCAGGCGCCCATTCAGGGCGATTCTTCTGATAAAAGCTTTCACCATGAACACCATCGGGAAAACGGATCAGTGTCATCGCTCTTCCTTTGATGTGATGCAGGATCGTTGGCGCAATGTTCAGGTAGTACTGAAGCACTTCTGCCTTCACAACCTCATCTTCGGGAAATAACATTTTCTCCAGATTAGACAGCTCAAGCTTATGCTTGCCCACCTGCGCCCACTGTGAATTCTTCTTTGCCAATGACGTTTCCTTTACAGCAAGTTAATGAACTTCCGTCTTCTTTTTGTTAGGGATGAATATCAGACCGACGATCAACGTGATTGTCGCGACGAGCACGGGATAATTCAACCCGGCATAGGGGTCGCCGGCGGGATTGTCGGCTGTCTTACTCGCTTCATACAAACTCGCTGCAATGAAAGGCGTGAGTCCGCCGAAAATTCCATTGCCAATATGATAAGGTAACGACATCGACGTATACCGGATGCGCGTCGGGAACAATTCAACGAGAAACGCAGCGATCGGTCCATAGACCATCGCGACCAAAACTACCTGGATCAACACAAACACGATCATCATCTGGAAGTTCTCGTCGCTCAGCACAATCTCGCGCCGCGCACGATTGTTACTGTTTTCCGAAAAAGCAGTCTCAACTAATTTATTTCCTCCTTCGTAGAATCGTTCGGTGGTCGTGGTCTCTATACTTTGTCCGTCTTCAATTGCAATTGAGCGATTGATTACTTTTCTATCAACAAGCTCAGACTTTGTCGTTATATCTGCGAGTGCATACATTTTCTCGTAGATCGGTTTATAAAGGAAGATTGCCATCAGCAATCCGGCCATCATAATGAATTTGCGACCGATCTTATCCGATAACCATCCGAAGTAAATAAACAACGGCGTACCTACGAGCAATGCGATTGCCATGATGTTCCGGGTTTGTAGAAATTCCACACCGCAGGTCTTTTCGATAAACGTCATTGCATAAAACTGGCCGGTGTACCAAACAACGCCTTGCCCTGCCGTTGCACCGAACAATGCAATTAAAACCAGTTTCAGGTTTGCTTTCTTTCCGAAGCTTTCCCTGATCGGGTTTTTAGCGATGGTACCTTCATTCTTTATCTTCGTGAACAACGGTGACTCCTTCATCTTCAGACGAATGTAGATCGATACCGCCACCAGTACCGCTGACAACAGAAAAGGGATCCTCCACCCCCATTCATTAAACTCCTCCACGCCGACGTAGCTACCGACAAGCAGGATCACGCCGATGGAAACAAACAACCCGAGCGTCGCAGTTGTCTGGATGAAACTTGTATAAAATCCCCGTTTGCCTTCAGGGGCATGTTCCGCAACGTACGTAGCTGCACCACCATATTCGCCGCCCAGCGCGAGACCCTGCAGCAGACGTAAGATGAGTACAAGTATTGGCGCCAGAATGCCGATACTTTCATAACCTGGAATTAAACCGATGGCAAACGTTGCGCCACCCATCAGCACCAGTGTCAGCATGAACGTGTACTTCCTGCCGACAAGATCACCCAGTCGTCCGAACACAATGGCACCGAAAGGTCGGACGATAAATCCTGCCGCGAATGTTGCGAGTGTAGACAGAAATGCCGCGGTAGGATTTGTTTGCGGAAAGAAGTGTTGTGAGATTATTGTTGCAAGGCTTCCGAAAATATAGAAGTCGTACCATTCGATTAATGTACCTACCGACGACGCGGTAATGACAAACCAGAGGTTTTTACTTTCTTTCTGCGAGGTAGAAGCTTGCATGTCGGCATTGATGTTCGCTGAAAGATACTGTGTTTTAAGTTTCCCGAACGAAGGGGGACATCAAAAGAGCCCGACGGCAGTGATTCTAACAAAGCCGTTACTTCCGTACTCCCCATCAGAGTCACTCGTCAGAGGACTCTGATGACTCGAACAACGCCGCTAACTGCAATCCCGCAAAGGCAAAGCCT
>DASPJN010000042.1:0-13112 GCA_035628595.1 Chryseosolibacter sp.
CAATTCACAAATCATAAATCTCAAATCACAAATAAGCAACCTCAATTCTTTTCAGAACGGATCAGATCAAGGAACTGATCGAACAAATAATTCGAATCATGCGGACCGGGAGATGCTTCCGGGTGATACTGCACTGAAAACGCTTTCTTGTCCTTCAGCCGGATGCCCATGATCGTATTGTCGTTAAGATGCATGTGTGTCACTTCAACGTTCGGATTCTTGTCTATTCCTTTTTCGCTTACAGCAAAACCGTGATTCTGTGACGTCATCTCTCCCTTGCCAGTCAGCAGATTTTTTACAGGATGATTTAGTCCGCGATGACCGTGATGCATTTTGTAGGTCGACAGCCCACACGATAACGCAAGGATCTGATGACCAAGGCAAATTCCGAACAGCGGCTTGTCCGTCGCAACAACATCTTTCACTGTCTTGATGGCATAATCCATTACCGCAGGATCACCAGGACCATTCGAGATGAAATATCCATCCGGATTCCATTTTGACATTTCTTGTTGCGTTGTTTTCGCCGGAAACACTTTAATATAACATCCGCGTGAAGCGAGATTTCTAAGAATATTATTCTTGATACCGAGGTCAAGTGCAGCAATCTTCACAGGCGCGTTTTCATCGCCGATGAAGTAAGGTTCTTTTGTGCTTACGACTGATGACAGTTCCAGTCCATCCATTGACGGCACTTTCTTGATTTCCTCACGCATTTGTTCTGGCGTGAGCTCGGAGGATATCAGTGCGTTCATTGCGCCTTTGTTCCGGATGTAGCGAACCAGCATGCGGGTATCAACATCCGCGATACCAACAACGCCGTTTCGCTCCAGGTAAACCTGAAGACTTTCTTTCGCCTCTTTACGACTATACTCCTGAGCGAAATCATTTACAACAACGCCAGCGATCTTCGTAGCAGAAGATTCCTGCTCTTCGTTCAACGCACCGTAGTTACCAATGTGCGCGGTCGTGTTGACGATGATTTGTCCGTAGTACGAAGGGTCCGTGTAGATCTCCTGGTAGCCGGTCATGCCGGTATTGAAGCAAATTTCGCCACCGGTTGTACCAATTTTACCGATTGATATTCCTTCAACCAGCAGTCCGTCAGCAAGAAGTAAGTAGGCTTTTTTCATATTTCCGTACAAAAATAAGTCTTGAAAGTCATTTTAAAAGCCCGGGGACATGAAAGCGCCCGATGAACTCAAAAAGTTATCCCCCAAACGTTTGAGAGCAAAAAAAAAGGGATTGAAGGTTACTTCAATCCCTTTTATATTCAATGGCTGAACCACTATTCCTTGTCCTTTTTGGGCTTGGTAGTTTTCTTTTCAGCTTTTGGCTTTTCTTTCTTTTCAGCTGCCGGCTTCTTAGCCTTCTTTTCAGCCTTTACTTCTGTTGCTTCCGTTTCTTCGCCTTCAGCACCTTCTTCTTTCTTCTTACCACGACCGCGACGAGTTTTTGCTTTCTTCGTAGCAGACTCTTTTGTGTAGAGGGTGTTGAAGTCAACCAGTTCCATCAGGCACATTTCGGCGTTATCGCCCTGGCGTGGATCTGCAAGCTTGATGATACGGGTGTATCCACCTGGACGATCAGCAATCTTTGATGCCACTTCACCAAAAAGCGTCTTTACAGATTCTTTGTTGCCAAGGTAGCTGAACACGATACGGCGTGAGTGCGTAGTGTCATCCTTTGATTTAGTCAAAAGAGGCTCAACATACTTTCTCAAAGCTTTCGCTTTCGCTACGGTAGTCGTAATTCGTTTATTTAAAATCAGGGAAGAGGCAAGGTTCGAAAGCAGCGCTTGTCTGTGGGCTGATTTCCTGCCTAAGTGATTAATCTTCTTACCGTGTCTCATGATTTCCTAGTCTTCATCAAGTTTATATTTGGAAAGATCCATACCGAAAGTAAGGTTCTTCTCCGCTACTAATTGCTCTAATTCAGCCAATGACTTCTTACCGAAATTTCTGAACTTCATCATGTCAGAGATCTCAAGCTGTACAAGGTCGCCAAGTGACTTCACGTCAGCAGCCTTCAAACAGTTGTATGCTCTTACTGAAAGGTCAAGATCGTGAAGAGGTGTCTTCAACAGCTTGCGCATGTGAAGCATTTCTTCGTCAACCTGCTCGATCTCTGCATCTTTGCCTGTTTCAAGCTCGATAGATTTATCAGAGAACAATCTGAAATGCTGGATCAGAATATGAGCAGCTCCTTCAAGTGCCTTCTCCGGATGGATTGAACCATCAGTCTCGATATCTACAAGAAGTTTTTCGTAGTCAGTCTTTTGTTCAACGCGGGTGTTCTCCACGCTGTACTTCACATTCTTCACCGGTGTGAAGATTGCGTCGATCGGAATAAATCCAAACACCTGCTCCGCCGGTTTGTTTTCTTCTGCAGGAAGATATCCGCGACCTTTTTCAAGTGTCAATTCGATTTCGAATTGCGCGTTCTCATCCAGGTTGCAGATTACATGATCAGGATTAAGAATTTCAAACGCTGATGTAAACTTCGCGATGTCGCCAGCCTTAAACTGCTTCTGCTTCTTAATCGTAACCGTGATCTTGCTTTCAAAGTTGTCAGCAACTTTTCTGAATCTGACCATTTTCAGGTTCAGGATGATTTCAGCCACATCTTCAACAACACCCTCAATGGTAGAAAATTCATGAAGCACGCCAGGAACCTTAATTCCTGTGATCGCATAACCTTCCAGGGAAGACAACAGAATTCTTCTCAGTGCATTACCGATCGTCACTCCGTATCCTTTTTCCAGAGGCTTGAATGTGAACAGTCCGTGAAAATCATCAGACTTTTCCATTACAACCTTCTCTGGCATTTGAAATGCTAATATTGACATAATGTGTGTTGGATTAACTTAAAAATTACTTAGAATACAATTCAACGATCAACTGCTCGCTGATATTTTCGGGGATATCCTCTCTTGGAGGAAGGTTCACGAGCTTACCTATGTATTCGTTACCATCCCATTCCAACCAATTGTATTTTTTAGCGCTTTGTATTGAGAGACTGTTTGTGATCACTTCAAGTGACTTTGAGCGTTCACGAACACCGATCAGGTCACCAGGCTTCAGTGTGAATGAAGGAATGTTAACGGTCTCACCGTTTACCTGAATGTGCTTATGAATTACAAGCTGACGCGCAGCACGGCGTGTTGGCGCAATGCCCAGGCGGTATACTGTGTTATCAAGTCTTGACTCAAGAAGTTGTAGCAAAACCTCACCGGTCTTACCCTTCTTACGTGAAGCTTCGCTGAACACCTTAGCAAATTGTCTTTCGAGCAATCCGTAGATGTACTTTGCCTTTTGCTTTTCGTTCAACTGAACTGCATATTCAGACTGCTTACGCTTCTTGCCACGTCCGTGCTGGCCAGGTGCGTAGTTCTTCTTCTGCAAAGCCTTATTTTCACCTAAGATAGGTTCATTAAACCTTCTTGAAATTCTGACTCTTGGGCCTGTGTATCTTGCCATTTCTATTGTGATTTTGATCTCTGATTTGCGATCTCTGATTTCTTTAAATCCTAAATCTCAAATCTCAAATCTTAAATTGTTTATACTCTTCTCTTTTTAGGAGGTCTGCATCCGTTGTGCGGAAGCGGTGTTACATCGCGGATAGCGGTAACCTCAATGCCTGCACCCTGAATTGTACGGATCGCCGATTCGCGACCTGCACCAGGACCTTTAACAAAGACTTCAACCTTTCTCAGGCCAAGCTCGTAAGCTTTTGTCGCGCAATCCTGCGCTGCCATCTGAGCTGCATAAGGAGTGTTCTTCTTTGAGCCTTTAAAACCCATCTTTCCGGATGATGCCCAGGAAATTACCTGTCCTGTGCTGTTTGTCATCGAGATGATGATGTTGTTAAAGGAAGCCCTCAGGTGAGCTTCACCTACAGCCTCAACATTAACGACTCTCTTTTTTGCTTTGTCTTTTCTTTTCTCAGTTGCCATAACCGAATTTTAGATTTTAGATTTTAGATTTTTTGATTTTCGACTCAGACTTGATGCGTTAGCAGTTCCAATTCTTAAATCTCAATTCTTAAATCTTAAATTATTAATTAGCCTTTAGTTGCCTTCTTCTTGTTTGCTACTGTCTTACGCTTGCCCTTACGAGTACGTGCGTTGTTCTTGGTAGTCTGTCCACGCACAGGAAGTCCTTTACGGTGACGAAGACCACGGTAACATCCGATATCCATCAGGCGCTTAATGCTCAACTGGATCTCAGACTTAAGTACACCTTCAATCCTGAATTTCTCAGCAATGATTGCACGAACGGCATTCGACTCTTCGTCGTTCCATTCTTTAACTTTCTTATCCCAGTTTACACCAGCTTCGGAAAGAATATTTTGGGCTGACCTGCGGCCAATACCAAAAATGTAGGTAAGGCTGATTTCGCCTCGCTTGTTATCCGGAATATCTACACCTGCAATACGTGCCATAGTCTAACCTTGTCTTTGTTTATACCTTGGATTTTTCTTGTTAATCACATACAGCTTGCCATTGCGTCTGATGATCTTGCAATCAGCGCTGCGCTTTTTTATGGATGCTTTAACTTTCATTTCAGTACGATTATACGATCTACTACTTTCTTTTTCTTTGTCTGGGACTTACTTGTACCGGAATACAATCCGTCCTTTTGTTAAGTCGTAAGGCGACATTTCCAACCTTACTTTGTCTCCCGGAAGAATACGGATGTAATTCATTCGCATTTTACCAGATATGTGGGCCAAAACTTCATGACCATTTTCAAGTGTCACCCGAAACATTGCGTTCGACAATGCTTCACTTATAGTACCATCTTGTTCAATTGACTTTTGTTTCGCCACTTATAACTATAATTTTCTTCAATATACTCGTGCGTCGTCAGTATCTCTGTCCGGTCTTTATGCACGGCCACCATGTGCTCAAAATGCGCCGATGGTTTCTTGTCCGCTGTTCTGATCGTCCATCCATCACGTTCCTGAACTACATTTCTTGTTCCCTGGTTGATCATCGGTTCAATCGCGAACACCATTCCGGGAACGATCTTAACACCTTTCCCTCGTTTACCGTAGTTAGGCACTTCCGGATCTTCATGAAGTTTTGTTCCGACTCCATGTCCAACCAACTCCCTTACTACACCGTATCCGAAGCTTTCAACATAACTCTGAACGGCGTGTGCAACATCTCCGATCCGGTTTCCGGCTTTCGCCTGTTCGATGCCCAGATAGAGCGATTCATACGTTCGTTCGAGTAACATCAGCGTCTCCGGTTTCACACCTTCCAACGGGTAGGTGTAAGCCGAGTCACTGTGATATCCTTTGTAGTGTACACCACAGTCAACCGAGAGTACATCCGTTTCCTTCACCTCGTAGTTTCCGGGGAATCCGTGAACCACAACCTCGTTTACCGAGATACAAAGAGATGCCGGAAAGCCTCTGTAATTCTTGAATGACGGTGCGCCACCGTTATCACGAATGAATTCTTCAGCAACTTTATCAAGTGTAATCGTTTTTACACCCGGACGGACAAGCTTCGCAATTTCGCCATGAGCTTTTCCCAGTATCTGGGCCGACTCACGGATGATTACCAGTTCTTCTTCCGTCTTTAAGTTTACCATTCAGCTTTTAGGCCGCAGCAAATTGAGAACGTCCTTTCACTCTTCCAGACTTCATCATTCCTTCGTAGTGTCTCATGAGCAGGTAGCTTTCAATCTGCTGAAGCGTGTCGAGGATAACCCCAACCATGATCAGAAGCGAAGTACCGCCATAAAACTGTGCGAAGTTCTGGCTTACACCGGCCTTCACAGCAAATGCAGGAAGAATCGCGATAAAGGCCAGGAATAATGCACCAGGCAAAGTAATTCTTGATAACACTGTATCAATAAATTCCGCTGTTTGTTTTCCTGGCTTCACACCCGGAACAAAACCACCGTTTCTTTTCAAATTATCAGCGATGTCGTTCGAGTTGATCGTAATCGCTGTATAGAAGAATGTAAAAATCAAAATCATTGACGCAAACAGCAGGTTATACTGCCATGAATATGGATCTGAGAACGTAGATCCAATCGCTGCGCCGATATCAGAATCCCTCCAAAGGCCTGCTAACAACACCGGGATGAACATCAAAGCTTGCGCGAAGATGATCGGCATAACGCCGGCAGAGTTCAGTTTGATTGGAATGAAATCGCGTTTTCCACCATAAAGTTTATTGCCAATTACCTGCTTCGCATATTGAATCGGAATTCTGCGAGACGCTTGTGTAAGCATGATCACGCCCATGACAACTGCGAATAACACCAGTAATTCAATGATGAAGATCAGCGCACCGCTCATGCCGCGGTTAATGACAGCTTCGTCGTACAATGCAAGTGGCAATCTTGAAATGATACCGATCATGATCAGAACGGAAATACCGTTTCCGATACCTTTATCAGTGATTCTCTCACCTAACCACATACAGAACATTGTTCCGGACACCAGGATTACCAGTGCTGAGAAGTAGAAGAAGAAACCAGGATCAAGGATTGCACCCGGGTCGATTGTACCGCGGATATACGCATAGCCCTGAAATGTTGTGATCACAATTGTCAGCACGCGTGTGATCTGATTCATACGCTTGCGACCAGAATCACCTTCCTTCTGGAGCTTCTGAAAATATGGAACTGCAAAACCCAACAACTGCACAATGATCGATGCAGAAATGTAGGGCATGATACCCAATGCGAAGATTGACGCACGGCTGAACGACCCACCAAGGAAAGTATTCAATAATCCAAGAATACCTTCTGTTGCACCTGCGCCGCTAAGGCTCGGGTGATTAGGATCGATACCCGGAAGAACGATGTAGGATCCCAATCTGAACATGATCAGAAATCCGATCGTATTCAGGATGCGAACCCGAAGGTCTTCGATTGAAAAAATGTTCTTTATGGTCTGAAAGAAACGCTTCATTATTTCACGATTGTAGCGGTGCCACCAACGTTTTCAATTGCTTTTGTTGCAGTTGCTGAAAATGCGTGTGCTTCAACGCTGATTTTTGACTTCAACTCACCTCTTCCCAATACTTTTACTTTATCGTTCTTAGAAACGATACCGTTTTCAATCAAAAATTGAAGGCTGATGTTACCACCTTTGTTTTCAGCAGCAATAGACTCAAGCGTATCCAGGTTTACACCTTTGAAGTACACTTTATTATTGTTTTTGAAACCAAATTTCGGAACACGTCTCTGCAATGGCATCTGACCACCTTCGAAGCCGGGCTTTGCGTGGTATCCAGAGCGTGACTGAGCACCTTTGTGACCACGACCTGCTGTTGATCCGCCAGAACCCTGGCCGCGTCCAAGTCTCTTATTTGTTCTTACTGAACCTTCTGCAGGTTTAAGTGTATGCAACTTCATTTTACAATTCTTTTACAGTGATCAAATGATTTACTTTTCTGATCATACCAGCGATCTGCGGAGTCAGCTCCACCTCTACTGTTTTATTGATTTTTCCCAAGCCTAAAGACTGGATCGTGCGGATCTGTGTTTCAGGTCTCTTGATGGTACTTCTTACTTGCGTGATCTGTACTTTAGCCATGTCTCTTACCCGTTAAATACTTTTGATAAAGCTACACCTCTGTTTCTGGCAATGGTGTTTGCATCTCTCATGTTGGTAAGCGCATCAAAAGTCGCCTTCACCACGTTGTGTGGATTTGAAGATCCTTTTGACTTCGCCAATACGTTATGAACGCCTGCGCTTTCAAGCACAGCGCGCATCGCACCACCGGCGATAACACCAGTACCTTGTGATGCTGGCTTCAACAACACAAAGCCACCACCAAATTTCCCGATCGACTCATGAGGAACAGTGCCTTTGATGATCGGAACTTTCACCAGGTGCTTCTTGGCGTCGTCGATACCTTTTGTAATCGCATCAGTTACTTCGTTGGCTTTACCAAGACCATAACCTACAACGCCATTACCATCACCCACCACGACAATCGCGGCAAAGCTAAATCTACGACCACCTTTTACCACTTTCGCAACACGCTCGATGGCTACGACTTTCTCTTTCAAGTCGATTTCGCTGGCTTTTACTGTGCTGATATTGCTTACAGACATACTTTTAATTTCTTAGAATTTTAGACCACCTTCTCTGGCACCTTCGGCAAACGCCTTCACGTTGCCGTGATAGAGATAACCGTTACGATCGAATACGATGCTCTCAACGCCAGCGGCAACAGCCTTCTCGGCTAGTTTCTTACCGACGTTCTTAGCATTCTCCATGTTCAGGGTTTTCTTCCCTAACTCAGTGGTAGATGCTGCGGCGATTGTTACCTGCTTCACATCGTCAATTACCTGAGCGTAGATGCCAGTGTTGCTTCTGAACACTGATAATCTCGGTCTCTCGGTTGTTCCGCTGATCTTCTTACGAACACCAGTCTTTATTCTTTCGCGTCTTTCTCTATTCTTGCCTGCCATAGTCGTATGTAATCTATGATGCTTTAATTTCTTAATTATTTAGCAGCAGCCTTACCAGCTTTTCTGCGTACGTACTCACCAACGAAGCGGATACCTTTTCCTTTGTAAGGCTCAACTTTACGGAGTGATTTGATTTTTGCTGCAACCTGGCCGATCAACTGTTTGTCCGCACCTTCCAGGGTAATAGTAGGGTTACCACCTTTCTCCTGTGTTGCTGCTACTTTGATCTCTGCCGGAATGGCAACGAATACGTTGTGAGAGTATCCAAGGCTAAGCTCCAATACGTTTGCCTGCGCGTTGGCTTTGTAACCAACACCAATCAATTCCATATTTGCTTTAAAACCTTTTGAAACACCTTCAACCATGTTGTTGATCAGCGCGCGATACAAGCCATGCAATGACTTATGACGCTTCTGCTCTGACGGTCTTTCGATTGTTACCGTGCCATTTTCATTTGTGATCTTGAAATCAGCATCGATAGTCTGCTTCAATTCTCCTTTCGGACCTTTCAGGGTCACAACGTTGTTAGCAAACGTAAACGTTACTCCTGAAGGGATTGTGATCGGTAATTTTCCTATGCGTGACATGGGCTCTATCGATTAATATACGTAACACAAAACTTCACCACCTACATTCAGGTTTTTCGCTTCCTTATCGGTGATCACACCTTTAGAAGTTGAAAGGATAGCTACACCCAGACCGTTCAATACACGCGGCATTCTTGCTGCGTTTGCGTATTGGCGAAGACCAGGAGTACTAATTCGTTGAAGGCTTGTAATCGCCGACTCGCGTGTTTCAGGATTGTACTTCAAGGCAATCTTGATACTGCCCTGGTTATTAGTTGAATCCTCAAACTTGTAGTTGAGAATGTAACCCTTGTCAAATAACACTTTTGTTATTTCCTTCTTCAGATTTGAAGCAGGGATCTCTACCACGCGGTGATTCGCCTTAATGGCATTCCGCAACCGGGTTAAGTAGTCTGCTATAGGATCAGTCATTTTCTTATTCCTTTATTTAAAAAGCAAGCCCGCGTTTTTTCAAACCGGGCTGCAAAGATATCGAACAATTTTTAATTATTCAAACTGTTATCTGGTTTCCGCCCAATATTATTTGGGACTCTGGACCTTGATACTCAGCAACCAATATGTATTAATTCAAGACCGTTTGTCCCTCCAAACAAGGAACCGGATCCTGGATTTTTCTTACCAGCTGGCTTTAGTTACGCCAGGGATTTTGCCATCTGAGGCCATTTCGCGGAATACGTTACGGCAGACGCCGAATTTACCCATATACCCTCTTGGACGACCGGTAAGCTTGCATCTGTTCTTTAAACGAACGGGTGAAGCATTACGTGGAAGCTTATCCAAGCCTATATAGTCACCTGCTTCTTTCAAAGCCTTTCTCTTAGCTGCTTTAATTGCAACTAATTTCTCGCGTTTAGCTTGTCTGGCGATTACTGATAGTTTAGCCATTGCTTATTGTTGTTGTTGTTTATTTGCGAATGGCATCCCGAATTCCTTCAGGAGCTCATAGCTTTCTTCGTCGTTACCAGCAGAGGTCACAAAAGTGATGTCCATACCGCTGATCTTATTTACTTTATCGATGGAGATCTCAGGGAAGATGATCTGTTCCTTCACGCCGAGTGTATAGTTGCCACGGCCGTCAAAGCCTTTTGCACTTACACCGCGGAAGTCACGAACACGCGGTAAAGCGATGCTCATCAATCTGTCCATGAATTCGTACATCTTATCGCCACGGAGGGTTACGCGAACGCCGATCGGCATATTCTCCCTTAACTTAAAGTTAGAGATCGCCTTCTTCGAGCGTGTAGCAACCGCCTTCTGACCAGTGATGTTGGTAATCTCTTCGATTGCAACATCGATCAACTTCTTGTCGGTTACAGCTATACCCATTCCTTTGTTGATGCAGATCTTTTCGATCTTCGGAACCTGCATAACAGACTTATAGTTGAACTTCTGCTTTAAAGCAGGGACAATTTCTTTTGTGTACTTGTCCTTTAATCTTGGAGTCGCCATTACTTAATAAATTCTCCGGTTTTCTTAGAATAACGCTGAAGCTTGCTCTTATCGTTAAGCTTTCTTCCTATACGGGTAGGCTTACCGCTGGCAGGATCAACCAACATCAGGTTGCTCACGTGCACAGGGGCTTCGATCTTTTTGATTCCACCTTCTGGCTTACCAGCAGATGGCTTGCTGTGCTTCGTTGAAATGTTTACACCTTCAACGATCGCTCTATTTTTATCGAGGATAACCTCGAGCACTTTCCCAGTCTTACCTTTATCGTCGCCGGCGATTACCTGTACAGTATCACCTTTGCGGATATGCAGCTTCGGCTGCTTGTTTGATTTTCTCTCCATGGCTTATATTACTTCAGGGGCGAGTGATACAATCTTCATGAACTGTTTTTCTCTCAGCTCACGGGCAACAGGACCGAAAATGCGGGTTCCTCTTGGTTCGTCCTGAGCGTTCAACAAAACAGCTGCGTTATCTTCAAAGCGGATGTATGATCCGTCTTTTCTTCTAACTTCTTTTGTCGTTCTAACAATCACCGCCTTTGAAACAGTTCCTTTTTTCACCTGGCTGGTTGGCAGCGCAGACTTCACTGTAACAACGATTTTGTCACCAACAGATGCATACCCTTTGCGGGTTCCACCGAGCACGTGCATACAGAGCACTTCTTTGGCTCCGCTGTTATCGGCTACTGTAAGTCTGGATTCTGTGCGTATCATATCGCTTTATATTCTAAATCTTGTGTCTTGCTTCTTCATCCACGCATCGCTGCGCGCTGTTGGCTTTTGGCCACTGGCGTTATTTCGCCTTTTCTACAATCTCAACAAGTCTCCAACGCTTGTCTTTGCTGAGCGGACGCGTCTCCATGATTCTGACGGTATCGCCGATACCTGCAGTATTCTGTTCGTCGTGCGCCTTGAACTTCGTAGTTCTGTTAACAAACTTGCCGTAAATCGGGTGCTTTACTTTTCTGTCGACAGCAACCGTGATGGTCTTCTGCATCTTGTTGCTAACAACTTTCCCGACTCTTTCTTTTCTTTCGTTCCTTTCCATAGGAAATTATTTTTGAAGTTCTTTTGCTCTCAGTTCTGTGCTCAGTCTTGCAATCATCTTGCGAGTTGCATTGATGCGCATCGGATTCTCAATAGATGAGATCTGATGAGCAAAGTTCAGCTTACGCAAAGCTTCTTTTTCGCTGCTGATTTTTTCGTTTAGTTCGGCTACGCTCAGAGCCTTGATTTCAGAATTCTTCATGACTTTATTATTCTACGTAGTCTCTTCTTACCGTAAACTTAGTTTTGATCGGCAACTTTCCTTCCGCCAGATTCAATGCTTCTTTCGCTGTCGCCATGTTCACACCACCTGCTTCGAACAGGATCGTTCCAGGCTTGATAACTGCCACCCAATATTCAGGTGCACCTTTACCTTTACCCATCCTTACTTCAGCAGGCTTGCGTGTTATCGGCTTGTCAGGGAAAATGCGGATCCAAACCTGGCCTTCACGCTTCATTGCACGTGTTACAGCAATACGCGCTGCTTCCAACTGGCGTGCGGTAATCCATCCGCCTTCTAATGCTTTTAAAGCGAAAGATCCGAAGGCAATTGAATGCCCGCGAGTAGCCATACCCTTTACACGGCCCTTTTGTGTCTTTCTAAATTTGGTTCGTTTCGGCTGTAACATATCTTTATTTCAGATTTCAGATTTCAGGTTTCAGATTTCTCCTCTTCCGATCTCTGATTGTTATTCTTCTTTTTTTTTGAATTCTTAATTCTAAAATCTCAAATCAAAAATTCCGGTTATCGTTGGCCACCACGGTTATCACTACGACCTCTTCCACCACCGCGGTTTCCACCGCCATCGCCACCGCGCCTGTTGCCACCATCACGACCACCGCCGCGGTTTCCACCACGACCACCGCGATCATTTCCACCGCCGCGAGGACCGCCCTGGCCACCCTGACCCTGTGGAGCATTGCTCACAATACCAATGTTCGGCGAAAGGTCACGCTTACCATAGATCTCACCTTTGAAGATCCATACCTTGATACCGATCTTTCCATACACAGTTTGTGCTTCAGAAATCGCATAATCAATATCCGCACGAAGTGTATGCAACGGAATCCGACCTTCCTTATACTGTTCGGTTCTCGCCATATCGGCACCAGCCAAACGACCAGATACCTTTATCTTAATTCCTTCAGCGCCTACACGCATTGCCGATGCAATTGCCTGCTTCATTGCACGCTTGTAAGAGATACGCGCTTCAATTTGCTGTGCGATTGATTCGCCAACAAGCTTTGAATCAAGTTCAGGACGCTTGATCTCGAAGATGTTGATTTGAACATCCTTACCGGTGATCTGCTTCAACTCTTCCTTGATCTTGTCAACTTCGTTTCCTCCTTTTCCAATCACAACGCCGGGACGAGCAGTATGAATGGTAAGTGTGATACGCTTCAAAGTTCTTTCAATAACAACTTTCGCAATACCGCCTTTCGGAATACGAGCCTGAACGTACTCTCTGATTTTGTGATCTTCAACGAGCTTATCAGAGAAGGTATTTCCACCGTACCAGTTAGAATCCCAACCGCGAACGATGCCTAGTCTTAAGCCTACAGGATTAATCTTCTGTCCCATT
>DASPJN010000043.1:0-4544 GCA_035628595.1 Chryseosolibacter sp.
TTGGGATTGTATTGCTCCATGTCATTCGCGTTCATCACGCTCCTACCAATAATTGCGTCACGGAAACCCGGAGCAAATCGTTCAATTTGATTTTCAATTGCTGAAGTCATATCCCTGATGGATCCCGAAGGGACATGACAATATGCCCAGGCCACATGTTTTCCATCGGGACATCGTGTTGAATCAAAAACAGAGGGTTGAGCAACAAGGACAAATGGCTTTTCGACGTGCGTACCTCGCCATGCACTTTGCTCAGAAATATTTATCTCTGCCGCAGTCCCACCCACGTGAACCGTCCCCGCCATCCGCGCTTCGGGCGACTTGAAAGGGATCGGTGTGCTTAGCGCCCAGTCCATTTTGAAAACACCCATTCCATACTTATAACGATTTAGCTGCCAACGATAGAAAGATGAAAACTTGTGTCCGGCAATTGCAAGCATCTGCCGGGGTGACGTATCGAACAGCACCGCATGCGATGAAGGCAACTGCGACATAGCCGTGATATGTCTATTCAATTCAATCTTGCCACCGATTGACAGAAAATAAGATGCTAACGCGGTGGCTATTGCCTGTGAACCTCCTTTTGGGATTGGCCATCCCTTTGAATGAGCTGAAGCAAGCAACACCAAACCGATCGCAGCGGTAGCAGGGTAATTTAACGGAAGCATGGAATGCGCCGCCATCCCCGCCCACATCGCCTTGCTTTTTGCATCATGGAAATAGCGCGACGAAAAAAAATTAGCAGGCTGCAATGCCTTCAGCCCGAATGCAGACATCGCAATTGGATGCGATGGAATTGACAGCGGGCCAAGTATGTCTCCGAGGGCAAGATCAACATGTGATACCAGCGCATTCATCCAGCGCGTGTATGAATGTTGATCCTTTCCCAAAAACCGGGAGGTATTTTCAACCGATGAGTCGACAATCACGACTTCGCCGTTATCCAGCGGATGGGCTGCCGCGAAAGTCGGAAACAGGTATTGAAGACCGTGATCAGCAAGTGGAAGCATTTGAAAAAAAGGTGATGCAATTGCCAGTGGATGAATGGCCGAACAGACGTCATGGCGAAAACCAGGCAGTGTTAGTTCCTTGGTACGAAGCCCGCCACCAATCGTGTCTTTTCCTTCCAGTATCGCAACGGATAAACCTGCTTGTTGTAAAGTAATCGCGGCACTTAGCCCATTCGGCCCCGAGCCAATGACGACTGCATCATAATCACGTTTTTCAAGCTTGCGCATCGGATAAAGATACAAAGAGCGCAATACATTCATTCGGATGAATAAAAAATGGCCGTCTTCCAACGAAGACAGCCTGTATTATGAGCGCAATAAATTCAGTTCACAGCTTTCCTGATATACACATTTCCATATTGCGACTCAAGCTGGTATTTCGGACCCGTGCCTGGCTTAGCCGTCACGTAGGTATGAAAATCCCTGTCCTGCATTCCTTCGCCGCCAAACTTCGTTTCAAGGTTGGTAAAGATTTCGCCGTAATTGGTTTCCGCGGTGATCTCCCCAACCGCCTTCTCCGACAGCGCCGCATCAACACCACCGTAAGTCGATTGTGCGACCAGCGGGCCGGCAAAGTTTTTCACTTCCACCATTCCATAAACAGATAGAATATGGGTTTCGACATTTCGTGGTATTTTGATTTCAAGTACGATATCGAGGTCGGCGCCGAAGTTCATCTGATTAAAAACTTTTCCATTTTCCTCCTGGTACTTCTTTAGTTCAGCTTTGTCCTTGAAAACAATTTTCTGACCATCGCGGAAAATCGTAACACGTTGCGGAAGATCGTCCAGGTTCTTAATGTAACCTTTTATGCTGATGGTGGATCCTGCATTATCTGTATCAATGACAAACGCATCATCATTTTCTCCCTCGTTGATACTAACAATTCCATTTACTTGAATATCATTTCCCTCCCACGTGGAGATTTTGATCAATTCCGGATAATCAAAATGTAATTTCACTGTCTTACCTTTTTCACATGCGATTGTTTTCGCTAGTTGAGTTTGTGCAAAGCCTGATGTTGTGATGACTATCATCCAAACCAGGAGTGTACATCTAGTTTTCATACTGAACAATTCAGTGGTTATCTTTTCCGGACGTAAACATTATTGTGCGTTGAAGCCAGCTCAATCTCAATTCCACCGCCGTTCATTTTGCCATTAAAGTTGTCGCTGTACTTGACCATGTCCCCAGTATTCGCGATCTCTATCTTCAATTCCGGATCAACAAATAATTCGCCCCACGATGTTTCCATTTTCAAAGTTGCCTTGGTGGTAGCAGGTATCCCCAGGTCGACATGTCCGTGAACTGATTCTAGAATAATTTTATTCTTAACGCCAGAAGTAAACGACGCGTCGATATCGCCGTGAACCGTTTTTACTGTCACCGGTCCAGTAACGTTGTCAAGATCGACCTGATTATGCACCGTCGAAATGAATACTTCATTGTCCAGGTTCTTCAGTCGGAAATCGCTTCCATAAGGCGAGGTGTGCTCATACGAAATGACAATTCCCTTTGGAACTTTAATGCGGATGTCAGGCCCGTCCATTTTCTTGAGCTGACGCACCTCAATAACATCACCGTTTTCTTTCACTGACAATCCAAGTCCTGTATTATCTTCCAGTCCCAGACTGCTTACAGCTCGGAGACCATCAGCACGTTTGTCATGTTCGCGTTCATTGGTTCGCGAGCTGAATACAATTTCTTTTCCGTCATAACCTTCAATCGTGACATCATTTACCTCAACGATATGAAGTTTCCCTGAGGTTCGCGCAACTTTGTACTCCTGTGACATCGCCGAAAGCGTCAGTGCCACTAAACTCAATGTCAATATTATCTTTTTCATATAAACTTCTTTATGTAGTTGTAATGGTTACTTACGATTTCTTCCTGAGGTAGATCTTACCATAGTTTGCGCTCAGGTCCATTTTGATCCCGCCACCATTGATCGTTCCATTTACCTGGTCGCTGTAGGAAACCAGACCAGTTGTGGTTTTTTCAACATCGATCTTGAATTCCGGTGCCACGAATATTTCACCATATGAAGTGCTCATTTTCAACTGAGCTTTTGTAGCCGCTGGCAACGATACGTCGACGTGCCCATAGACGGATACGATCGAAATCGGATCTTTGATCACAGATCCGAACACGGCATCAACACCTCCGTAAATTGTTTTCACTGTCAGAGGACCAGTGACGTTCTCCAGCTGAATACTGTTGTATTGCGCGGAGACTTCTATTTCATTTTCCATGTTGCGGAAAATTGCATCACCGCCGTACTGAGTTTCGTGACTAAATGAAACGATCACACCTTTTGGAACCTGAATCCGAATATCCGGTGCGTTCATCTTCTTCAATTGCTGAACCTGAACAACACCATTCTTTTCCGATACATTGATCCCAAGACCAGTATTGTCCTCAAGGCCAAGACTGTTTACAGAGCGCAGGCCCTCCGCGCGCTCATCCTTGTCGTCATGGTCGCTGTCGCTCGAGAAAATGATTTCATTTCCGCTATGGCCTTCAACCGTTACCTTTCCAATAAGAATCTCAAGTCGCCCTGAATTTTTTGCAAGCTTGTATTCCTGGGCATACGTGACAGCCGTTACAAAAACTGCCATCACCACCAACATCAATTTCTTTTTCATTTTGTTTTAATGTTTTAACCTAAACCTTAACCTATTTATACCTTCATGAAAGTTTCATTATTCCAGAGTATGCCTCATCCTTCACGGCCTTCATCGTCTCTGCATCATCAACGATACGCTTCAAATCTTCTATCACTCCTTTCTCCTTCATCTTCACCAGCAGTTGAATCAACGCGATTTGCACCACGGGATCATTTTGCTTTGAAAGCGATCGGGCAAGCGCATCTCTTACATCAATATCATTGGTAAATTTGCTTAGCGCATCCAGGGCAGCCAGCCTTACATTGCTACTCGGATCCTCATTCATTGTATTTACTAACGCCTTCACGATCTCATCGTCTGCTTTCACCATCCGGTTCGCAACGTTCACTCCCTGTATACGTTGACTCGCAGACTGGTCATTATTAAGCATGCGCATCATCAGCATTTTCGTTTGCTGCATCTCAGTCTTGATGGCGATCAGCTCTTCACGTTGCTCATTATGTTTACTTATCCAATAACCGATACCCACGCCTAAGACAAGTAGCGTGACCGCGGCTGCAACGCGATACAGAGCAGGACTGAAGAAGAAAAGTTTACCACGCTGCTGCGATGCGATCTCTTCATTTAAAGCCTGTGCAAAGCCTGCTTTTGCTTTCTGACCCGGTTCGATAGCCGACGTTTTTTCCATCACATGCAAAACCTCCTTCAGCTCCTCGTATAACTTGTACGCTTCAGCATTTCGCATCAACTCTGTTTCAACTTTTTGCCTGTCGACATTATTGAGCTTGTTATCGATATAGTCAATGATGAGGCTCTCTAACTGTTCTCTTTCCATATTCAAAATCCTTCCGGATGATTAAATCTTTTCCAATTCGAAATAATGTTCTCTCAACTTCATGATTGCCCT
>DASPJN010000044.1:0-19232 GCA_035628595.1 Chryseosolibacter sp.
ATGGGTATAATCTTTATATATAAGAATGCTGTATTCGTGAAAAATTCTCACAATTAGGCACCGAACTTTCAGATTTTTGTATCTTGAGCCCTGTTTTTAAAAAAGCTTTATCATAACTAACTGATTCAGAGCGGAAAATGAAGATCTTAATTTGTATCACCCACGTACCGGACACAACATCCAAAATTGCATTTAAAGATAATAACACAAAGTTTGACCCGACTGGCGTTCAGTTCATTATCGGTCCTTATGATGA
The DNA here is from genome assembly GCA_035628595.1 of Chryseosolibacter sp. Lineage (GTDB taxonomy): Bacteria > Bacteroidota > Bacteroidia > Cytophagales > Cyclobacteriaceae > Chryseosolibacter. Next base: position 257 of record DASPJN010000044.1, read on the forward strand.
TTATGCGCTGGCGAGAGCTGTTGAGTTAAAAGAAGCTAATGCAGGATCGACGCTTACTGTTCTTAATGTCGGCCTCGCTGAAACAGAGCCTACCATACGTAAAGCGCTGGCAATTGGTGCTGATGATGCAATCAGGGTAAATGCAGATCCTACAGATTCATTTTTCGTTGCAGCGCAGATCGCTGAACATGCGAAGGCAGGTGGATACGATCTGATCCTGATGGGACGGGAATCAATTGATTATAATAGTGGAGTCGTTCATGGAATTGTCGGCGAGATGCTGGGCATGCCATCAGTTTCTCCTGTGATGAAACTTGATATCGAAGGCAATAAAGCAAAGCTGGTACGTGAGATTGAAGGAGGGAAGGAGACGATCGAAGTAAATCTTCCTTTTGTTGCAGGCTGCCAGGAACCAATTGCCGAGTGGAAGATCCCTAACATGCGCGGTATCATGTCGGCACGTACTAAGCCATTGAAAGTTGTTGAGCCAAAGTCAGCTGACGGTGGCGTTGCCACAAAGAAGTTTGAGCTTCCCGCGCCAAAAGGTGCTGTTAAAATGATCCCTGCAGATAACATGGGTCAGCTTGTTAACCTTCTGAAGACAGAAGCCAAAGTGTTATAATTTTCCAACTGTAAATATATCTGACTGTTTATGCCAACATTAGTATTTGTTGAAAGCGCTGAAGGACAAATTAAGAAAACATCTCTCGAGGCCGTGGCCTATGCTCATGCATTAGGTCAACCGGTTACGGCACTTGCCATCGGGGAAGTTGATAAAGCAGAGCTGGAAAATCTCGGCAAGTTCGGAGCCCAGAAAGTGTTACATGCAAATGATGCGAAGTTAAATCAGGCTGTTATCCAGGCTTACGCTTCCGTAATTATAAAAGCAATGGAAGACGAAAAGGCTGATATGCTTGTGCTTGCCAACTCGTCTTTAGGAACTCCGGTAGCGGCGCGCGTTGCGGCGAAGATCGGGGCAAGTCTTGCATCGAATGTCATAGCTTTACCAGATACGTCCGCCGGATTTTCCGTAAAGAAAAGTATTTACACAGGCAAAGCCTTTTCATGGATCGAGCTTAAGAATCCGAAGAAGGTTATCGCACTGAAGAAAAATGCCGCCGAAGCGAAAGAAGTGGGGGGAACTGCTTCAATAACACCTTATGCGGTAAGTTTGTCCGATGCTGATTTTTCAGTGAAGATCACCTCGTCAGAGAAAGCAACAGGCGAGATTCTGTTACCAGAAGCAAACATAGTCGTGTCTGGTGGGCGTGGTATGAAAGGGCCAGAGCACTGGGGGATACTTGAAGAGTTGGCCAAGACACTTCATGCCGCAACCGGATGTAGCAAACCTGTCTCCGATATGCACTGGAGACCTCACCACGAACACGTTGGTCAAACCGGCGTTAAAGTGGCGCCTCAATTATATATAGCGGTTGGAATTTCCGGCGCTATCCAGCACCTGGCGGGTGTGAATTCATCCAAATGTATCGTTGTCATCAATAAAGATCCTGAGGCACCATTTTTTAAGGCAGCGGATTACGGGATCGTGGGCGATGCTTTTGAAATAATTCCTAAATTGACAGAGGCGATCAAAGCAGCAAAGTAAGTGAAGAAAATAAAGCTAGAAATATTAGGACTTTCCTCCAGCCAGTCACAAACTGGCTCTTTTGCATTGGTGCTTGGTGAAACGGACGGCAATCGACGCCTGCCGATCATTATCGGGATGTTTGAAGCCCAGGCGATTGCCATTGAGATCGAAAAGATTATTCCAAACAGGCCGATGACGCACGACTTGTTCAAGTCTTTCGCCAATAATTTCCATTTTACTGTTGAGGAAATTATTATCTCTGACCTGAAAGAAGGTGTTTTCTTCGCCAAGATCGTTTGCTCCGATGGCTTAAAGAAAACCGAGGTGGATGCAAGGCCATCAGATGCCATTGCCATCGGCTTGCGTTTCGATTCGCCGATCTTTACTTATGAAACGATATTGGCGGAAGCCGGCATTGTGTTAACAGATGAAGCGGAGGAAGAGAAGGTCGAACCTAAGGCCGAAAAAGTTAAAACGAAGCGCGAATCCTCGAAGAAGGACGACTTCAAAAACTATTCTATTGATAAGCTGAATGACCTTTTAAAGGATGCGATCGATAAGGAAGACTACGAACGCGCAGCGAAAATCAGGGACGAGCTGGGAAAGCGAAACTAGATTCAGTTGATAATAATTTGAAGCCTAAAGATGTATCTTTGGGCTTTTGTTTTTTACCCCCTAACCTGAACCTCATGGATTACCTGCGTGGTGTGCTTGGAGTCGCGATCTTGATTGGAGTCGCCTATCTGCTTTCAACATACAAAAGAAGAATCGACTGGCGTCTGGTTATTACCGGAATAGTATTACAGATTATTATCGCTATACTCGTTCTTCGCGTACCAATTGTAAAGTCCGGTTTCGAATCCATCGGTGGTGGTTTTGTTAAATTCCTCGGGTTCGCTCTGAATGGCGCCCAATTTCTGTTCGGTGACCTGTCAAGGAATAGCGACGCGGTTTCCGCAAATCATAATCTTGGGTTTCTTTTTGCATTCCAGGCGTTGCCCACTGTTGTCTTTTTTTCTGCCATTACATCTGGCCTTTATTATCTCGGTGTACTGCAAAAGATCGTTTATGGATTTGCCTGGATCATGGCGAAGTCTATGCGGTTATCTGGTGCGGAAAGCCTGTCAGCTGCCGGAAATATTTTCCTCGGACAAACAGAAGCTCCGCTGCTTGTAAAGCCATTCATTAATAAAATGACTTCTTCAGAGCTTCATTGCCTTATGACAGGTGGAATGGCAACCATTGCGGGGAGTGTGATGGGCGCTTACATTTCATTCCTGGGTGGATCGAATCCGGAAGAACTTTCGAAATTCGCAACGTACCTGTTATGTGCAAGCGTCATGAATGCGCCGGCTGCGATCGTGATGGCCAAGATCTTTCTTCCGGAGAATGAACCGGAAAAGATTGATCGTAATATCCACGTGAACAAAGAAACGATCGGAGTGAATCTTGTGGACGCGCTTGCTTCCGGTGCTGCAGATGGATTAAAGCTTGCATTGAACATCGGCGCGATGCTGTTGGCATTTATTGCAATTATCGCGTCTTTAAACTGGATTCTTGTGAGTGGAATTGGCGAATGGACCGGGCTGAACGAATGGGTAAGACTTTCAACTAACAATGCATTTTCAGGTTTCTCTTTGGAGTACATTTTCGGTCAGGTGTTCCGGGTTTTAGCTTTCGCAATGGGTGTGAGCTGGTCTGAGAGCATCCAGGTAGGTAGTTTGCTCGGACAAAAAATGGTCATCAATGAATTTATTGCCTACAAAAGCCTGGCGGGCATGAAATTTTCCCAGCTGCTTAGTGATAAAGCCATCATCATTTCAACGTATGCCCTTTGCGGATTTGCGAACTTTTCATCTATCGCAATTCAAATCGGTGGAATCGGTGGTTTGGCGCCGGCAAGGCAGGGGGATTTATCCCGTTTAGGAGTAAAAGCATTACTGGCGGCTTCGCTTGCCACCATGATGTCAGGAACAATTGCCGGTGCACTTCTCGGTGGCTCATAAGCTGCCTGGTCATACGGAAATTGGTATCTTTTACATAAATTTTGTCTTATGAAAATGCTCCTGACCATCGTTGCAGTTTTGATTGCAACACCGTTGATCGCACAAAAAGAGTTTCAGAAGAAATTTCAGAGACAATTTATCGAAGCTGAAAACGGCTCTGTCATTGAACTTCCCGCCGGAACATTTAATCTCGATGGAAGTCTCTGGCTCGACGATAAAAAAGACATCACAATTAAAGGTCAGGGTGAAAATGCAACGATACTGAATTTCAAAGATCAGGTGTCGGGCGCGGAAGGGATCAAAATAACAAACGCTTCCAATATCAAGATCGTTGACCTTACCGTTCAGGATACAAAGGGCGATGGAATCAAGACGCAGCACGTGAATGGTATTACATTCCAAAATGTAAAGGCTGAATGGACGAACGGCGGAGAGAAGGATAATGGCGGATACGGTCTCTATCCGGTTCAATGCACCGATGTTCTAATTGAACGCTGCACTGCTGTCGGCGCCAGCGACGCCGGCATTTACGTCGGACAATCAAAAAACATTATCGTCAGAAATTCGAAAGCTTATCAGAATGTCGCGGGAATTGAAATTGAGAACTCATGGTATGCAGATGTTTATGAAAACGAAGTTTACAACAATACCGGAGGAATTCTCGTGTTTGATCTCCCGGACTTGATTCAAAAGGAGGGAGGTTATGTGCGTGTATTTAAAAATCATGTGCATGATAACAACCACATTAATTTCGCACCGAAGGGCAATACGGTTGGGAAAGTTCCGCAAGGCACGGGCGTTATGGTTCTGGCCACACGCCACGTCGAGATCTTTGAGAATAGAATCGTTAATAATATTTCTGCAGGTACGGCGGTGGTGAGTTACTACATCACCGAGAATCCGATCAACGATCCTTCTTACAAACCGATTCCAAGTGATATCTACATCCATGATAATTATTATGAACGTCCGCGCGTAAGGGCGACAAGCAAGGGACGGCTTGGTAAAATGTACAAGTTCAAATTACGTTTTGGAAAAGACGTTCCGCATATTATCTACGACGGTATCACGGACGAGAAAAACAAGAACACAAATATTTGTATCAGCAACAATGAGAACCAATCGTTCGTGAACATAGATGCGGCGAATGGTTTTAAGAACAAGTCGAGGGATGTTAGCCCGCATGCATGCAAACAAACGCCGATTCCTTCAGTTACACTGTCGTCCAATTAACAATGAGGTTGTTTGTTGTTTTAACATCGCTTCTTGCCTTTGCATTATGTTCATTTCATTTGCGGGATAACGCCCGTTCTACGCCGAAAGAAACGCTGTCTGAGTATGGTTTCTTTAAAGGGAAGCTTTCAGATCTGAATCCGGTTGAAACGGTGCTGCCGTATTCAGTGAACACGCCGCTGTTCAGCAACTACGCCGAGAAAGCACGGTTCGTTCAAATTCCAACTGGATCGAAGGTCACCTACAATGATACGGCATCACTGGACTTTCCTGTGGGGACGTTCCTGATAAAGAACTTTTATTATCCGCATGATTTTCGCAAGCCGGAAAAAGGAAGACGTATCATTGAGACTCGCGTACTGCTTCGCGATGAATCTGGTTGGCAAGCATACCCCTATATCTGGAATGAGGAGCAAACCGAAGCTTACTACGATCCTGCCGGTGAAACAATCGAAGTAAAGTTTATTAATGCATCCGGAAAAAAGATCACGACGCCGTATGTAATCCCCAATAAAAATCAATGCAAGGGCTGCCATCATTCCAATGACACTTTCACACCAATCGGTACTTCCGCACGACAACTGAATGGCGACATGACATACGCTGATGTCGGCAGGAGAAATCAACTCATTTATTGGCAGGAGATCGGTGTGCTGAATATAATTCCGGAGACGCTTCCCAGACTTGCGGTATGGAACGACGAGAATACGGGAAACATCAATGAAAGAGCACGGGCCTATCTGGATGCGAACTGCGGACATTGCCATTCACGAACAGGGCCGGCAAATACTTCAGGATTGTTTTTAAATATTTTTGAGAATGACCCCGGTCATCTTGGTGTGCACAAAGCACCAGTTGCTGCCGGGCGCGGAGCTGGCGATTTGCAGTACGACATTGTGCCAGGCGATCCACAGAAATCCATTTTGGTTTACAGGATGAATACAACCGACCCTGCCATCGCCATGCCGGAGATCGGTCGGGAGTTGATTCATATCGAAGGTATTGAGCTGATTGAAGAGTGGATCAGAAAGAATACCTTTGTGAGCAACTGAATATGAACCCACAGGATCAGAAACTTTTAGACCACCTTTCTCAATTTGTTTCCGATCACAAAAAAAACTTTGTTGAAAAAGTGCTTGCCGCGCGTACACGTTATGTAACGGTTGTTCTCGAGGATATCTTTCAATCACAGAATGCGAGCGCTGTTCTTCGCACCAGCGAGTGTATGGGGTTGCAGGATATTCACATTGTTGAAAACACGGCAAAATATCATTTGAATGTCCGCGTTTTAAAGGGCGCAGATAAATGGCTGACACTCCATCGTTACCGCAGCCAGGGCGTGAACAACACCGAAGTTTGTTACCAGCGATTAAAAAGACAGGGATACAAAATATTGTTGGCAGATCCGGCAGCAGACGGAACCCCGATTAACGAAATAAACGTTGATGAAAGTAAGATCGCGCTTGTATTCGGGAATGAACTACGCGGTGTTTCGGAATATGCTCTCGAGTGTTGTGATGCGAAGATTCGCGTGCCTATGTATGGCTTCACTGAAAGCTTGAATGTGTCGGTAAGCGTTGCGATTTGTTTGAATACAATATTGCAAAAGCTGCGTTTTTCTCAGCCGGATATCGGCCTTTTAGCGCAGGAGAAAGATCACATTCGGTTGGAGTGGTTTAAAAAGATTGTCAGAAGGTCTGATATTCTTGAAAAAGAGTTTTTGAAGACTATTGCGTAAATTTCGACGGCTTAATCTGTCTATAGTAATGATTTTATGGCTGAAACGAATTGCTATCAGTGGACTGGTACTTGTTGTGCTGGCGCTGGCTGTTAGCAACATCTGGGTTGTGAAAAGCACGGAATCGCGTGTTTTTTCGGAATTGGCCGACTTACCGGAGCACCGGGTTGCGCTTGTTCTGGGTACGAGTCATAAGCAGGTGGGAGGCGGCGCGAATCCTTTTTTTGAAAAAAGAATGGAAACTGCGGCAAGTCTTTATAAGAATGGCAAGATCGATCATTTTATTCTCAGTGGTGACAACAGGACCGTGTTTTACAACGAACCCCTGGAAATGCGTAAGGCACTTTTGAAAGCTGGCGTTCCGGCTCACGCAATAACGCTGGATTATGCAGGTTTGCGGACACTGGATTCGGTAGTGAGAAGTAAAAAGATTTTCGGGCAGGATAAGATCACGATCATCACGCAGCCATTCCATAGCTACAGGGCTTTGTTCATCAGTGAGTACTACGACATTGACGCGGTAGCCATGGTTGCGGACGAACCAGGGTTTGAAACTTCCTTTAGGGTACTTATACGCGAATATTTCGCCCGCACGAAGGCGGTACTCGATTTGTATGTATTAAAAACAGCACCGAGGTTCCTTGGCGACAAAGAACAAATAAATATCCAGGTCTGAATGCAACCTATTATGCCAAACAGCTGTTTAAATTCTTTAATTTTGAATGTTAAATAGACCCCGTGCGTAGCTTTCGATTCTCTTTGGGTTTCCCCCTGATTGTTGTTCTCCTGTTTACAACCTCATTTTCGGCGTTGTCGCAAACCATTACCGTTAAAGGCAAAGTGACTGATGCGGCTTCCGGCGACCCAATCCCCTTTGCAAACCTGATTTTCAAAGGTACTACCGTTGGTACAACCACGGATTTTGACGGTAACTACAGTTTAAAAGTCAGTGTGCGGGTCGATTCGCTCATTGCTTCCTACCTGGGTTACAAAACCCGCGCAAAAAAGATTGACAAAACGTCAAGCCAGGTTGTGAACTTCCAACTCGAGGAGCAAGTCAACACCCTGCAGGAAATAGTCTTTGAAGCCGGTGAGAACCCTGCTTATGAAATCCTTCGTGGTGTTGTCCGGAATAAAGAAAGAAATGACAAACGAAGATTGTCGGCGTATGAATACGATACCTATACAAAAATTGAAATCGATGTCGATAACATCTCTGAAAAGTTCAAGAAGAAAAAAATCATTAAGAAGATCACACAGGTTCTTGATAGCGTTGACCGCATAGCCGGTGAGGACGGCAAGCCAATCCTGCCGTTGTTTATTTCAGAAAGTACATCCAAGTTTTATTACCGCGACAACCCTAAACTGAAATTCGAGCATATCCTCAAATCGAAAATAAACGGCGTCGGAATAGAGGACGGGACAATGGTAACGCAGTTCATCGGCACGTCATTCCAGGAGTATAATTTTTATCAGAATTGGCTGAATATCATTAGCAAGGATTTCGTTTCACCGATCGCTGACGGCTGGCGACTATACTATCATTATGATTTAACTGACAGCCTCTACGTTGGCGACTACTATTGTTATCGCCTGGATTTTTTCCCACGCAGTCCGCAAGACCTTGCGTTTACGGGAACGATCTGGATCACAAAGGATGGTTATGCTTTGAAGCAGATCGATGCAACCGTGGGTAAACAAGCCAATCTGAATTTTGTAGAGAAAATCAGAATTCAACAGGAGCTTGAGCCAACAACGGACGGAGCCTGGGTTCCGGTGAAGAACCGTGTGTTGATCGACATCAGCGAACTGACGAAAATGTCTGCCGGCATGCTGGCGAAGTTCTATACATCCAATAAGAATGTGGTCGTTAACAAGCCTTATGATCCTTCGTTCTACGAACGCCCGATCGTAATGGCCGAAGATGCGCGCGAATACGAGGACGAAGCATACTGGGATACACTACGACATGAGCCCCTCTCCGAAACGGAGAAGAGTGTTTACAGGATGATCGATACGCTTCAGAATATTCCAGTCGTTAAAACTTACACAGATATCATCAAGATTGTTGTCGACGGTTACTATGAAGCCGGTAAGGTTGACTTCGGTCCATATATCTCAACTTTTGCGTTCAATAATATTGAAGGGTTTAGGTTACAAACTGGCTTTAAGACAAGTCCGTTATTTAGCAAAAAATGGATTATCGGCGGACAGGTCGGCTACGGCTTCGATGATGAAAAGATAAAGTACAGTGGAGTTGTTACCCATATTTTGTCGCGCGACCGATGGACAACAGCGAGTCTCAGGGTGAGAAGCGATCTGGGACGTGTTGGTATTGACGATGAGTCGTTAGCCGACAACTATCTGTTTCTTGCCGCGCAACGCTTCGGTGTGTTCCGTCGCGGTTATTACTTTGATGAGGCGCGTTTCAATTTCCAGCGTGAAGTATTTAAGGGTTTCACACAACGCATCGCAGTCCGACGCTCAACCTTCAGACCGACGTTCAATTTTGGCTACTATTTAGATCCGGAAGAAACCAACTCGCCGATATCGAGTACCTACGAAAACGCGGAGGTAATCGTCGAATCGCGGTTTGCACGCGACGAGATATTTATCATGAATGACAACGAGCGCTTTAGTCTCGGTACGGACAAATGGCCGGTTGTAACCCTTCGTTATACGCGTGGATTGAAGGGTTTTATGGGTAGCGATTTTGAGTATGACAAAGTAAGGCTGACGATCGAGAAGAAAGTCAGGTTTGGCCCGTTTGGTGTCGGTAATGTAAACCTTGCTGGCGAGTATGTATTTGATAACCTGCCTTATCCGCTGTTATCACTTCATTTAGGAAACCAGACTCCAATCTATGCCCAGCCGACATTTAACCTGATGGACTATGGCGAATTTATCAGCGACAGATTCGCGTCCCTGCGATACCAGCACAGGTTCGAGGGATTTCTTCTGAATCGTATTCCGCTCATGAAGAAGCTTAAGTGGAGATTGGTCGGAACTTCCAATGTTATTTACGGCGGAATGAATAAGGCAAACCGGGCACTTATTGTAGAAGACACAAGCGACGAAACGGATGATCAGACATTAGGATTTCTCGAACGCGGAAAGCCCTATGTGGAGCTTGGCTACGGTGTTGAAAATATTTTTAAATTTTTCAGGGTAGATTTCATTCACCGCCTCTCGTACCTGGACAAACCCGATGTCAGAAAATTCGGCGTGTTGTTCAGTGTTCAGTTTAATCTCTGACAGTATAACGGTTCTTTTATTGACACCTGTTTGTCGATTCGGCATACAGGCTTTTTTTTGTCATATTTGTGGCCTGAATTTTAAAACATGAGTGTAAAAATTTCTTTACCGGATGGAAGCGTTCGTGAGTTTCCTGATGGAGTAAAAGGCATTGAGATTGCCAGCAGTATTAGTGAAGGTCTTGCCAGAAACGCATTAGCCATTGAAGTAAATGGTGAGGTCTGGGATCTTTCAAGACAGATAACGAAAGACTCGTCGGTTAAAATTCTAACATGGAATGACAAGAGTGGCAAAAACACATTTTGGCATTCGTCTGCACATTTGCTCGCTGAAGCCCTCGAAGCATTGTACCCGGGTGTGAAGTTTGGTATCGGCCCGGCAATCGAGAGCGGATTCTATTATGATGTGGATCTTGATGGTCGGGCGCTCGGCGATAATGACCTGGCTGCTATCGAAGCCAAGATGAAAGAGTTGGCGAAAAAAGAAAACGCTTACGTGAGAAAAGAAGTGTCGAAGGCTGAAGCGTTGGATTATTTTACGAAAAAGGGAGACCAGTATAAACTGGAATTAATTTCCGAGCTCGCAGATGGAACAATCACTTTTTATCAGCAAGGAAATTTTGTTGACCTCTGCCGTGGCCCGCACATTTCGGCAACGGCACCGATAAAAGCGGTGAAGCTACTCAATGTTGCCGGTGCTTACTGGCGCGGCAGCGACAAGAATAAGATGCTCACGCGGATTTACGGCATCACGTTTCCAAAACAGAAAGAGCTTGAAGAATACCTTCACGTTCTTGAAGAAGCAAAGAAACGCGATCATCGGAAACTTGGCAAAGAGTTGGAGTTGTTTGCTTTCTCGGAAAAGGTAGGAATGGGTTTGCCGCTTTGGTTGCCGAAGGGAACTATTCTACGCGAGCGCCTCGAACAGTTTATGCGACGTGCTCAGGTGAAGGCAGGCTACGATCCCGTTGTAACACCGCACATCGGTGGTAAATCCTTGTATGTGACTTCCGGCCACTATGAAAAATACGGGAAGGATTCTTTTCAGCCAATTCACACACCGGATGAAGGAGAGGAGTTTCTCTTAAAGCCGATGAACTGTCCGCATCACTGTGAGATCTATAAAACCAAACCGCGATCTTACAAAGATCTGCCGATCAGACTCGCCGAATTCGGAACAGTATACCGTTATGAAATGAGTGGCGAACTTCATGGATTGACACGTGTTCGCGGCTTTACGCAAGATGACGCGCACATATTCTGCCGTCCTGAGCAGGTGAAGGAGGAATTCATCAAAGTGATTGATCTTGTGTTACATGTTTTTAAATCACTTGGATTTGAAAACTATACTGCACAGGTTTCTCTTCGTGATCCCGCGAATAAGCAGAAGTATATTGGCCATGACCACCTTTGGGAAAAGGCGGAGCGCGAAATACAGGAAGCAGCCGATGAAAGAGGCTTAAGTACAGTCGCGGTTCAGGGTGAAGCAGCATTTTACGGTCCGAAGCTGGACTTCATGGTTCGCGACGCACTCGGTCGAAGCTGGCAGCTTGGAACCATACAGGTAGATTATAATCTTCCTGAGCGTTTTGAGCTTGAATATGTCGGCTCGGATAACCAACGGCACCGGCCGGTAATGATTCACCGCGCACCTTTCGGGTCGCTTGAGCGATTTGTGGCTGTGTTGATTGAACATTGCGCTGGTAATTTTCCATTGTGGCTTGCGCCAGATCAGATCGCAGTATTGCCGATCTCTGAAAGGTTTAATGAGTACGCAGAGAAAGTGTACGCATCATTGAAGGAATTCGACATCAGAGGTGTACTTGACGATCGCGACGAGAAGATCGGAAGGAAGATAAGGGATGCGGAAACCAGGAAGATACCGTACATGCTTATCGTGGGTGAGCGCGAAGCAGCAGAGAATACAGTGGCGGTCCGGCGACATGGTAAAGGGGATCAGGGAAGCGTTTCGTTGACCGATTTCGTCAATACTTTCCGTGTTGAATGCGCGGCTCCTTGATTGTCAGCGTATTAGGTGTCAAGGATTTATCTTTACAACGTTGTAAATAATGCGGATAATTCACGATATTTGCAGCCTGTTTTTTTATTGTAACTAAACTTTAGTCGTATTAATACCAATAACAGTAGACCCAGTTTTAACCGGATGAGAAGAGGGCCTCAAAAGCCTGAAGAACCATACCGTGTTAATGAAAGAATCACAGCTCAACGTGTCAGAGTTGTTGGCGATAACATCAAGGTTGATGTGTATCCCATACAGCAGGCGATAAAACTTGCGCAGGAACAGAACCTTGATCTTGTCGAGATATCTCCTAATGCTGATCCGCCGGTTTGCAAGGTGGTCGACTATTCGAAGTTTAAGTACGAACAGAAGAAGAAGCAAAAGGAAATCAAGGCGAAAACCGTCAAGGTTATTCTAAAGGAAATCCGCTTTGGTCCTAACACCGAGGAGCATGATTTTAACTTCAAAGTAAAGCATGCCGAAAACTTCCTGAAAGAAGGCTCTAAGGTGAAGGCGACGGTGACTTTCTTCGGGCGTTCAATTGTATACAAGGAAAGAGGGGAGATTCTCCTTCTGAAGTTTGCACAGGCCCTTGAAGAGTTTGGAAAGGTTGAGGCGATGCCGAAGCTGGAGGGAAAGCGCATGAGCATGCTGCTGATGCCAAAGGCCGGAAAAAAGTAATTTGATTATAATTATATATACAAATGCCTAAGTTAAAAACAAAGTCTGGTGCCAAGAAGAGATTCAAGGTTACCGGAACAGGTAAGATTAAGCACAAGCGTGCGTTTAAGAATCATATCCTGACTAAGAAAGAAACCAAGCAGAAACGCAGACTTAGCAATAAGTCATTGGTGAAGAAGTCAGATATGAACAACGTAAAAGCAATGCTCGTTCTTTAATCTCCAATTGGTTTAATGTTTAACCCGATTTTTGGCCTGCAAGACCCGAATTAAAAGGGCGCCAACGATCAAAAAATGAAAAGAAATGCCAAGATCAGTCAACAACGTAGCCTCCAGGGCTAAGCGCAAACGCATCATGAAACTGGCCAAAGGTTTTTTTGGCCGTAAAAAGAATGTCTGGACAGTAGCAAAAAATGCTATTGAAAAAGGGTTGGTGTATGCCTACCGTGACAGAAAACAAAAGAAAAGAGAATTCAGGGGAGTCTGGATTCAGCGTATCAATGCCGGTGCACGTTTGCACGGTATGTCGTACTCTGAGTTTATGGGTAAGCTGAAGAAAACTGGTATCGACCTTAACAGGAAGGTTCTTGCAGACCTCGCGATGAATCACCCCGAGGCTTTCACTGCCGTTGTAAACAAGGTGAAATAATAATAGACAAATATCTTTTAAAGGGGCTTCGGCCCCTTTTGTTTTTTCCGGGAAATGGGCTTAAATTGATCGAAATTTATTTTTTAAACTTAGGTTAATCCTATCTTTTTAAAATCGATAGTGTGGCTAAATCTGTTGAATCCCCAAACAACATTGCAGGGTTTTAAAAGGGTTATTTTATGGAGATATTAAAGAAACCCTTTGAAACCGGAATGTTGGACGACCCGCAATATTCGACCTCAGTTGATCTAAAACTGAGCGGTGAAAATCCATTTCCCGGACTCCGACCTTTTTCGATCGACGACTCACATCTTTTCTTCGGTCGCGAAGGACAAGTCGATGAAATACTCTTAAAGCTTTCGCAGAAAAGGTTTGTTACCGTCATGGGCTATTCGGGTAGCGGTAAGTCTTCATTGATGTATTGCGGCCTCGTGCCTGTGTTGTACGGCGGTTTTGTCACGGAAACCGGTCCCGACTGGAATGTTATTTTATCCCGGCCCGGCAATTCTCCAATCAGAAATCTCGCAGAAGGCATTGTTGAACAACTGGTTGAGTCAAAACGAGTTTCCGAAGAAGATAAAGATATTCAGATTGCGATCATTAGTTCGGTGCTGAAAAGCGGTTCGCAGGGTCTTATCGAGGTAGCGAAATATCTTCAACAAACGCATGATGAGAACATCTTCTTCCTGATCGATCAGTTTGAAGAATTGCTACGTTTTCATGGAAAGTCAGAAGAAGCGAATAATGAATCGCAGATTTATGTGAACCTTATTCTCACGGCCGTCGCGCAACGTGATGTTCCCGTGTATGTGGCTTTGACCATGCGCTCGGATTTTATCGGTAATAGCGCGATTTTTCCCGGATTAACACAGTGGATCAACAGTTCTAATTATCTCGTTCCGCAAATGACGCGTGAACAGAAGAAGATGGTGATCGAAGGACCGGTGTCCGTAGCGGGCGGACGCATAGCGCCAAGGTTGGTGAAGAAGCTATTGAGCGAAGTAGGGAGCAACCAGGATCAACTTCCAATCCTACAGCATGCGCTGATGCGGACATGGGATTACTGGTTGGCAAACCGGGAACCCGGTGAACCGATGGATTTTCGCCATTACCAGTCAATTGGGAAGATGAGTGAAGCGCTCTCGCTGCATGCTAATGAAGCATTCGACGAGTTGACCACAAAAGGAAAAGAGATCGCGGAGATATTATTTAAGACCGTCACTGAAAAAAGCCAGGACAACAGGGGCATGCGACGGCCTGCACGACTCGGACTTATTGCAATGCTTGCTGAGTCGGAAGAAGATGATGTGATCGCTGTTGTCGAACATTTCAGAAGGCCTGGTCGATCATTCCTGATGCCTGCTGCAAATGTTCCACTTAATGGTGAGTCGCTCATTGAACTTTCTCACGAGAGCTTAATGCGTATTTGGAAACGTCTGGCGAACTGGGTAGAGGATGAATTCGAGTCTGCCCAAATGTACAAGCGTTTGTCAGAGGCGGCTGCTATGTATCAGATCGGAAAAACCGGTCTGTGGCGTCCACCTGATTTGCAACTCGCCTTAAACTGGCAGAAGAAGCAACGTCCGACACGTGAGTGGGCGCAACGCTATGATGAGACGTTTGAACGTGCTGTCGTATTTCTCGATACAAGTAGAATTACATATGAAGCCGAACTGAAGAACCAGGAGATGCTTCAGCGGCGTGTGCTACGCCGAACGCGTGCAACCGCGGTCATTCTTGGTGTTGCCTTCGTGGTTGCCATTTTATTCTTCTTGTTGTCATACATACAAAAAATAAAGGCGGACGAGCAAACACGGATTGCGGAATCAGAACGCCAGGAAGCGCAGGCACAACGCGAGGAAGCGTTGAGACAAAAAGCGGAAGCCGACCGACAAAAAGGAATTGCAGAACAGGCCGCCAAAGATCTTGAGGCATCTTTTATTAAAATTGAAAATGCATTGAAGACAGCGCAGACTGAACGAGAGCGCGCTGAGATGGCAGTTGTCAGAGCCCAACAGGAAGAGCAAAAAGCGGTAGCAGCGAGTGAGAACGAGAAAGAAGCACGTGTTCTCGCCGAAGAAAGAAGACGTTTTGCAACCGAACAATACTCGCGTGCGAATCAGCTTTACATGCTTGCCATAGCGCAGAACCTGGCGACGAAATCGGTGCAGGTAGAAGATGACCAGGATCTGAAAGGCTTGCTGGCGATGCAGGGTTATCATTTCCAGCGCCGTTATGATGGTAAAAAATACGACCCCTACATTTACGAAGGTTTGTTCAGGGCGCTCCAGCATTTGAACGGTGCCAGTTATAACGCCATTAACCTGGAAGGTCCTCCGCACGTTCATTTGAAGTCCCTGCTCTTGTCGTCTAACGGAAGCAGGTTCTATACTTCCGGAACGGATGGTAGAATCATGCAGGGCGACTTCAGCAAGCTCACGAGTGCATCAACAGGGTTCAGCTCAGCGCTGCCAAGTCGTACCATTGCTATTAACAACAGCGAGACAGTTATCCTGAATGGAACCGATTCCTCATTTGTGCATGCATTTACACTCGGGTCTTCAAAGCCTGTTGTTATTAGTACCGGTGATAGGGGAGCAACGAATCATATCGAATTTTTACCTAATGGTGTTGATTTTATTTTATCGAGCGCTAATAAGACTTTATCGATTGGAAATTTGAAGACCGGAAATGTCAGCCGTTTGCTAACGTTACCGAACGAGGTAAAGACTTTTTCTATCCATCCTGACGGCCGACAGCTTGCAGCTGCCACCTGGAGCGGTCAGGTTATTTTAATTGATATTGACCTGAAAGCCGTAGTCAAGACAATTGCGGACGATAAGGGTACCCGTGTTCTCTCTGTTAAGTTTAGTCCTGATGGAAAGTTGCTGGCGTACGGTTTGGACGATGTTGTCAATAAGCGCGGAAGTGTTCGCTTGTATAATATGTCGTCGGGTCAGATGATCCAGCTGGCTGGCCACAAGGCAGGGGTAACAGACGTTGAATTTAGCCCTGATGGGAAGTTGCTTGCAAGCGCGGGCGTCGACAAACGCTTGCTGTTATGGTTGCTGGATAACCCTGACGATTTACCAATCACAATGGAAAGTAACAACGGCTTTATATGGGACATAGCGTTCAGTAGAAATTCTGACTATCTGATCGCTGCATGTAGCGAGTCGCAAGTGCGCGTGTGGCCGACAGATCCTTCCATTATGGCGACGCAGATTTGCCCGAAGCTAACAAGGAATCTTTCAATTGATGAATGGAAAAAGTATGTCGGTGAGGGCGAGAATATCGAGTATGAATCGACGTGTATTAATTTGTTAATTGACAAATAAATGAAAGCGGTTCGCTGTTTCACGCTAATCTTTTTGGCTTACGCATGCACCTCACTGTATGCCTGGGCACAAGACGATTGTGAGCTTACAATATCTGAAGCGAACACTGAATTTCAAGCGGGACATTTTTATAATATACCAGCAATCCTGGATAAGTGTCGGGGAAGTTTCACAGCAGATCAGAGTCAGCGTGCTCATTTATTGCTGACACAAACATATCTGTTATTGGATGATCCGATTGGTGCGCGGAACAGTTACCTGGAAGTTCTCCGCGCGAATCCAGAATTCATCGCTGACATTAGCATTCATCCAGCTGATGTTGTTTATCTGAGTAAGTCGTTTACAGCAACACCGATATTTGCCTGGTCCGTCAGGGCCGGCTCGAACGTTTCGATGCCGAGAATTATTCATGATCTGTCAGCATTTGGAGAAAGCCGTGTTGTTGAGGATTACCAGATACGGGCAGGTTATCAGGTTGCGGCTGGGGGCGATTTCTACCTGAATAAGAACTACGGAATTCGCGCGGAACTTGGTTACTCCTTCAATTCCTATAAACATCAGAGCAAAGGGTTTTTCTCAAGTGATACAAAAACATTTATCGAAAATATGGGATGGCTCAGCCTTCCAGTTTCTGTTATGTACACAGATCACTTAGGAAGATACCGGCCTTATGGGTATGCCGGGTATGCCTTCAGTTATCTGCTTCGGGACAAGGCTCAAATCGAATCTATTCGTGTTACCGACTCGGAAGGTGGGTCGAAGGAAGATAAGAAAAGCCCGGATATAGACTTCCTTGAAAAGCGAAACAGAGTCAATACTTCGGTGATAATAGGTGGTGGGATTAAAGCAAAGTACGGGCTTCAATTTTTCTTTGTTGATGTTCGTTATGCGTTTGGGTTAAAAAACCTGACCCGGATTGATAACATATATGCAAATAACGAAGACGATGGAACCTCGCCTGAATATCTGGAGTCATCCACGCCTGCGACGCTTTACGGGCACGTTGATGATTTATTCCGACTTGATAATTTGTCAATATCCGTTGGATTGATACAGCCATTGTATAATCCGCGTGAAATTAAAAGAAATCGAATTAACCGTTTTTTAAATCGTCGATGATTAATTACAGAACCATTCTGACATCATTGATGCGCGTGATTCTTATCTCGGTCATTATGACCTCATGCGATACCGATAAAGACATAGCGTCTCCCGTAGGCAAATTCTTTATGAAATATTACGGCGGTGATGGCGACCAGATTTCTGCCGATATCATTGAATCGGAGGATGGAAATTTTATTCTAGTCGGAAGCTCAGGCAACCGGTCAAGCTTCGAGCTGTCGAGCCGGATTTATGTTTGTAAAGTAACACCTGAAGGAAGACTTATATGGGAAAAGGTTATTGGCGAAGCCGGCGACCTTGCGCGTGATATTGAGCCGATCGGCGGAGACCGTTATGTCATCCTGGCGGACCACAGAGCATCCGCAATTAATATCGATCCAAAGCTTATAAGAATTGACACGCATGGCGAGAGAATTGACAGTGTCACCTATTTCCGCGAAGGTATTCAGCGATCTAAAAGTGTAACTCCCTTAGAAGATCAGGGATTCATTGTTACCGGTTCGACGGAGTACGATAGTTTGATATTGTTAAATCCGGGTAACCCGGATGATCTTAGTGATATTTTCCACTACCGTTGCAATAGTAGTTTGCAGTTTGATCGCGTAAACTGGTATGAACAGGGCGGCAGCGGCACGTTTGATATGGGGATCAGGACCATCGAGGAGCCGGGGGCCGGATTTTTTGTTTTTGGTGCCTCGAATCAAACGCATGCAGGGAACCAGGAAGGGAAGGTTAACTTGTATTATTCTGTAATCAATGATGGCGGAGTAACGGGGGATCTGAGTTTTCTGGGGGATTTTACGACGGACACAGAGTCTTCATTTGTAGTGACGGTTCCATCGGAACTGGGCGGCGGATATTTACTTACGGGGACCAAGAATTACCCGACCGGCGCGTCACGGATCCAGTTAACTAAGTTACGACCCAACCTGAATTTTGATTTCACGGATGAACAGTGGGATATGGAGGTGCAACTTGGAGAACGTAACCTGACTGCAGTTTCTGCCACTCCTTCGTTATATGCTACACGCGGTTATTTTGTACTTGCAGACGAGACTTCATCGGATGGACGAAAGAATATTTGGTTGACTAAAGTCAACACGAATGGAGGTGAGGTATGGTCGCGTTTTTTTGGTTCGCGCGAGGAAGATGATACCGCCTCCAGGGTATTGGAGCTTGCGGATGGAAGTATACTTGTGCTTGGGACGACAGGTTTGATCAATGGGCAATCAAAGATTACGTTGTTTAAACTTAATCCCGAAGGCCAACTGGCTGAATAGTATAAATTAAAGTATATTGCAAGGTTACCATTTGTGTAACATGTCTATAAATTGATAGTTGGTGCGCC
>DASPJN010000045.1:0-30716 GCA_035628595.1 Chryseosolibacter sp.
ACGATCTGGAATGACATCGTTGATGTACATCCGCACGCAGATCCTGTAGTTCACGAGTGGTTCTCACAGCGGCTTGGGTTTCCATGTAAGCTCGTGGCTTTTCCTGAAGAAAATGAAAGACCAGTTGACGCTGATTACAGCATCAACGATGAACATGTCAGTCTTGCGGATGCATATCCGTTTATGATCATCGGTCAACGATCGTTGGATATGCTCAACACCAAATTGAAGGATGCGGTCCCGATGAATCGTTTCCGCCCAAATTTTGTTTTTACCGGAGGCGAGGCCCATGATGAAGATTCGTGGCGTGAGTTTACTATCGGCTCAAATCGTTTTGCAGGCGTTAAACTTTGTGCGCGTTGTGTATTGACGACTGTTAATCAGGATACAGCCGAAAAAGGAACCGAACCGTTATACACAATGTCAACGTACCGGAAAGTGGGGAACAAAGTGTTGTTTGGACAAAACCTGGTAGCGCTCGACTTCGGAACTGTTAAAGTGGGAGATACGATTTCAGTGATTTCAAAAACGCCGGCGAGTAGATGACACATTTATATCTCAAGGCAGTTCACATCATTTTTATTGTCACCTGGTTCGCTGGATTGTTCTATATGCCGCGTCTTTTAGTTTATATCATCGAAGCGAATGAAAAACCGGATCCGGAAAAATCAATTCTTCTTCGTCAGCTGAAAATGATGGGCTCCCGACTTTGGTTTGGCATCACGTGGCCTTCGGCGATCATCACACTCGGTCTTGGAGTCGCGATGTTGATCAATCAGCCACAATGGCTTGACCATGTTTTCATGCACATCAAACTGTCTCTAGTGTTTCTCCTATACTGCTATCACGTCTCCATCCACTACATCTTCGGACAGTTGAAAAACAATAAATTAAACTACACTTCCTCACAGCTAAGAATGTGGAATGAAGTATCAACTCTTTTTCTGATCAGTATTGTGTTTTTAATTGTATTGAAAAACACCTTCAGCATGGTATGGGGAATTGCAGGACTCGTTTGTGTTACATTATTGATTCTTATTGGAATTCGCATTTACAAAAAGCTTCGTCAAAATGATTAAACAGATTAAAAGAATTATAGCGTTCGTGATTGTTGCCTCTATTGCGTGGGCATGCATCGAGACAAAGGAAAAGCCTCTTCCAATTTTTGGCGAACGCGAAGTTGTAAATGGTGATACGGTTTATCACACCATTGATCCGTTTCAGTTCGTAAATCAGGACAGTGTTGTTGTAACGAACGAAACCTTTAGGAACAAAATCTACGTGGCAGATTTTTTCTTCACTTCGTGCCGTACCATTTGTCCAAAGATGAAAACGCAGATGTTACGGGTTTACGATTCCATTCAAGACGAGCCGGACGTATTGATATTGTCGCATACGATCGATCCTGAATACGATACGGTTGCACTGCTTCGTGATTTTGCAGAACGTCTGGGCGTTGAAAGCAAGAAGTGGCATTTCGTTACCGGCGAAAAAGATTCAATTTACGACATCGCGCAAACCAGCTATTTTGCTACGGCGATGGAAGATAGATCCGAACCAGATGGTTTTATCCACAGCGGCGCCTTTCTTTTGATCGACAAAAAGCAACAGATCCGTGGCAAGTACGATGGAACTGTTGAAGCCGACGTAAACAAACTGCTTGAAGATATCCGAAGATTACAACGCGAAGATGCGCAGTAAGGCTTCGTGGTGGATCATACTTTCACTGATCGGTCTCACGGCTTGTGGTGAGTCGCGTCGAGGAGATAAAGACCAATCACCAAAATTCCGACAGTACTATGTGCAGGGCGAAAAATTGTACCGCACGATGTGCAGCAACTGTCATCAGGAGAATGGAACTGGCCTTGGACGCGTATACCCTCCGCTGAATAAATCCGATTACATGGAGAATAACTTCGAAGACGTACTCTGCCTTATCAGGTACGGGAAGAAGGGTGAGCTATATGTAAACGGGGTTCAATTCAATCAGGCGATGCCACCGCTTCCGCAACTCACCGATCTGGAAGTCGCCGAGATCGCCACATACATCTATAACACGTGGGAGCATCAACGGGGTATGATCGACGTGAAAGATGTCTCGCCTATACTTCAAAAGTGTCAGTCTGTTAATTAAAGTTCGAGCATATCTGCCTGAGGTCGTAGGCTGTCATCATGTGTAGTACAGCACCTCTTGTTGCCGTTGGATCGGCCATTGCATCAAAAGTTGATTCGTATCCAAGAAGATTAATCGAGCCGTCATTTACTTTCACAACTTTGTCAATGTAAATTGACTTGGGAGAATTCAACGGTAACACGCTTAGCTTTTCGCCGCGAAGACTGATCTTGATCAGGTACGGGTTGGATTGCCCCTGGTTGATCTTTGTTCGTGACTCTTTCCCTTTCAGATCTTTTAGCGCCGTATAGTTGCCAGTAAGGATATATCCATCTCTTACGGTCACGACATCTTCAATGGTTCCCGCAAAAGTAAAATCCTGATGCCATAACAAGTCGCCCAAAATGTTGAGGCTTGCTATCGACACCATCTCATCCTGATGATACTGCTGTCTTGCGGAATCGCCCTTGAAGATCATGACGAAAGAATTGCTTGACTCCTGGTAGATCAACTTTCTGGCCATGCCTTTTTCCTTTACAGGATAGGCGCTCATCTCACCTTTATCATTAATGAACACAAAAGTATTTATCAACTGTTGTGCACTTGGGCGGATGGACGTAACCACGACGGCACAACCTTCCTGCGTTGATACAAGATCGCCGATATAGTTATTCGCGTCCGCCACTGTGAGGCTGTCTGGATTGAAATTCAATTCCTTCAACCATGCTGGCTTGCCATCAGGATTTAGTTTTGCAACGAACCCAGTCAGGTTATTATTCGTCTTTTTGTTCATTTTATGAACACCTGCGACATAAATGCTTCCATCAGGATTTTTGACGATCCTTTGGGTGACGACCGAAACAAGATCAATCGCCGAATCTGGTCTATTGTCAACAAACAAAGGCACATTGAACGATCCAATCTTCAAGGTCTTGTCTGAAACATCAGTTTTTGCGTTGTACGCGAGCAACGTGCCTTTCAGTGTTTCCTGGTAGTCGGCAAATGTTTTGGAGATGAAGGCAGTTTCGTTTTGAACTACTTTATCAAGCCCCGATGGTCCTCCGTAAAATTTCTTAAGATATGCGCCGTGCTTCTTTGTGCTTCCGCTATTGATTTTTGATTTGATATCATGCGCAAGGCTGTCAGCCACTCTGTTCAGTTGAATTAAGTGACTATATAGTTCCAGTTTTGTTTCGATTGCGGTGTCACGCTTAATCTGGTGAGTTTTTGCAAGCCAGTTCTGCTTGAACGCCTTGTATTCCAGCAAGGCAAGCGCAAGTGAACTCTTGTCATAATTATTCAACTGAAACACAAGATCCTTACTGATCTTAAAAAGGCTTTCACCTGGAACTTCATTTGTTTCCAGTGCTTTAAGCGATTCGTTCAACCTGGTTTCTGTCTGCACGATTTTGTCTTTGATGGCAACAATCTCGGTATTGTACATCTTCCGGACATTGTCGACCCAATTCGCATAATTCCAGAATTCGACATTGTCTTCAAGAAAGGTCAAACGCGTTGTCAATCCGTCCAGGCGATACACGTTGATTTCTTTAATATTTGCTTTTTGCCGGTAATTTTGCAGCGGATAATCCTTTGTCAGCGAGGTATACTTGTTGAAATTACTCACTGAAGAGTCATACGAAGATTTCAGCTGATCAAATCTCTTGTTTAGCTCATCATCGAAAAACATATACAGATCTTCAAGCGTCTTGTAATCGGTATTGATGTCGGCAAAAATCTTAACCGCATTATCGTACTGTTGAACGCTTTTTGTAAATGACGAATATATTGGAGGCATTTTCTCAAGGAACTGTTGGGCTGAATCAAAGGCTGTGTTGATTTTGGCCTGAACAATAGAGAACTCTGCATAAGGGCGACCTTTACTATCCAAAGTCTTAAAAAATGGCGCATAGTATTCATTGTCTGACCGCACATCCTGAGTCGTTACAACCACTTTAGCTTTTGTTAGTCGTAGCACTGCTTCTTTTGCATGGGCAACCGCCTTTGAGTATTCAAGCAATGGATCGGAATTGCGGAAAATGTTATAGTGCAGCATCGCTAGTCGGAAATTGGCGTTTCCATGATCGAGCTCTTCTGCAAGATAAAGTTTGAGAAGAGACATCTGCTCCGAAATCGACGAGGTATCCAGTGCCGGCACAAGCTCTTTGTATTTGATGCGTTGCGCCCATGCATAACTCGCGCATACACAAAGCAGTACTATGGTTATTGCTAAGAACTTTTTCATCATTAGATACCGATAATTTTTAATTCAACGCGACGATTTACAAGTCTGTTCTCTTCCGAATTGTTGACAACCTTTGGCGCCTTCTCTCCGTAACCCTGTGCTAAGAAACGCTTATCGATTATATCATTTTGCATTAAGAATTCCACAACGCTTTGTGCACGCTTTTGCGATAAGATCAGGTTGTAAGTGTCTGATCCAACGTCGTCGGTATGCGCAGCAATTTCAACTCTTAATGTCGGGTTCTCACGAAGCAGCTTAATAACGCGTTCCAGTTCCGTGAACGAAACGTCGGTAAGCTTACTAGAGTTTGATTCGAAGTTGATATCCTTCAACACCAGCTTCGCATTCATCTCCAGTTTTGTCAATTTGAAATCCACGGCTGTCTGACCGTTCTGGACATCAAGCACGCGTGAATCAAAGGCGTAACCCTGGTCGCTGGTAACTTCAATCTCATACCTGTCGCCGGCACGTAATGCCACCATTTGATTTCCTGTTACTTCGATAACCTCATCACGATTCTTGTTTCGAAGAAAGATCTTCGAATTTACTTTCGAGTTATTCTGAATATCGGCAACATTGATCATCACGTTTGTTTTTTCCGGAACGAGTTCAACGAATTTTTCAAAATCCCGGTAGATGATAAGCCCGGATGTATTGAAATCCATAATTGCTCCTTTGAATGAAGGTGAGCTTACAATCAACTCGTAATCGCTCCCAAGTGGTAACTCAACGGACAGCTTACCAGTCTTTGGATTATTATTCAAATCTTTAATGAACTCGCTTTTGCCTTTTACGCGAACTTTAATGTCAGCCGGAATAGGCTCAAATATTTCATTGTCGTTCACGGTGACATTCAAACGCACACTCTTGAATAGTTCAATGTTTTGTTCGATCTCGCGATAATCGTGAACATCCGTCAAATCCATTGAATAAGTGTAGCTGGAATAGCCCGGCTTTTTAAATTCCACATTAAAGCTTCTTCCAATCGGAACAACCACAGTAAATCGCCCATCGTCGGGGTTGTTTTCAAGCTTCATCACCTGCTCCGATGTATACGCATCCGAAACTATTATCTCAACGCCAATGCCCGTGTGTGTGTCCTGGTCTGTAACATAACCCTGTAAGATGTTGTTTTTAAACTGCCGCAAGTTTTCAGGTATTACAACTGAATAAATGTCTTTCTCATTATGCGTGTAGTACATTAAATCTCCCTGGGCGGAGATGGACGGCGATAAGTCGTCGAGCTCGGTATTCACAAAAGTCAATGGAACGGGCGATGTCCACGTCCCAAGATCTGTCAGCTGAGATTGATACATGTCATAACCGCCCTTTCCCCCGAGGCGATTACTCGAGAAGATGAGTGTTTTCCCATCCGCCATGATACGCGGTGCTTTTTCACATTCCTGATTGATGGGAGAAGGAAGCTTCTCTGGTCGGCCCCACGTTCCATCAGGCATCTTTTCTGACTTCAGGATACAGTAACAGAACATGTTCTTTTTGCGGAGTTCTTTGTTCTTTGGGCCGTTTAGGTTCTGGCCAACGTAATATAAAGTTTTGCCATCGGCGCTCACGGAAGGAAAGCCTTCATATCCGGGTGTATTAATCGGCGCCCCGATGTCGATTGGCCTGCTCCAGCCATACCGTTGTCTGTCGGAATAAAAAATATCATTGTTCATAAAGAAGTACATGATATTTCCATCGTAGCTTATGCTTGGTCCGCCGACGAGCGCTGTAGAATCAACGTTGTTGTTGATACTGTCCAGGGATTTGGGGCCGCTCCACTGTTTATCTGCCTGCTGCTGGTATTCAAACAATCTCCATCTGCCAACGTAACCCGGAATGTTAGTCTGAACGATCATCACCTTACCATCAGCCTGAATTGATGCGGCATATTCTGTTAATGTCTGATCACTGATCTCAGGTTTCTTCGTTTTGTTGTAAAACTCAACCGAGTCGGCAGTTGTTGGATCATTCACCTGGGACCACCCCGAGATGACAATGAATCCCAAAACAACAGAAGTAAATAATTTGCGGATCATATTAACCAACTTAGTGTCCTACGAGAATAAATGCGCCCCAATAGAATGGGCTTTGATATTTTTCTTTGATCATCATCTGGGCTTTTCTGAATGCCTCATGCTTTGTTTCGCCCGCAAGCCACAGCTGATAGAAATTGATCATCAGTTCCTGGGTTGCCACATCATCGACCTGCCACAAACTCATCATCACAGCGCCAGCACCAGCAACAATAAATGAACGTTGCAGACCATAAACGCCTTCTCCGTTACGTTGTTCGCCCAAAGCAGTTTCACAGGCAGACAGCACAACCAGATCTGTCTCATTAAGGTCGATATTCATCGCCTCGTAAGCAGTGAGTATACCATCTTCTCCACTCAGGTCAACATCAGCACGGTTAACGCCCGCGCCTGCCAAAAGGATACCAGACCGCAAAAGCGGATTCGCGAAAAAATCCTCCGCGTCTTGTCCCTGCGTTTCATCTACGTCGATGTCGTTCAGGAAAAATCCATGGGTTGCAATATGAAGTACTTTTACATGAGGAGTTTTTTTGATGTTACTTTCGCTTGCATCCGCGCCTTTATACGCGACGACGTTGTAGTCATTCGACTTAAAAAGATCATGAATAAAAGTGACTTCCTTGTCAGTGCCGGGCAGTAAAGGAATTTCTCCATCAAATCCAAAAGCGCGTGTTAAAGATGTGTTGTTGTGAATTACGTGATCGACGTGCGCTAGTTTCAGATGGAAATCCACAAAACCATAGAGGTTAATCTCCTTATGCGGGGATGATCGCCGGTTTGCCTGCTCAACGATCTCTTTTGTATTGCTTAACAGATGAATCGTATAATCCTCAATAACGGCGTGGTCGGTTGTATGATTTTCAAGAATGTTGAAGTTGATCTTGTTGAAAATACCATCAGCACTCAGGTATATCTTGTTCACATCGGCAAGTGATTTCCCGAATGGTTTCCAGTAATATTTGTACGAAATTGTATCCGGATAGTGAAAGCGGATGGCATTGCGATGAAACTTAAAAAATCTGCTTTCAAGTTTCTTTCCGTACGGCCAGATGACAAGCGAAGGAATATCTGAATCCTTCTTCAGAATCAACGCGGCATAGTAAATCGAGTCGGGAGCGAATTTCTTTTCTATTCTGATAATTTCGGCGGCAGCTTCCCCATCCTTTAACAACGATGAGATCGAAATGGTGTTGAACACCTGTTCGCTAAATTGAGACCTGAAAAGATTCGAACTAAGCGAAAGACCTTTTTCAATGTCATTCGCTTTTTGTCTGAGTACGTCGATCGGCTCATAATCCTTTTTCTCATCGGCAGACAGACCATAATAACGAACGATCTTCTCTTTCGCCGCCAGCCAGTTTTTAAACTGGTTAATCAAAGTAGTGTCTCCGCTGGATAGAATGGTTTGTCTTACTTTATTCGAACTATTCAGTAAGATCGCCTTCGTTGCAAGCTGTGTATTGTACAACTCTTTCAGGATCGATGAGTCGCTTTGATTCTGGTGATAATACTGAACGCAGAAATCCTGGTATGCATCGAATACCGGTTTTATCTTTTGATAAAAAGCGCCTTTTTCCTTTTCACTTAGAAACGGGAAGTATTCGTTTATCTGATTCAGATATTCACCGATAACGCTACGGAATTTTGCGTTCGCGTCATCGAACTTGCCCTGGGCGAAATATACACTGGCGAGACCGTAAAGGGCGCGGGCATAATCAGGATGATGTTCACCAAGAATTCGTTTCCTGATATCAACAGTTTGTTGCCATGCTTTTTCAGCTTCCGGCATTTTTTTCTGATCCTGGTAAAGGGCTGCCAGATTGCTGATCGTAGAAGCATAAGAAACATGTTCCTCACCGAAAGTATTGCGTGTTGCTGCCAGTGCCTGCTCAAGCAGTACCTGGGCCTGAGGCATCTTTCCTGTCTTTTGATAAAGTGCAGCCAGGTTTCTTAATGCAATGATATACTGCGGATGGTATTCACCGAAGTTCTTTTTATCAATGGCGAGTGCTTCCTCCAGCATCGGAGCAGCATCTCCAGCTTTGTTCTGAAGCTGGTACAACGATGCAAGATTCTGTAGAGCGGTTGAATATTCCTGGGAAGTTTTGCCAAGCGATTTCTCACTCTTCAGCCTGATCTCCTTCAACAACGTTTCTGCCTGATCGTAATTACCCATTGTCTGATAATAAACTGCGAGAGCATTCGCGGCTCTTACCCATTCGCCTGGCGTTGCTTCGTTGTCGGCTGAGATAAGTTTAAACGCTCTCCTATATGCAGGCTCTGCAAGCGCATACTCCCCGGCGTGCTGATAGTATGTACCCTGCGTGATTAATGCAAGCGCATAAGGCATTGCCTCGTTACCAACAAGCTGTTCGTACAAAAGAACAGCCGAGTCAATTTCAGATTTAGCGGAGACGAGCGAACCAATCTGCAAATCGAGATAGCCAAGATTTTCCAGCGCCCTTGCGTACCCGATTGTGGGTTGCTTGTTCCTTGGGCGAGCAAATGTCAACGCCTCAGCCAGCAAATATCGCGCTGTTGAAAATTCGCCGTTTGTCTGTTTAACGGCCGCGTAGTTGTTAAGCACAGTCGCATAGGTGATGTTTTTCGCGAAACCACCGCTTTCATATTCTCCGAGCAGTACGCCATAAATTGAATCAGCTTTCTGGATGTCACCTGCCTTAAACCAAACTAGGCCCATGCCCGTAAGTGCCTGCGCGTATTCAGGGCTGGTAGCGTGACCGTTAGCATTCATGTTTTGAACGGCTTCGGCGTATAGCTTAAATGCAACGTCGTTTTGACCCTGCTTTAAAAGTACGTTAGCGAGTTTAATTTTAACACCGTTGATCTGGGGCCTGTCAACAAAAATATTTTCCGCTTCATGCAGAAGCTTTTCCGCCTCGGCATACCTTCCCATGTCATCATAAAGAATCGCCAGGTTCTCAAGGATATTTCCATAGAGATCCAGATGTTCAGTTTTTTCAACATTCAACTTCGCCAATGCGTCTTTGTATTGTTGCTCAGCAGTCTTATAATCTCCTTTCCCCGTGTTAACGGCGGCGTTATTTGAAAGGAAAATTGCCTCCGCGGTACTTCCTCCTCCATGACTTTGAATGTCGGAGAAAAGACTTTCAGCTTTGTCAACCTGGCCGAGGGCCTGATAGTTAACGGCGCGTGCATTGACCAAGGTTAGATATTCCTGATCTTTCTTGTTCAGGCTTTCATAAATCGCCGCGGACTTTGCATACGCATCTTCCGCCTTCGCATGTTGTGATAGGTCATGATAAGATTGGCCAATGTTGAGCATCAGCGAAGCATACTCCATGCTTTGCTGCATATTCTGCAACGCGTACACCTCAGCTACAGATTGAAAATTCGAAACTGCTTTTTCGTGTTCGTTCTTTTCAGAACACATGAGTGCGAAATAGTATTGTCCCTGAACATACTGATCTGTGATCTCCTCCAGGTTCAATGAAAGGATCTCTTGAAGAAGGGGGTATGCGAGATCGCTATCACCCTGGAGATAAGCATTAATGGAGATACCGAGACGTGCTTCAATTAAAGGCGCGTCGTTCTCTCCGTAGAAATCCTTTAAGATATCATAGGCAGACTGAAATGATTTTGTTGCATTGGCGTGATCTGCAAGCACCTGCTGAATGGTTCCCTGCTGTACGAGCGTTCCGGCATAATTAACATCCTTGTTTGGCGCGCGGACGCTCAATTCCTTTTGCACATATTCAAGCGCCCTGGCATAGTCACCACTAGAAAAGGAAATATTTTCGAGTAACCTTAAGACTGCAGCATAGTTCGTAGAAGGAGAACCGTCTTCTTTCAGATATGTTGACAAGGTCTCCTGAGCCGTGTTATATGCGGCGGAAACATCTTGTGCCTCATACTCACCGAGCGCCTTAGTGTATAAAGCCTGCCACTGCTGGGCATTGATTCGGAGTGCAGAGGCAAAGACAACTATGATGGTTAGGTATAGGCTCTTTTTCATCTTTGCTTACATACAAAGATAGCGAACCGAATAATGCCCGGAAAGGATGAAAAGCATCAATTCGGGGCATTATCATACCTACTTCGAGGTATTTTACAGATACTTCATGTCAATGACCTGCTTTGTCTGTTTGCCTGATTCTATCAGGAATTTTGCGTTTTCGAAAGAAGGGGGGCCGAAAAAACCCGTTGAATTATTTCCGAACGCAAAACCCTCCTTTGGAATTCCGACTGCATTTGAATCCAGCTCCTGATTTGAATTCTCATCGTGAATAACGCTGAGCGCATATTCTCCGGGAGGAAGATCAGTAAACTGAACGACAACTTTTCCTTTGGATGCTTTCTTAATTTTACCAAAAACAGCGTCTTTCAGAAATTTATCTTCCTGAAATATTCCAATGCGAATATCTCCCTGATCATTTTTGAGATTCTGGACCGTCACCTCCAGACTGCCCTGGGTAAAACCATCGATGGTTGTCACCAAAACTAAACCAAGCACTAAATAAAATAGCTTTTTCATTTTGTTTTTTTTCAAATGTGGCTGGGATATCCATCAAGAAAAAAAATAGGTTTCCCGACTGTCGCTTGTTGCCGACCGGGTGTTGAAACGCGCTTCCTAACCGGATTACCGTAACAGTATTTTCCCTGTATTAACGGTCTTACCGCTGCGCCTGAACTGATAAAAATACATACCGGATTGAAATTCATCCAGGTTTAATCTGATCAGGTAGTTTACCAAATGTTCCTCCTTTATAATTTGACCCCTGGCGTCGATCAGGAAAAAATCAATAGCGGACCCATCAGTTAACACCGTCAATTCTTCAGATCCCAATGCTATGGGATTTGGAAAAACAAAATAGCTTGTTTCATCAACGGAGTAAACGATTGCTTCGTCGGTGATCACCTCATCACCATTTGCGAGTATGATTCGTGCACGATAGAATGTTACACCCGGGTTTAAGTCTGAATCGGAATAACTGTAGGTTAGAGCGTCTGCTATCGCTGTTCGATCCAACTCAACATACTGATTGCCGGCTTTCTTTTCCCAAATAATTTCAGTTACGTTATAAGTTGTGCTCAAAGCCAACGAAAGTAAAGCAACACCAGCCTGATCTGCTGAAGCTGTAAACGATTGATAATAACAACTGACGCCCTGTGTGAAAGTATTGTATGCCGCACTCCTGAATCCTTCGCGACCACCCATGACCGGGGCTACAGCATAATATGAATTCTCCTTAAGAGAACTGATAAATGATGTATCCGTCAGTTCTTCGGATACTTCCAGGAATTTATCGTCTAGTGTGTAAAGTTTGTAGCTGTCTGCTTTCTCAAAACCAGTCCAGGAAATCATAAAACGATCATCACATAAAAATTCAACATTGATTTTCGGGGGAACATTAAACACAACTTCATCGGTCTCGAAATATTCCGCGCCGATTTTCATTCGTATTTTAAGCGTACCGAACGGTACATTTGTTTTCCATACGAAGTATTGATCCGCCAGGTTAACTGATGAACTCAATGTTGCATACTCGCTGTTATCTATACTTATTTCCAATTCACCCGTTCCATTGTAACGCGTGTCCCATCGGAAAATAACCGAATCAGAAACATCGAGCGGGCCGGATGCTGTAGGGTATGTCCATTGAAATGTATCCTTCATTTCGAGGCTGTACGCAATTGCAAAATCCTGTGTCTGCGTGATCATATCGGTACCATTGACGCGAAGCTGATAAACTCCGGCAGATGGGTTGCTGATCGTGATAAACTCTGTGTTATTCAAATTATCTAATGATCGACGGGATGCCTTGGCGAGGGAGTCCGCATGCGGAAACGAGCTGAGCACCCAGGGAAGCCAGCGTTTGCCGGTTGCAGCCTCCACAATAGAAAGATCAAGGTCGTTCACAAGGGCCTTCGGTGCCCCGCCATCTGCGGCCGGGTCTATCCAGTTCAAAGCGATCTTTAAAAGGTTTACACCGGTTGGAATTTGAATGTCCATTGTAAACATATCGCCGGATCCAACGGAGGCTCTGGTGTACTGGTCGTTTGATATTATTTCAGTAGCATCAAATGCGTTAACAGCGCCGTAACCCGTATTGTAATCGATCCCTTCACGCCCAATGTCATTCGAGGAAGCAATCATCACCGCTTTTACCAGGTCGATTTGAGGAAGCCTTCCCTCCTTCTCAAAGATGGCCTGTTGAATCTGGATCGCCAGTCCGGAAACAAAAGCAGCTGCGTCAGATGTTCCTTCCGGACCAAAGGCGGAGATTGATGGAATTAACCTCCCATCGTAAGCCGGGCCACTGGAATTTCGCTCGTCAATAGCGAATAAAATATCATGACCTCCAACCACAATCACGTTTTTGGCCATCTTCATTGTACCCGTAATGTTTGCAAAGCCACTAATGCCCTCGTACGGTCCATGATCGCTAACATTCATCCCGGCGTTTCCGGCAGAAAAAACATGAACGATCGAGTCCGCATTCAGACCCGCCGCATCGTATGCAATCGCTTCCGGCCCATAAAAATTTTGAATACCTGTTCCGTATGAATGATTTTGAACAGAAATATCATAACTACCCAGATCGGGATCAGGTAACGGGTTTAGAAAGCTTGACGATGTCACATTTGCTTCCCATGCAATTCCTTTTGATGATGGAGTTGAGTTCCCGGCACCTGCTATAATGGTCGCCATTTGATTGGCGTGAAGAGAAACGATCTCATCAGCAAGCGGAGTCACGAAAAATCTCTCTCGTAAATCGATGTCATTCGGATCAATCGCCCTTTCCTTAATAGAAACGTTAAATCCTTTGCCAGAAAGTCCCGGAAATTGGTGATGGACAATATTGAATTTATTAACGCTGAGATCCTGAAAGCTATTAGGCGTTTCAAGAACAGGGATAGGCGCTGGCGAAACATACAGAACACGTTTATTCTCAATAAGCAAGTCAAGGCCACCCTCATCCTTTATCTCAAGCAACATGACATTCGAAATAGTGTCGATTGCCAGGATCGTGAACTCTTCTGATGAAATATTGGAAAGGAATTCAGCGGGCTGTAAAACCTGAACTGAAACACGAAACGAGCCTGATTGAATATTCAAGCCGGGACTCTTCTTCCATTCATTATCTGCGGCGATAGTAAACGTTTTGATATCAGGACGAGAAGAAGGGAACCTTACGATAAATCGGGTGGAATCCAGTTCGCGAAAAAAATCAATTTCGCCCGAATGCATCAGGTGCATCAAATCTTCTTTCGACTGAGATGTGCAAAAAAATTCAGGCGATGTCTGCGCCTGCACACCGGGGCAAATGAAGAAAACAACCCAGAAGTATAGATACCCAACGCATTTCGCTCTCACACCACAATGAAATTTTATTCCAAATATCATACAGTATCCTGTCCGTTGTTCTGTATAATAATAATTTTTCAAAATAAAAAGTTGCTAAGGTAAGATTTGTTCTGTTAATTCATCCCCGATTCATAAATCATTAACCTAAATACTTACATGAGAAAACTTTATGCTACCCTGAGCATAGCCTTGTTTGGTGCTATGCTTTCTTGCCAGGAGCAAGACAATGTGTCAAAAAATGAAATTCCTAACGATGTAATTTCCAAATTACAAAAAGCCGGTTTCGACACCAGCGAAGGACTTTCACAGTACCGTGATGGCTACCTGGTTGAGTATGACATTTTCCTGACTGCGAAGCAGATAAGCGATCTTGGCGCACCTGTTAGCGAAGGTGTAAATGCCAATGAAGAACACTACCGCACGTACAACCTTGTAACTGGAGCGCCCAGAACTTTGGCCATCTTTATGGATCCAGGGTTCGACAATTACATGCAGAATTCATTCGACGCAGCGCTTTCGCGTTACAACGCATTGAATCTGAACATCAGCTTCCAACGCACAACAAATGAGTCCGCGGCCGACATTGCTATCCTTTCTTTCTATGAAAACAGCAACGTATTGGGATACAGCGCAGGCTTCCCATCTGCTGGTGGCGATCCTGCCAGCCCAATCAGCTTAAACACGAGATACTATAACAACTCATCTCAAAGAGCTGACGCAACAACAGTTATTGCGCACGAGATCGGTCACGCCATCGGGTTCCGTCATACTGATTACATGTCACGTCGCTTTAGCTGTGGCAGAGGTGGAAATGAAGGATCTGCCGGTGTTGGTGCCGTATACATCCCTGGAACACCCAAGAAAGGTGAAAACGGCTCTTACATGCTAGCATGTTCTGATGGCACAGATCGTCCGTTCACATCTGGCGACAGAACTGCTCTTACAACTGTGTACTAAGTCTTTAAAGATTTGAAAATCAAAACCATCTGCCATCGGCAGATGGTTTTTTTTATTTCCAGCGCCTTCTGACCGGCTGCATCAATACATTCCCGAGTTGGTACCCATTTTTAAATACTTGGTTGCATCGTCAACCTCATGGGGAAACTGCAATACGCCGATGGGAAATTGGTTTAAGTGGATGGAATTTCGATTTATGACGATGGGAAACCGAAACAAGCCGATGGGAAATGGAAAAAGTTGGGTGGGAATCTGAAAAAGTCGAATGGGAAGTGGTTAACGGTGGATGCGAAACCGAAAAAGTCCGATGGGAAGTGGTTCAACGTGGATGGAAACCCGAAAATGTTCAATGGGAAGTGGTTCACAACCGATGGATTTTCAATAATCGGGAATGGGAGGTCAATACTGTTGGAGAGGAAGTCGTCAATAGTCGATGGGAGATGCTAAAACGTGAATAGGAAGTCGATAATCGAGAAGAGAAGTTCGATAGACAAGAATGGGATGTCGATAATCGAGCAGAGAAGTTCGATAGACAAAAATGGGAAGTCGATAATCGAGAAGAGAAGTTCGATAGATTAGAATGGGATGTCGATAATTGGGGAGGGGAAGACGATGATCGGCGATGGGAAGGCAATAAACGCCAATGGAAAGTCGAAAACACTTTATGGGAGGGCAAATAATCGAGCGTGAAGAGACGATACCTGAGAAAGGGAACCCCATGATCGGTAGCGGGGGAAGGAATAGTTGGTAGTGACTAAAGAACTGGGCTCTGTTCTATAAACTGTGTGAGCCACTACCTACCTTCTTCAGGCAACAAAAAAGCCATTCGAAAATCGAATGGCTTGAATAAAATATCTCGTGTAATCTGCTATACCTTGATCTCAACGTCAACGCCGCTCGGAAGCTCAAGCTTCATAAGTGCATCAACAGTTTTAGCGCTGTTGCTATAGATGTCAACAAGACGCTTGTAGGTACACAACTGGAATTGTTCGCGCGACTTTTTGTTCACGTGTGGTGAACGAAGTACCGTGAATTTTTCCTTTTCTGTTGGAAGAGGAATTGGTCCGCTAACAACAGCGCCGGTTGATTTTACCGCTCTTACAATC
Organism: Chryseosolibacter sp.; assembly: GCA_035628595.1. GTDB lineage: Bacteria > Bacteroidota > Bacteroidia > Cytophagales > Cyclobacteriaceae > Chryseosolibacter. The sequence continues at coordinate 15,809 of DASPJN010000045.1, forward strand.
TTCTCAGAAGATTTATCCACAAGGTTGTGGTCGTAAGACTTAAGCTTTATTCTGATTTTTTGGTTCATGTTTCTTTTTTAAGGAGATCGTCTAAATCCTATTAACTAATAATATTAAGCAACAGTTGCGCCTTTTACGCTATCAATCACTTTATCTGCAAGGTTTTTCGGAACCGGCGAATAGTGAGAGAAAGTTAGGGTGGCAGATGCACGTCCTGACGTAATTGTACGCAAGTCGGTAACATAGCCAAACAATTCTGAAAGCGGAACATCCGCCTTGATAACCTGCGAACCTGCACGCGTGTCCAGACCTTTCATCAAACCTCTGCGGCGGTTAAGGTCACCGGTTACAGAACCAGTATATTCATCTGGCGAAAGTACTTCAACAGACATAATTGGTTCGAGTAACTGAGGCGCAGCTTTCTTCGCCGCTTCTTTGAAGCCAATGCGGGCTGCCAATTCGAATGACAACGCATCCGAGTCAACATCATGGTAAGAACCGTGGAACAGTCTCACTTTCATTGAATCGAGCGGGTAACCTGCCAGAGGACCATTTACCATGGCTGACTGGAAACCTTTCTGGATAGCCGGGATGAATTCGCGTGGAATAACACCACCAACAATATCATTCACAAATTCAAGGCCTTCTTTACCGTCTTCACGTGGCGCAAGCTCAAACACGATATCTGCAAATTTACCGCGACCACCTGTCTGCTTCTTATAAACTTCCTTGTGCTCAACCACCTTTGTGATCGCCTCTTTGTAAGCAACCTGCGGGGCACCCTGGTTAATCTCTACTTTGAATTCACGCTTGAGACGATCGATGATAATTTCAAGATGCAATTCGCCCATTCCGCGAAGGATCGTCTGACCAGTTTCCTGATCAGTATTTACGCGAAGGGTTGGATCTTCTTCAACAAGTTTTCCGATAGCCATGCCAAGCTTATCAGCATCAGCCTGCTTCTTAGGCTCAATCGCGTAACCGATAACCGGCTCAGGGAACACCATGGATTCGAGAACAACTTTGCGTTTCTCATCACACAACGTATCACCAGTCTTGATATCCTTGAAACCAACAACGGCTCCGATATCACCCGCAGATAATCTTTCGATCTGGTTCTGCTTGTTCGCGTGCATCTGGAATACGCGTGAGATACGTTCCTTGTTCTCAGAACGCGTGTTATATACATAAGAGCCTGAATCAAGCGCACCTGAATAAGCGCGAATGAAGCAAAGGCGTCCTACGAAAGGATCGGTTGCAATTTTGAAAGCAAGGGCAACAAACGGTTCTTTTTCGTCAGGCTTGATCGACACTTCTTTTTCTGTGTCAGGGTCAATTCCGACAATAATATCCTTGTCGAGTGGTGAAGGCAAAAGCTCCATCACATAGTCAAGCATCGTTTGGACACCTTTATTTTTGAAAGACGAACCGCAAACCATCGGAACGATCTTCATATCGATCGTAGCCTTACGGAGGGCAGTGAGAATTTCAGTTTCGGAGATCGAATTAGGATCTTCGAAGAATTTTTCCATCAAAGACTCATCATAATCAGCGACTGCTTCAAGAAGCTTTTCGCGATACTCGAGTACTTCATCCTTCATATCATCAGGAATCGGCACTTCGGTGAAGGTCATTCCCTTGTCATGCTCATTCCAAACAATACCACGGTTGTTAACAAGGTCAACCACACCACGGAAATTGTCTTCAGAGCCGATCGGCAACTGAAGGGCTACCGCATTACTTCCCAGTCTTTCTTTCACCTGCTTAACAACACCCAGGAAGTCAGCGCCTGAACGGTCCATTTTGTTAACGAATCCGATACGCGCAACCTTGTAGTTATCGGCAAGGCGCCAGTTTGTTTCTGACTGCGGCTCTACACCATCAACAGAAGAAAACAAAAACACCAGACCATCCAACACACGGAGTGAACGGTTTACTTCAACAGTGAAGTCAACGTGACCAGGTGTATCGATGATGTTAATGTGATATTCTTTTTCTCTGTATTTCCAGTGTACAGTTGTAGCAGCAGATGTAATGGTGATACCTCTTTCCTGCTCCTGTTCCATCCAGTCCATGGTAGCAGCGCCCTCATGAACTTCACCAATTTTATGATTTACACCAGAGTAATAAAGAATACGTTCGGTAGTGGTAGTCTTACCCGCATCAATGTGAGCGGCGATACCAATATTTCTGGTGTATTTAAGATCTCTTGCCATTTGAATATTGCGAATTAGAATCTGAAGTGTGAGAACGCCTTATTTGCCTCTGCCATTCTGTGAGTGTCATCTTTCTTCTTCATAGCTGCACCCTCACCTTTAGAAGCTGCGATGATTTCAGCAGCCAACTTGTCCATCATGGTCTTTTCTCCGCGCATGCGTGAGTAGTCGATCAACCACTTGATGCTAAGATTGATTTTTCTTTCAGGACGGATTTCAACCGGAACCTGGAAAGTAGCACCACCCACACGCCGGCTCTTAACCTCTACCGCAGGCATGAGATTATTCATTGCTCGTTTCCAAACTTCAAGACCGCTTTCCTGTGTTTTCTTTTCAACCTGTGCAACTGCATCGTAGAAGATGTTATAAGCAACGCTCTTCTTACCGCTTTCCATAAGGTAGTTTACGAACTTTGTAACCAAAGTGTCATTGAACTTTGGATCAGGGAGTAAGTATCTTTTTTTAGGTTTTGACTTTCTCATTGTTCAATTCAATTATTTTTTACCTTTTGCCGGAGCGCCTTTAGCAGCTGGAGCTGCCGCACCTGGTTTAGGTCTTTTTGCACCATATTTAGATCTGCCTTGCTTGCGACCATTCACGCCAGCTGTATCGAGCGCACCACGGATGATGTGGTAACGAACACCTGGAAGATCTTTAACCCTTCCACCACGGATCAGAACAATAGAGTGTTCCTGAAGGTTGTGGCCTTCACCTGGAATGTATGCGTTAACTTCTTTTCCGTTCGTCAGGCGAACACGCGCTACTTTACGCATCGCTGAATTCGGCTTTTTAGGCGTCGTTGTGTACACACGTGTACATACGCCTCTGCGCTGTGGGCAGGAATCCAGGGCTGGAGACTTAGACTTAAAAGTCAGTTTCTTGCGGCCCTTTCTTACAAGTTGTTGAATGGTAGGCATTTATCTTCTAATTATATAAACCTTTTGAAATAAGGACTGCAAAGGTAGTCAGAAGAAGCAAACCTGCAAAAGGGGGAATAAATAAATTTTGGTAAGGGCAAGGTTTACAGGAGGTTCCAAATACTGATCCGTCGCTAATTAAATGGGTGGACGCTCGCCGCGACGTTCGATGACAAATCACCAAACTACACTTCTGGCAGTGACTTCCAGTTCATTACCTCAAATCCTTCATACGAATGGCGAACTGACTCACCGCCATAAATCAATTTACCTTCCTTTGTCCCGGTGAGCTTTTCCCAGTATAACAGCCCTTTCAAAAAATCTTTTGACAGGGTCTCCGCTGATTTTATTTCCACGGCCGTCTGTGTAATGCCGTGATCAATGATCAGATCTACTTCATTCCCTGCACTATCCCGATAGTAGAAAAGGTTGTTACGTTGCCCTTTGTTCAACCGGTTCTTCAGGCATTCGAGTATCACCAGATTTTCGAAAAGCGGGCCTTTGAATGGATGAGTCATAACCTGGTCGCTTTTCGTGATGCCCAGCAGGTAGGAAGCCAGGCCTGTGTCATGGAAGTACAATTTTGGCGCCTTAACCACTCGCTTGTTGAAATTCTTATAAAACGGAGGCAACAGAAAAATGATATAGCTCGCCTGCATGATTGAAATCCAGGATTGCACAGTTTTGTAATCAATTCCAATGTCGTTGCCGAGACTAGAGAAATTTACTTGTTGACCTATCCGCCCGGCGCATGCCTGCAATAAACGCTGAAATTGAAGAATGTCACTGATATTCCGGATTTGGCGAACATCCCGTTCGATATAGGTTCGCACATAGCTTGGAAACCAAAGCGACGGAGAAACCTGATCGTGAGCCACGGCAGGATAACCTCCTTGAAAAAGGTAGCTGAGCCAGGAAGTAGGTGGCGATGGGCAAGCCATCGTTTCGCGATAGGAAAAAGGCAAGAGTTCAAGATATCCAACCCGGCCGGCCAGTGATTGTGTAATAGACTCCAGTAACAGAAAATTGTTAGATCCACTTAAGACAAATTTCCCGTGTTCTGTAGACTCATCAAGGATTTGCTGGAGATAAGAGAACAAATCAGGCGCCCGCTGGACTTCGTCCAAAATAGCGCCCTGCGGAAATCTTTTCAAAAACTGAACGGGATCGGTTAACGCAAATTGCCGTTCCTGGGGGTTCTCAAGCGACAGATAGCTCTTTTCCGGAAACATTTCCCGCAACAAAGTAGTCTTTCCACTTTGCCTTGGACCTGTAAGTGCAACGGCTTTAAAGGACTTAGCCAATTGAATTACAGCATCTTTCGCGTCGCGCTCAACCATATCATGCAAATTAGGAATTGGATTCCTAATTTGCAAGACACCTCTTTAAGGCACCTTGACAGCCGTTTCACAATGCTTGACATTCAACTGGTTTACGTAAAAGAATCCGCTACCAGGGCTTTGATTTTTCGTGTTTGCATTGCTAATATTAAAGAACCGATAAAAACCCTATTCATTGACCCCTCCGTGAATGAAGCATTTTTTATTGGGCAGGGGTTGATGAATAATACGCATCTTTCAATCCAGTCTGGTGAAAAAATAGCCGTTACCATCCGCTGCGTTTTCAAAAAGAACAAGCGTGTCGCCCGCATGAATACCCTCTACCGCAAATTGATATCTGTATATTCCATCACCAAAATAATCGAACTCCAAAGTGTAGGTCTTATTTCCCCTCATGTCAGTAATAGGGCTCCACTTGATCTTATCCCTAATAACAACCTGAGCCTTCTCAAAAATAACAGAGTCCGATTTCGTAATTGTAAAGTAATAATCTTCAAGCGGTATACGTTCAAACGTGAAGCCAAAAATATAGTAATGCATCTGCCACTTTCCCTGAAGGCAGTGCTTGACATTTTCGAGTGGTTTGTCGTAAAAATATCCGGTACACGGATCTGGATCTTCATCTTTACAATTAGTTAATATAAAAAGAAGAGCGAGGATGGCCAGGTAAGAGGTCTTCATTTAGGATCTAATTTACATAATGTAATTCGTCTTGCTAATATAAAAGGCAACTTCGAAAACTTTCATTACGATGCCACTATTGCCCGGCCCAGAAAGGGTAAAGCAGTACCGCAAGCCCAATGCCTGCAAGGAAGACAAGCGCGGCGCCACCGTCGGTTAATTTCTGATTATGGAATTCGTTCATTTTGGATGCATAGCCAGGATATTGCGTGGGCGGAAAAGTCGATAAAGCCATTTCTGAAACCCAGAAGGTGTGATCAAATGAACTTTTCTTATTTGGAAGTAATGCCGAAGAGTAAACGACATATGCACGAACCTGTATCGGCGAATCATTGCGTTCGTATTTTTTTGTCTTCACTCTATATTGAAATCCCCCGATAGTCCTCCATTCTGTCGCTGAGTTCAGACGATCAATTTTTGCTGTAACAAAATCTCCCAAGGCAACGGTTGATGAATTAATGTATGAATGGGGTGCAATGCTTGCTGGGGTTGCTGCATACTGAGCAGTCCCGTTAAAAGTGCCACCTTGTGACGCCATACTCTTACTCCATCGATATTCATTGGACGAAATCTCTCCCGTGACGGAAGCTAAATGCCGCACGAATGAATGGCTTTGCCCGTTGACAACCAATGCTGAAGCATCCCAATCAATCAGAACTGCTTCCGAACGTTTATTAAAGATTGAAACTGATACAGGTCCATCAAGTCCGTTGAACCTGTACATCACTTTTATAGTATCATTTTCGAAAGTATAGTGACCCTTGTCATCCATTGAAAGGTCACTTGAAATTGTATTGTACTGATAGGATGTGCAGCCTGAGATCAGACAAAGAAGCGTTACGAAAAGGGAAAGGTGGCGGGTCATAGAGACAAGGTTTAACCAGCATTAGCAAAAAACCAACCAAATATCAATTCAGTTGTTTAATCACGATTGACCGGTCAGATCTCAGACTGCGGAAGCTTCACCCTCAGGCCTCTCCCATCGTGCCGCCAAAATTCATCGGGAACTTAGGCATATCTTCAGTGCGTTTGATCTGACCGAATGCAGCTTCGTATTTGTCGATGTTATCTTTTAAGGCGAGAAGAAAACGTTTCGCGTGCTCGGGTGTAATGACAATTCTGGATTTCACTTTCGCCTTTGGAACACCTGGCATCAAACGAATAAAATCAATTACAAACTCGCTGTTGGAGTGCGCGATCATCGCAAGGTTAGAATAAATACCTTCCGCAATCTCTTCGGTAAGCTCAATATTAATTTGATTCTGACCGCCCTGCTGTTGTTTATTATCTGAATTCTTTTCTGCCATTTTTTATACTTTTTTGAATTGCGAAAGTTCTGCGGGAAAATTGTTAAAACAAAAGTCACCAATTAATAGAAATTAAACTATTAACTGGTGACTGTATCATCTTCAGTCTTGCTTAAGCCTGAAGCTCCTTTTCTCTATCCTTGGTGCGGGTTTCTGCAGCACCTGTGAATTCGCTGTACTCATCCTCGTTCGTCACAAGCAGGTCGTTAAACTTACGTTGACCTGTACCGGCAGGAATGAGGTGTCCAACAATTACGTTTTCCTTCATACCCATCAACCAGTCAGTCTTACCGCGGATAGCAGCTTCGCTCAGAACCTTCGTTGTTTCCTGGAAGGACGCAGCTGACAGCCAGCTTTCTGTTTTCAAAGAAGCTTGCGTAATACCTTGCAAAGTAGGTCTTGAAACCGCCGCAAGTGCATCTCTAACTTCAACGATCTTCTGATCTTTCCTTTTCAGACCTGAGTTCTCATCTCTGAGTTCACGTGAGGAAATGATCTGACCAGGCTTGAAGTTCGGAGAATCTCCCGCTTCCATTACCACTTTCTTATCCAAGACAAGATCGTTCTCCTCACGGAAAGCAAACTTATCAACATATTCACCAGGAAGGAAGTTGGTATCACCCGGATCGATGATCTCAACCTTCTGCATCATCTGACTAACAATTGCCTCGATGTGCTTATCGTTGATCTTCACACCCTGCAAACGATATACTTCCTGAATTTCATTTACAAGGTACTCCTGAACTGCTGTCGGGCCTTTGATCAACAGAATGTCACTTGGCGTGATTGATCCATCTGACAATGGTTGACCTGCCTTCACAAAGTCATTATCCTGAACCAGGATGTGCTTAGACAATGGCACGAGGTAACGCTTCTGAACGCCATCACGTGACTCGATGAAGATTTCACGATTACCACGCTTAATTCCACCGTATGTTACCACACCATCGATTTCACTTACAACGGCTGGGTTAGACGGGTTACGTGCTTCAAATAATTCCGTTACACGTGGAAGACCACCAGTGATGTCTCGCGACTTACCCATTGTTCTAGGAATTTTCGCAAGCACCTGACCAGCTTTGATCTTCTCGCCTGCATCAACTGCAAGGTGAGCTCCAACCGGAATATTATATCCTTTTCTATCACTCTTGCCTACTACGACAACAGCCGGATTTTTAGTCTTATCTCTTGTTTCAGTAATTACCTTCTCGCGGTGACCAGTTTGTTCATCTGACTCCTCTTTGAAAGTAACACCTTCAATGATCGATTCGTATTCAATTGTACCATCAAACTCCGAAAGGATCACCGCGTTGTATGGATCCCAGAAACAAAGTTCATCGCCTTTCTCTACTTTCTGACCATCTTTCACTTTCAGGAACGCGCCGTAAGGAACGTTATTTGTGATCAATACACGGTTTCTTTCTTTATCGACAATTCTAATTTCACCCGTACGGCCCATTACAACCTGAACTGGCTTGTTATCATTGTCAGTTGTTTCAATGATACGGATACCTTCGAATTCAACAACACCAGGGAACTTAGCTTTGATGTTCGCTTCAACCGCAATGTTCGAAGCTGTACCACCCACGTGGAAAGTACGAAGTGTAAGCTGTGTACCTGGTTCACCGATTGATTGTGCAGCAATAACGCCTACGGCTTCACCAGCCTGCACCATGTTACCGGTAGAAAGATTTCTGCCATAGCATTTTGCACAACCTCCGATCTTTGACTCGCAAGTAAGCAGTGACCGAATTTCGACTTCTTCAATCGCAGTCTCTTCGATCTTTTTAGCGATCTCGTCAGTGATCTCTTCGTTTGCATCAACAATCATCTGATCAGACAACGGATCGAATACCGCATGAACGGTTACACGACCGACGATTCTTTCAGACAAAGGTTCAACGATATCTTCGTTATCCTTCAATGCCGTCACTTTAAGACCACGCATTGTTCCGCAATCCTCTTCAGTGACTACAAGATCATGTGCAACGTCAACAAGACGACGTGTCAGATAACCTGCATCGGCAGTCTTTAACGCGGTATCAGCAAGACCTTTACGCGCACCGTGAGTTGAAATAAAGTACTCCAATACATCCAAACCTTCTTTAAAGTTTGAAAGGATCGGGTTTTCAATGATCGATCCCACCGAACCTGCAAGGTTCTTTTGTGGTTTCGCCATCAGACCGCGCATTCCACCCAGCTGACGGATCTGTTCCCTCGAACCACGTGCACCGGAGTGCATCATCATATAGATCGAGTTAAATCCTTGCTGATCTTCTTCCAACTGTCTCATCAACGTATTGGTTAGAAGTGTGTTGGTACGTGTCCAGATATCGATAACCTGGTTGTAACGCTCGTTGTCAGTAATAAGACCCATCATGTAGTTGTTCCATACAGAATCAACTTCCTCCTGCGCGCTTGCTACCAACTTTTCTTTCTCAGCAGGTACTTTCACATCGTTAAGACCCATTGACAGGCCGCCCTTATAGGCCATTTGGAATCCGAGTTCCTTAATATCATCGAGGAACTTCGCCGTCTTCGACAATCCAGCATACTTGAATACATCAGCGATAATCGTCTGAAGCTTCTTCTTAGTAAGAAGCTCATCCACGAAACCAACTTCTTCAGGAACATGCTGATTAAAGAGAACGCGTCCGACCACCGTTTCAATCACTTTCGATGATATCTCGCCTGTCTTTTTGTCCTTTGCTTTAACTCTTACCTTAACAATTGCGTGCTTCGAAATTTTACGTTCGTTGTATGCAACAATAACTTCTTCGGCTGAATAGAAACGTTTTCCCTCACCTTCAACAATGTGTTCCTTCGTTGTCTTTCTTCCTTTTGTCAGGTAGTAAAGGCCAAGAACCATGTCCTGAGAAGGTACCGTAATCGGCGCACCGTTCGCAGGGTTCAGGATGTTGTGTGATGAAAGCATTAACAGCGACGCCTCAAGAATTGCTTCCTGACCAAGTGGAACGTGAACCGCCATCTGGTCACCGTCGAAGTCGGCGTTAAACGCAGTACAAACGAGCGGGTGTAACTGGATCGCTTTGCCTTCGATCAGCTTCGGCTGGAATGCCTGGATACCAAGTCTGTGAAGTGTTGGGGCACGGTTCAAAAGAACAGGATGTCCTTTCAATACGTTTTCCAGAATATCCCAGATCACAGGATCCTTTCTATCAACTATTTTCTTCGCTGACTTAACCGTCTTAACGATTCCTCTTTCAATAAGCTTGCGGATAATAAACGGCTTGAATAATTCTGCCGCCATATCTTTAGGAAGACCGCACTCGTGCAGCTTCAACTCCGGACCAACCACGATAACCGAACGACCAGAATAGTCAACACGTTTACCGAGTAGGTTCTGACGGAAACGACCCTGCTTACCTTTCAGCATATCGCTCAAAGATTTCAACGCACGGTTTCCATCCGAACGAACAGCATTCACTTTACGTGAGTTGTCGAACAGCGAGTCAACAGCTTCCTGAAGCATTCGCTTCTCGTTACGAAGGATAACTTCAGGTGCCTTAATATCGATCAATCTCTTCAGACGGTTGTTACGGATGATAACACGTCTGTAAAGGTCATTCAGATCTGACGTTGCGAAACGACCACCATCCAATGGCACAAGCGGACGCAATTCCGGTGGAATTACAGGAACCATCTTGATAACCATCCACTCAGGCTTATTCTCGATACGCGTGCGTGCTTCGCGGAAAGCTTCAACCACCTTCAAACGCTTCAACGCTTCTGCTTTACGTTGCTGTGATGTATCAGTCGCCGCCTGGTGTCTCAAGTCATACGACAATTCATCCAAACGGGTCCGTGACAGCAACATTTCAAGCGCATCAGCACCCATTTTGGCAATGAACTTCTTCGGATCATTGTCATCAAGCATCTGATTTTCGCGCGGTAATTTATCAACTATGTCCAGGTACTCTTCCTCTGTAAGGAAATCAAGTCTGTTAACACCGTCCTCCTCTTTGATACCAGGCTGAACTACAACGTAGCGTTCGTAGTAAATGATCTGATCAAGCTTCTTGGTTGGGAGACCAAGCAGGTAACCAATCTTATTAGGCAACGAACGGAAATACCAGATGTGTGCAACCGGTACAACAAGTTCAATATGACCCATGCGTTCGCGGCGAACTTTCTTTTCAGTTACTTCAACACCACAGCGATCGCAGATGATGCCTTTATATCGGATTCTTTTATATTTTCCACAATGACATTCCCAGTCTTTCACAGGACCGAAAATCCGCTCGCAGAACAAACCGCCCATTTCAGGCTTATAGGTTCTGTAGTTAATGGTTTCCGGTTGGGTTACCTCACCGTGGGAACTCTCAAGAATTGACTCGGGAGACGCCAGGCTAATGGTGATTTTCGAGAAGTCGTTGTTGATCTTTTTATTCTTTCTGAAAGACATATTCTAAGTTTTCAGTTGCAAGTTTCAAGTTTCAAGTTGCGGCATTTATAAAGCTTACCGCGGCTCTTCTTGTCTATGATCCTAATCCATTGTGATTTCTAGCGCGAGACCTCTCAATTCATGAACCAATACATTGAATGATTCAGGAATGTTCGGCTTCCGCATGTTTTCACCTTTCACAATAGCCTCGTAAGCTTTCGCACGACCGATAACGTCATCCGACTTCACCGTCAGGATTTCCTGCAGGATATGAGACGCACCGAATGCTTCGATGGCCCAAACCTCCATTTCTCCGAAGCGCTGTCCACCGAACTGTGCCTTACCACCAAGCGGTTGCTGTGTGATAAGCGAGTAAGGTCCGATTGAACGTGCGTGCATCTTATCGTCAACAAGGTGACCTAGCTTCAGCATGTATGCCATACCTACGGTAACAGGCTGATCGAATTTCTCACCCGTCAGACCATCATACAGATATGTACGTCCGTACTCCGGAAGACCAGCTTCCTTAAGTTCTGTTTGCACATCGTCAAGTGTAGCACCGTCAAAAATCGGCGTTGCATACTTCTTGCGAAGCTTGTGACCAGCCCATGCCAATACAGTTTCGTAGATCTGACCCAGGTTCATACGAGATGGTACACCAAGCGGGTTTAGACATATATCAACCGGCGTTCCATCCGCAAGGAATGGCATATCCTGCTCCTGAACGATTCTTGCAACAACACCTTTGTTACCGTGACGTCCGGCCATCTTATCACCCACCTTCAGTTTACGCTTCTTAGCGATGTAAACTTTTGCAAGCTGAACGATACCTGTTGGCAATTCATCGCCGACTTCAAGCGTAAAGCGTTCACGCTTAAATTCACCCGCATACGTATTACGTTTCACCAGGTAGTTTTTCACCAATTGTGCAACGAGATCATTCGTATGTTCATCGCTTGTCCAGTTTTCGAGGCTGATATCAGCAATGAGGTTAACTTCCTCGGGAACGTTATAGTTACTTTCGTCGCGGTAGATATTCTTGTCCGGGAACAGGTTGTTGTCAATCACTTTCTGTGAAAACTTAACACCCTTGCTCACAAGCTCATCACCGAACTTATGTCTCACGCCGTTTGAAGTTTTTCCATTCAGAACGTTTGTGAGTTTCTTGATCATTTCATCACGGAGCTCAGCAAGTTGCTTGCTGTACTTGTTCTTCAATGTATCGAGCTCTTTCTTAGACTTGTTGCGAACATCCTTGTCACGCTTCGGTCTTGAGAAAAGTTTAGTTTCGATTACAACACCTTTCAATGATGGAGGCGCCTTAAGAGATGCATCTTTCACATCACCGGCTTTGTCACCGAAGATCGCACGAAGAAGTTTCTCTTCAGGTGTTGGATCGGTTTCACCTTTCGGTGTGATCTTACCAATCAGGATATCGCCTTCTTTCACCTCCGCGCCGATACGGATGATACCGTTTTCGTCGAGGTGCTTAACAGCTTCCTCGCTTACGTTCGGAATTTCAGAAGTAAGTTCTTCTTCACCGCGTTTTGTATCACGCACTTCAAGTTCGAATTCTTCAATGTGAATTGAAGTGTAAACGTCGTCACGAACAACGCGCTCACTGATAACAATCGCATCCTCGAAGTTGTATCCCTGCCATGGCATGTAAGCCACAAGGAGGTTGCGACCAAGCGCAAGTTCGCCGTTCTGGGTTGCGTAACCCTGGCAAACAGGCTGGCCTTTCACAACCTTCTGACCCTTCATTACAAGCGGCGTCAGGTTGATACAAGTATCCTGGTTTGTTCTTCTGAACTTAACGAGGCTATAAGTTTTGTATTCATCGTCGAACTGAATTGAGCGTTGCTCGTCAGTTACTTCATACTTGATGACAATTTTCTTCGCGTCCACGAACTCAACAACACCATCGCCTTCGGCGAGGATCAATGCACGCGAATCGAGTGCAACCTGTCTTTCAAGACCTGTACCCACGATCGGCGCTTCCGGTCTGATCAACGGAACTGCCTGGCGTTGCATGTTTGAACCCATCAAAGCACGGTTCGCATCATCGTGCTCAAGGAACGGAATCAACGACGCTGCAACAGAAACGATCTGGTTTGGCGCAATGTCCATATACTTCAGATCTTTCGGTTCCACTACCGGGAAGTCACCTTCATAACGAGACTTAATTTTCTCATCAATGAACTCACCGCTGGCCTTGATCGGAATGCTTGCCTGCGCGATATAATTAGTGTCTTCTTCTTCAGCCGTCAGGAATACCACCGGCTCCTTCACTTTCACTTTACCGTTTTCAACTTTGCGGTAAGGCGTTTCAATGAATCCCATTTTGTTCACCTTGGCGTGAACGCAAAGAGATGAAATCAGACCGATGTTCGGACCTTCTGGCGTTTCGATCGTACACAGACGTCCATAGTGCGTGTAGTGAACGTCACGAACCTCGAATCCGGCACGTTCTCTTGAGAGACCACCTGGACCGAGTGCAGACATTCTACGCTTATGCGTAATCTCAGCAAGTGGATTGGTCTGATCCATAAACTGAGAAAGCTGATTTGTTCCAAAGAACGAGTTGATAACAGAAGACAATGTACGCGCGTTGATCAGATCAACAGGCTTGAAATCTTCATTATCACGAACGTTCATTCTTTCCTTGATCGTTCTTGCCATACGTGCCAGACCAACGCCGAACTGCGCATAAAGCTGTTCGCCAACGGTTCTTACACGACGGTTAGAAAGGTGATCGATATCATCGACAACTGCTTTAGAGTTGATCAAACCGATCAGATATTTTACGATCAGGATTATATCTTCTTTTGTCAACACGCGTTGATCGTAACCGAGGTCAAGACCAAGCTTCTTGTTGATTCTGTAGCGGCCTACTTCACCGAGGTCATAACGCTTCTCCGAGAAGAATAAGCTCTGAATGATATCGCGTGCTGTTTGTTCATCAGGCGCTTCAGTATTTCTCAACTGACGGTAGATGTATTCAACAGCTTCTTTTTCAGAGTTAGAAGTGTCTTTCGCAAGTGTGTTGAAGATGATGTTGTAATCAGTGATGTTAATATCATCACGGTGAAGGATGATCGACTTCACGCCGGCATCAACAATTACGTCTACGTCTTCCGCTTCGATCACGTGATCGCGTTCCAATACAACCTCGTTACGGTCGATGGAAACAACTTCACCAGTATCTTCATCAACGAAATCTTCTGTCCAGGTCTTTAGAACCCTTGCGGCAAGCTTACGTCCGACTATTTTCTTAAGTGTATTCTTATTGGCATCGACTTCTTCAGAAAGACCGAAGAGGTCGAGGATATCTTTATCAGAACCATAACCGATTGCACGGAGCAATGTGGTTACAGGGAATTTCTTTTTACGATCGATGTAAGCATACATCACTGCATTTACGTCCGTCGCGAATTCGATCCATGAACCTTTGAAAGGAATAATTCTGGCAGAGTAAAGCTTTGTACCGTTTGTGTGCTTGCTCATGGCAAAGAACACACCCGGCGAGCGATGCAATTGGGATACAATAACACGTTCCGCGCCATTGATCACAAAAGAACCTTTCTCAGTCATGTAAGGGATGTTACCAAGGAACACTTCCTGTTCGATGGTTTCAAAGTCTTCGTTATCCTCATCGTTACAAGTTAAACGGAGCTTTGCCTTCAACGGCACTGAGAATGTTAATCCTCTGTCGATGCACTCATCAACATCATACTTCGGAGGATCAATCGTGTAGTCTACAAACTCGAGCACGAAGTTTTCGCGCGAATCGCTGATCGGAAAGTTCTCAGCGAATACTTTATAAAGACCTTCGTTTTGTCTTTTTTCGGCAGGAGTTTCTATTTGTAAGAAATCTTTGAAAGACTGGAGTTGGAGATCCAGAAAATCAGGGTATTCAAGGATCTTTTCAATTCTTGAAAAGTCGATACGCCCATTATTTGTCTTCTTTGCCAAGGTTATTTCGTTTTAGGTTCTAAATCCTGGACTAGAACAATAGTAAATGCTATGTTAGTTCGTACGG
>DASPJN010000046.1:0-64835 GCA_035628595.1 Chryseosolibacter sp.
GCCAACCGAACTTCAAGGGAGAATAGGTGGGCAAGCTAAAAAGACTCGCGGGCGAGACTGTCCTTTATGGTTTAGGAAGCATCCTTCCACGTTTTCTCAATTTCCTTCTCGTTTACCTTCACACCAGTGTTTTTGGTGCATTAGCTTATGGCATTTTTACATTGTTATTTGCCTGGGTTGCGGTGTTCAACGTCATCTTTTCTTTTGGAATGGAGACTACGTATTTCCGTTTTGCTAACAAGCCCGGCGCGAACGAGAAACAGGTCTTCAATGTAACACAGACAGTTGTCGTAGCCATCAGTGGCTTCTTTTCAATTCTTTTTCTTTTCAACCTTGATAATATCGTCACTGCTTTGGATATCGGCGGTCAGCGGCATGTTGTGATTTACATTGTCATACTGATGTTCATCGATAACATCGTCTCGATACCGTTCGCGCGATTACGATACAAACAACAGCCCATTCGTTTCGCTGTCTACAAGATCACGAACATTGTTTTACTGGTGGGATTAAATGTCTACCTCCTGCTTTTTGCAGGACTAGAGCCTGAAGTCGGCTTTATTTTCCTGGCCAATCTCATTGCAAATGCATTTTATATCTTATTCTTTATCCCATCGCTCACGAGCTGGAGACCCGCGTACGACAAGCAGATTTCGCCCCAGGTGTTAAAGTATTCTTACCCTATTATGCTGACTGGAATTGCCGGTATGATGAATGAAAATTTGTCAAGAATAACGCTGGAAAGATGGCTCCCTGAAAACTTCTACAAAGATTCGAAGGCTGCGTTGGGAATATTTGGAGCCAACTACAAGTTTGCCGTACTGATGAATCTTGCAATCCAGGCTTTCAGGTACGCAGCCGAGCCGTTCTTCTTCGCACAGTCCTCTGAGAAAAATTCTCCACAATTATTTGCCAGGATCAACCATTACTTCGTGGTCGTGTGTTGTTTCATTCTCCTCGCGGTGTCGATAAACCTGGACGTCCTGAAATACTTTCTAGGCCAGCCAGAATATTGGTCCGGGTTGCATATCGTTCCTATTCTGTTATTAGCCTATCTCTTTCTGGGCATCTACTATAATTATTCGGTTTGGTTCAAAGTCACAGATAAAACGCATTGGGGTACCATTATTACGATTGTCGGCCTGGTGATTACAATTGGTGGTAACTACATTTTGATACCTATGCTGGGATATCTCGGAAGCGCTTACGCTGCCCTTGCTTGCTACCTTGTCATGATGATGCTTTGCTACGTCGTTGGCCAACGATACTTTCCTGTCCCCTACACCATCTTTAAAGATTTCGGATACATTGTTGTCACAACATTGCTCGTCTATCTGGTTTACCGCCTTGACGGAGTTATTAATGAATCCCAGTTAATAGAAACCGTATTTCACTTGGCTGTGCTCGGACTCTTCGTAGCAATAGTTGTTTTGATTGAGCGAAAGGAATTCAGAAAGCAGGCCTGATTTTTTAATTGACAACGTACTGCTGCTTCGTCAGCGTGACTACATTTACTTAACTTAAGCCGTTAGCATGAATATTATTATCCCAATGGCCGGGCTTGGCAAACGTATGCGCCCGCACACTCTTACTATTCCTAAGCCACTTCTTCCAATTGCAGGAAAACCGATTGTTCATCGTTTGGTTGAGGATATTGCAAAAGTGTGTCCTGAAAAGATCGATAAAATTGGCTTTATCATTCACCCAAGCTTCGGAAAGGAAGTCGAGGAAAGTCTAAAACAAATCGCGAAAGAAGTAGGTGGCGCAGGAGAAATATATTATCAGCGCGAAGCATTTGGTATCTCGCATGCGTTGTTGTTCGCAAAAGAATTATTCACTGGTAAAGTGGTGGTCGCTTTCGCGGATACTTTGTTCAAAGCGGATTTTAAACTTGATACAAGTGAAGATGGTATTATCTGGGTACAGCAGGTCGCAGACCCTTCTCAGTTTGGTGTTGTGAAGCTGAATGAAAAAAATGAGATTGTTGAGATGGTTGAAAAGCCATCGACGTTCGTTTCAGATCTCGCGATCATCGGTATTTATTACTTCAAAGACGGAAAAGCTTTGGCGAATGAAATGCAGTATTTAATTGATCACGATATCAAGGAAAAAGGAGAATATCAGTTTACAACCGCCCTGCAGGCACTCGCCAAAAAAGGTTCACGTTT
Source organism: Chryseosolibacter sp. (assembly GCA_035628595.1). Classification (GTDB taxonomy): domain Bacteria; phylum Bacteroidota; class Bacteroidia; order Cytophagales; family Cyclobacteriaceae; genus Chryseosolibacter. The sequence continues at coordinate 2,169 of DASPJN010000046.1, forward strand.
TAAGCCCGGAAAAGTGAGCGAATGGCTCGACTGCGGAAACAAAAACGTTACGGTTCAAACAAACGCCCGATATCTTGAATTTATTAAGGAACAACAGCTGGTCTCGAAAAAAGCGACGTTGACAAACTCTGTAATCATTCAGCCTTGCTATGTTGGCGACAATGTTACAATTGAAAATTCCGTGGTTGGACCCCATGTCTCTATTGGTAAGGATTGCAGGATAAGCGACAGTCGCGTACTTAATTCCATCATCCAAAATAACACTACAATTAAGCATGCCGTTCTGGAAAATAGTATGTTGGGGAATTTCGTTAATTTTGAGGGCCGGGCGCTTGATTTAAGCCTGGGTGACTTCAATACGATTACGTGATCCACAAAAGCCATCGATTTCAGATATTGTTTGTAGGGATAGTGCTGACGGCTTTGTCAGTGATGCCTGTTCATGGTCAAAAGAAAAAACGCGGGGACGACAACCAGGCTGCAAAACATCGTGAAGCCGAATTTTATCTTACTGAAGGCGAAAAATATTTTATCCTCGAAGACTATGCGAAAGCGCTGACGTATTACGAGCGCGCGCTCGAGGCAAACCCGGAAAGCGGAACTCTTCATTACAAAATTGCCGATGTTCTTTCAAAGAGCGACAAGCAGGAAGACCTGCTCAAAGCGTCAGTAAGCATCGAGAAGGCGCTTAAGTATGATCGCACTAACAAATACTTCTTCTTATCCGCTGCCATGATTTATAATAGTCTCGGCAAATTCGACGAGGCTGCCGCTGCGTATGAAGAAATGCTTGCTTCGATAAAAGGGACAGAAGAATATCTCTATGAATTAGCTGCTGTTTATCAATATGCACACAAAGAAGACGCTGCAATAAAGACCTATGATCGCGCAGAGAAAGTATTCGGGGTTAACGATGTCTCCTCTGTTCAGAAGATCAGGCTCTATCTCGAAAAAAATAAACTGGAAGAATGTATTGAAGAAGGCGAAAAACTTCTCGCAGCATTTCCTGGTGAAGAAAGCTATGTGATGGCATTCGCTGAAGTGCTTTCTCAAAAGGGATATCATAGTCAGGCGATCCAATATCTTGAAACCTTCATTGCTGAGAACACAGAAGCTGGTAATGCCATGATGCTGCTGGCAGGATTCTACCGCGATAACGACCAGGAAGAAAAAGCCCGTCCTTTATTGCTTGAGCTATTCAAGAATCCCTCCGTGGAAGTGTCAGGTAAACTGATCGTGCTCGGTGCGTATAACGCTGAATTGAACGACAAGAAAACCAAAGGTTTCTCCGATCCGGAAAAAGCGAAATTCGTGATGCAACTTTTCGAATTGTTACGTGAAGCTGCACCCGATCATCCCGCCATTCATATCATCGGTGGCGACCTGTACCTGGCGACGGGTGAATCAAGACTTGCGCAGGAAGAATACCTTAAGTCCGTTGAAGAGGGTGAAGTTAGCTTCGAGGTATGGGAGAATCTGATCTATCTCGAAATTCAACTGGAAGAATTCGACAAAGCGATCGCGCATGCTGAAGAAGCACTTGAGATGTACCCAAACCAGGGAATGATCCATTACTTCCATGGATTTGCACATTCACGCAAGCGCAACTTCCAGGACGCCATCCATTCTTTTGAAACTGCAAAAAGGTTGTCTTCATCCAAACCTCCGTTCTTAAGTGAAATTAACAGCATGCTGGGTGATGCCTATCACGCGGTCAAAAATCACGTAAAGTCGGACGAGGCGTACGAAGAAGCGCTGGCGTTCAATCCGAACAACGCAGTTATCCTCAACAACTATAGTTACTATCTCGCCGTAAGAAAAGAGAATCTTGATAAGGCCGAGAAAATGTCGGGGACACTTGTGAAGAATTACCCCGACAATGCAACTTTCCTCGATACGCATGCCTGGGTACTCTTTGTAAGGGAAAAGTATAAGGACGCGCGAAAGATGATCGAAAAAGCCATCGAAACGGGAAAAGCTAACGCAACGCAGTTTGAACATTACGGTGATATTCTTTATAAACTTGGAGACGTAGATGGTGCGGTTGAGCAGTGGGAAAAAGCACGGGGCCTAAACGCAAAGAGCGAATCACTCAACAAAAAAATCGCGAATAGAAAAATCTATGAATAGGTCTGTTTCCCTGCTGCTGGTTTTCGTTGTCATCATCTCTGCCTGTAGCAGAAAAACAGCGCCTGCCACGGGTTCTACTCCAAAAAGCACGCTCAATATTGAAGAAATTGATTTTGAATATTTTCATGGAAAGGCGCGAATGATCCTGCGCGACGCAAATAAAGAAAGAGAGGTAAAGGCGAATATCCGCGTGCGAAAAGACAGCGTGATCTGGATGACATTTTCTGTGGTGGGTGTGCAGGGAGGAAAAGCTTTGATCAACAAAGATTCGATCACTATCGTCAGCACCATGGATAAAGAATATTATGTGTTTGATTATCGTGAATTGTCGAAACGTTTTAACCTCGATATAAACTATCAGGTGATTCAGGCTGCAATGCTGGGGAACCCAATTCTGCCCCGCAAGGAGAGCGACGAAGTTCAACCGGAGAGCTCCATGTTCCTGTTAAAACAACAAGTCGGTGATGTTGCCGTTATCAACTATGTGAATGCTGCAAGTCAAAAGATAGAGAAGGTTGAAATGAAGGAAGGAAACAGCACAAATTCACTCGTGATCAATTATTCAAATTTTCAACCCGTTGGAAATAAGGTGTTCCCGTACAACGGAACAATCAATCTTTTTTACAAAGCTGTTGCCGGCCTGTTGAACACAACCATTATTTTCGAATATAACAAAGCTGAGGTTGGAAATCGTGAATTGAATTTCCCCTTCAACATTCCAAAACGTTATGACCGCAGGTAGTAAGTGGCTGTTGATATTACTGTTACTTCCTCTCTCACTTTTCGGTCAGAAAAAAACCAAGGCTCAACTACAGAGAGAGAAGCAGGAGAATCTTGCTAAAATAAAAGAAGTTGAAAAAATTCTCGGCGAGACAGCCGACAAGAAAGAAAATTCTCTTGGCGAACTTGCTGCACTCAGCCAGCGCATCATTGAGCAGGAAAAACTCATCAACTCGATCAAAGAAGAAATCACTTTCCTGAATTCTGAGATCACCGAAAATAACGACATCATCGTTGCCCTGGAAGAAGACCTGGCAAAACTAAAAAAGGAATACGCTGCCATGCTCTTTGCCGCGCAGAAGGCCAATAACAGCACAACACGACTAACGTTTCTTTTCTCGGCAAAATCATTCGATCAACTGGTTATGCGACTCCGTTACATGGAGCAATACAGCGAAGTGCGAAAATTACAGGTCGATCAGATCGGCAAAGTTCAGGACGAGCTGTCGGGTCAGGTAACACGCATTGAAAATCAACGGGCTGAAAAGAATCAGTTGCTCACCGATCAGGTTTCGGAAAACAACAACCTGGCAGATCTGAAAAAGAAAGAACAGTCTTTGGTGAAAACGTTGGAGAAACAGGAAAAGAAACTGAAGAAAGATCTCGAACAAACGAAAAAGACGCTAGCCGTCCTGGACAAAAAGATTGACGAAATCATCAAGGAAGAAATCGCGCGTGAAGCTGCACTCGCTGCGGCGAGTTCTAAAAAAACTGTTGAAGGCTCGTCGTCTTTTGAGGAGAGTAAAAACAAGCTGCCGTGGCCTGTTTCTGGTTTTATCTCACAGAAATTTGGAACACAGCGGCACCCAATCCTTAAGAACGTTGAAATCAATAACGAAGGTGTGAATATCCAAACCGCGCAGGGCGAAAAAGTGAAAGCCATTTTCAGCGGTGAAGTTCGGGCTGTCGCCTTTACGCCCGGTGTCGGAACAACCGTTTTAATTAAGCATGGGGAATACTTTACGGTTTACTCCGGCTTGAAAGACGTGTATGTCAAGATCGGTCAGGCCGTAACATTTAATCAGGAACTAGGCTCGATGTCATCCAACCTGGACGGCGTCGCCGAATTAAAATTCCGTGTTTATAAAAACAAGACTGCCCTCAATCCTGAGCTTTGGCTTAGAACGATGTAGTTAGCTTTACGCGATCCAAAGGCACTGCTGCTTTAAAGATTAAATTCCGTTAATCCGCAATTCTTCAATTTTTAACCTAATTTTGTAACGCGATTTAAAAATCATCATATGAAAGCCATGTTATTGTTTTTACAGGGTATAGGCATGCAGGAAATCCTTCTTATTGGCCTTTTTGTACTGATCTTTTTCGGAGCGAAGAAAATACCTGATTTCATGAAAGGCCTTGGAAAAGGCGTTCGTGAATTTAAGGATGCCGTAAAGGACGTTAAAAAAGAGGTTGAGGATCCAGGCAGCGCAGCCAAGATTGAAGATAGAAAGTAAGCATTGAAAGCATACGCTACATTTCGCGAGATACAAGCCGATCTGCAGCGAGGCACTCTTACGTGCCGGGATCTCGTCCGGCACCATCTTTCCAAGATAAAATCAAAATCCCATCTTAATGCATTTTTAAGTGTTTACGAAACTGAAGCACTTGAAAAGGCATCCATTATTGATCAGAAAATCAGGTCGGGAATCGCGGGCAAACTCGCTGGCCTGGTTGTAGGCCTGAAGGACGTACTCGCGCATCAGGGCCATCCACTTCAGGCCAGTAGCAAAATTCTTAATGGGTTCACTTCTGTGTACAATGCAACAGCCGTTCAGCGTTTGCTGGATGAAGATGCAATTATTATAGGTCGTCAGAACTGCGATGAGTTCGCAATGGGTTCATCGAATGAAAATTCTGCATTCGGCCCGGTATTAAATGACATTGATAACTCGCGTGTTCCAGGCGGTTCGTCTGGCGGTTCTGCAGTTGCCGTCATGGCCGATTTATGCCAGGTTTCTTTGGGCTCCGACACGGGCGGATCAGTTCGTCAGCCCGCGGCTTTTTGTGGAGTCGTCGGATTAAAGCCAACGTATTCGCGGATCTCGCGTTACGGTTTAGTTGCTTATGGGTCGTCGTTTGACTGTATCGGTATATTCGCAAAATCGGTTGAAGATGTGGCGCTCGTCCTTGAAATTATCGCCGGTGCTGATGAGTTCGACAGCACGGTATCACGATCAAGCGTCCCTTCTTACACTTCCGCATTAGCGAATGATTTTAAGATTCAGGATTACAAAATCGCTTATCTGAAAGAAATTGACGAAGCAAGCAATCTCCAGCCGGAGATTCGCGAAAATATCCTTCGATGTCTTGATACACTTCGAAGTGAAGGCGCTTCCGTTGAGCAAATCGAGTTCCCATTGATGGAATACATTCTTCCGACGTACTACATTCTCGCAACAGCCGAGGCAAGCTCGAATTTGTCACGGTATGATGGCGTTCGATACGGTTATCGCAGTCCGAATACAACAGATTTGCAATCGATGTACAAGAAGACGCGTTCAGAAGCTTTTGGAAAGGAAGTGCAGCGCAGGATTTTACTCGGTACCTTTGTGTTGAGCGCCAGTTACTACGATGCGTATTACACAAAAGCACAAAAAGTCAGGAGAATGATTCGTGAACAAACGAAAGAAATTCTTAAGAAATATGATTTTATCGTGATGCCCATTACACCAACCACAGCATTCAGGTTGGGCGAGCATTCACGAAATCCTTTGGAAATGTACTTAGCGGACTTATTTTCCGTTCAGGCTAATGTAGTTGGTACGCCCGCTATCTCAATTCCGTGTGGAAAGGATAATGACGGACTGCCAATTGGGCTGCAAGTAATTGCAGATGATTTTGAGGAACTGAAGCTGTTACATTTTTCCAACTATCTAACAAAACGGACGACATGAGGAGCGCGCTACTTTTTTTACTATTTACAATTTTTTCGACAACGACATTTGCCCAAATCTCTCAGGACTCAATTCCTTCAGAAGCAGACCTTTTGATCATCGACTCACTTGAAGTGGCTGCTGCCGAAGAGGAAATGATTTACAAGGAAGACACCGCGGACTTCGTGTATTTCTATCTGCCGACGGAACTCGAATATGTACCCGGTGATGATCATCCCGAAATAATCAGTGACAGACTGGCGTGTGTCGAGAAAAAGATACCGCTGGTTTACAATGACAAGATCCACGCGTTCATCAACTACTTCACTGTAAAAGATCGCGACTATACGCGCATGATGATGCGCCGCAAGAATTTGTATTTCCCCATTTTCGAAAAATATCTGGCTAAGTATGGTTTACCTGACGAATTAAAATATTTGTCGATTATCGAATCAGGTTTGAATCCCCGCGCAACTTCGAGGGTACGCGCAGTTGGGCTCTGGCAATTCATGTCGGCAACCGGCAGATATTACGGACTCAATCACGACTGGTACATTGACGAGCGGATGGATCCGGAAAAAGCAACGGATGCTGCCTGCCGCTACCTGCGTGATCTTTACCGGATGTTTGATGATTGGGAACTTGCGCTAGCCGCGTATAATACCGGTCCGGGAAACGTAAAGAAAGCAATCAGAAGGTCTGGGTATAAAAAAACGTTCTGGCAAATCTACCCGCATCTTCCCCGTGAAACCCGGTCTTACGTACCGCAGTTTGTAGCCATCATCTATACGATGAATTACCTGGGAGAACATAACTTTATTGATGAGGGCGATGAACGCCACGTTGAATCTGATACCATCCATGTGCGAAGATTTCTGAACTTTGAAACGTTTGCGTCCATGACAGGATCGTGTCTTGAAGATCTTCAGAAACTCAATCCTTCGATCCAAAGAAATGTCATACCGGAAAATGGAAAAACATTCACGATGGTTGTTCCGACGACAGCTAAGCTTGCGCTCGAAAAAAATCGCTTCGCTATTCTAGACTCTGCCTCCAGATCGGGAAGGAAGCAAATTGAAGCGCTGGCAAAAGCTGCACAAAATTCCTATGGCGGAGATCGTGTTGTCTACAAAGTGAGAAGTGGTGATGTACTCGGATCCATAGCCCTTCGCCACAGGGTAACTGTGGCCAATATCAAGAAATGGAATCACCTGAAAAGTAACACCATCCGCACCGGACAACGATTAACGATCTGGACCAAAGGAAGCGGACCAAGAAGTACTTCGGTTGCCTCATCGTCGAAATCAAAGTCGGCTGCGGCGTACGTGCAAAACATAAAAGGTGCGAAAACATATACAGTCCAACCCGGTGATACCTTATGGGATATTTCACGAAAATTTGACGGACTCACAATCGAGAAGATCAAACAACTGAATAATCTTAGCAACAGCAGAATTAAGGCGGGTCAGAAGCTTATCGTTGGCATTTAAATAGCTGCAATAGCATCAAAGGGCGTTCAAAAATGGACGCCCTTTTTGTTTGCCGGCCCCCTGCATGTTACCAATGGTTTTCTATCTTTGGGCTCATCAAAATCAGCCAATCGATGTCCATTAAAATCAGAAGGGAAGATGCTCTTAATTACCACATGCAGGGGCAGCCTGGCAAAATTGAAGTTGTTCCAACAAAAGTATTAAGCTCACAGCTAGACCTCGCACTCGCCTATTCCCCTGGAGTTGCTGAGCCCTGTAAAGAGATTGCTGCTAATAAAGATGATGTATATAAATACACCGCAAAGGGAAATCTTGTTGCCGTAATTTCAAATGGTACAGCTGTTCTTGGCCTCGGCGATATCGGGCCGGAAGCGGCAAAGCCGGTCATGGAAGGGAAGGCGGTACTTTTTAAAAAATATGCTGGCATTGATAGTTTTGATATCGAGGTAGACGAAAAAGATCCTGATGCATTTATCAAAATCGTCAAGGCATTGGAACCAACCTTTGGGGGCGTGAACCTTGAAGACATCAAAGCGCCCGAATGCTTTAAGATCGAGGCCGAGCTGCGCGAAAAGATGAACATACCGATCATGCACGATGATCAGCATGGTACAGCAATCATTTCGTCAGCAGCACTATTAAACGCGCTTGAAGTTGTTGGTAAGAAGATCGAAAATGCGGTCATCGTAGTAAACGGTGCCGGAGCCGCGGCCGTAAGCTGTACGAAGCTTTACATCGCCCTTGGTGCGAAAAGAGAAAACATCATCATGTGCGATAGCAAAGGTGTGTTGCACACCGGCCGCACAAATCTTGATGATATCAAAAAGCAGTTCGTAACCGAACGAAAAATCACCACGTTGCAGGAAGCAATGAAAGGCGCCGATGTATTCTTGGGCCTTTCTGTCGCCGATGCATTAACGCCTCAGGATTTGCTTAACATGGCGGACAACCCTATCGTCTTCGCTCTGGCGAATCCCAATCCTGAAATTTCATACGAGGTTGCCCGACAAACGCGGAAAGACGCCGTACTTGCAACGGGTCGGTCCGATCATCCTAACCAGGTCAACAATGTGCTTGGGTTCCCATACATCTTCCGCGGCGCACTTGATGTTAGAGCCACGGAGATCAATGAAGAAATGAAGCTCGCTGCAGTACATGCGCTTGCTGACCTCGCAAAAGAACCTGTTCCCGATATGGTGGTGAAAGCATACGGAACAGACAAACTTCAATTCGGTCGCGAATACCTTATACCGAAGCCACTCGACCCTCGTCTGATCACAACCGTTTCGCCCGCTGTTGCTAAGGCTGCGATGGATTCTGGTATGGCAAAGACACCCATTGCTGACTGGGGTACTTATCATAACGACCTGCAAAAAAGAATCGGCATAGATCAAAAGCTGATGTCGCGTGTAATTGACCGGGCTAAGAAAAATCCGAAACGCGTCGTGTTCGCGGAAGCGACGCATCACAAAATTCTGAAGGCAGCGCAGATCCTTAAAGATGAGGGAATCGCCAAACCAATTTTGCTTGGTAACAAAACAGAAATTTTGAATCTCATCAAGGAACATGACCTCGACCTGAGTGATTGCCCGATCATTTATCCGCGGGAAGAAAGTGAGGACGAAACCATCAAGCGATACGCCGAAATATTCTACGAAAAAAGACAGCGCAAAGGCGTTGTTTATCAGGATTGTGTGCGGCTGATGAAGGAGCGGAATTACTTCGGTGCCATGATGGTGGAAACAGGAGATGCAGATGCACTTGTGTCTGGTTTAACTAAAGACTATCCGAAAACGATCTCGCCGGCGTTACAAGTAATTGGTGTGGCTAAGGATGTGAATCGCGTGGCCGGCATGTACATCATCACCAACAAGCGCGGAACTTATTTCTTTTCTGACACAACGGTGAATGTTGATCCTAACGCAGAAGAACTCGCTGAAATTATACAACTCACGGCGCGCGGAGTAAAGTTCTTCGATATTGAACCTCGTATTGCCGTGCTCTCCTATTCCAATTTTGGTTCATCAAAAGGTGACATCCCGGATAAGACACGCGCAGCAGTGAAAATAGCAAAGGCTAAAAATCCGCAGCTTATTGTTGAAGGCGAAATTCAAGGCAACGTAGCGCTGAACACCGAGATTCAGCAGGAGATTTACCCGTTCAGTGCGTTGGCGCAGGAAGGGGCAAACACGCTTATCTTTCCTAACCTTGCCTCCGGAAATATCTCTTACAAATTGTTGATGGAGATTGGTGGTGCGGAAGCCATTGGCCCGATTTTGCTCGGCATGAAAAAACCTGTTCATATTTTGCAGTTGGGAAGTTCTATCAGGGAAATTGTCAACATGGCAGCCATCGCGGTTGTCGACGCGCAGCTTCACGAACAGAACAGCCATCTTTAATAATTAAAACATGATCGCATTTCTCAAAGGGAGGCTTGTTCATAAAGATCCGGCACACATCATCATTGATGTTAACGGTGTCGGTTATCAGGCAAACATTTCGCTGCAAACCTATGCCGATATTAAAGATCAGGAGAACATAATGGTATTCACGCACCTTGCTATCCGGGAGGATGCACATGTTCTCTTTGCTTTCAGCCAGGATTCTGAGAAGAAATTATTTCAGCAGTTAATTTCAGTGAACGGTGTGGGGCCGAGCACCGCTATTGTGATGTTATCGTACATGAACTCCCAGGAACTGAAGACCGCGATTATTCAGGAAAATGCAGCATCATTGCAGGCTATTAAAGGAATCGGTGGGAAGACCGCGCAAAGAGTTATAATCGAGCTGAAGGATAAGCTGAAAAAAGAAAGCTGGGAAGAAACAATCCCTGCGATTTCGGCCGGCCCGCACAATACCCTTCGTAGGGAAGCGTTATCAGCTTTGCTTACATTGGGTTTACCTAAACCAGCGGCGGAGAAAAGTGTAGATGCTGTCCTGAAAAAATCAGGAAATACCATTACCTTGGAAGATTTGGTGAAGCAAGCGCTGAAGAATGCTTAGGAGCCATTGAAGAAGAATGTTTTGACTATTTAATTCGATGAGATTATTAAAAATAATCTTACGTTTTAATCGGTAAATCAGATAAACCTTGACGCCTCGAATTCGAAAGAATTACTCTGCCCAAATGATTGGCCCTGTGATCTGCGGGCTCATGATTTTGCTTTCGTCCAAATCTTCTGCACAACAAACAGACACAACAGGAATAAACAGGACCGATACCGCTGCCGTCTACAGTCCGACAAAGAAACCAACATATACTCCTCGCGACAGGTATGGTGATCCGTTTTCAAATTCCACCTCCTCGTCACCTTTATTTCTGAAGGATCCCAATCAGTTGAAGCTGGATGTCGAGATAGATACTTCGCTCAACTACACGATTTACGAAAAGATCGGCGAATTGAATTATCGTCCGACGACAAGTATGACCTTCGAGGAATTCAAACAATACCAGGATCGAAGAATCTTAAAAGAATACTGGCAGAATAGATCACGAGCGATGGATGGTGAGAGCGCCGTAGAAGGCCGCGGGTTCACACCGAAAATTTTCGTTAGCCCTATACTTGATCGCATTTTTGGTGGAAGTTATGTGGAGCTGATCCCACGAGGATTTGTTACCCTCGACTTCGGCGGCTCATTTCAGAAAATCGCCAATCCACAAATTCCCATTCGTCAGCAGCGAAACGGTGGATTTGAGTTTGACCAGCAGATTAACATGTCTGTCGTCGGAAAAGTCGGCGAAAAGCTTTCTGTGACAGCGAACTTTGACAATAACAACTCCTTCGATTTTCAGAACAACATGAAAGTTGAATACACGGGTTTCAAAGAAGACATCCTTCAGAAGCTAGAGATTGGAAACGTAAGCTTGCCACTCAATAACACATTGATCCAGGGGTCGCAAAATTTGTTCGGTGTCAAAGCTCAAATGCAGTTTGGCAAACTGAATGTGACAACCATTGCGTCTACACAACGAGGAAAAGTTTCATCGCTTGACATACCAGGTGGTAACAATGGCCAGGGAAGACCTTTCGAAATTGTTGCTTCTAACTATGACGACAATCGCCATTTTTTCCTGGGACATTTTTTCCGGGACAACTATCGGAAGTGGATCGCGAATCTTCCGCAGATCAATTCCGGGGTGAACATAACACGCGCCGAAGTGTATCTTGTTAACCGCACAACCGACACTCAAACGTTGCGAAACATCATAGGTTTACTTGATCTTGGCGAAACCGACAAGGCATACGATGAGGCAAGACGACGCCCTGCAGCTGCAGGTGACAATGAGAACAACGACCTGGACGCGTTGCTTAATTCATCCACGCGCAATGTGGATCAAATCGAATCAATTCTTCAGTCAGAATACAATCTTGTAAACGGCACAACGTACGAGAAAATTACCGGTGCGAGGAAATTGGCTGCAACGGAATATACCTTTCACCGTCAGCTTGGATACATTACCCTCACACGCAAGCTTCAAAACGACGAAGCGCTCGCTGTGGCTTATGAGTATACCCACAACGGCGAAACACACAAAGTCGGAGAACTGACAGACGATTATGGCGAATTGTCTGCCGATGACGTTGTATTCCTGAAACTTTTGAGACATCGCAGTTTATCAACACTTCTTCGGACGCCGGCCTGGGATCTGATGATGAAGAACATTTACAATCTGAATGTAAATCAGCTTTCGAGAGAAAATTTTCAGCTTCGTGTTATCTATCGCGATGATAGAACTGGAATAGACAACCCTCAACTTCAGGAAGGTAGTGCGCGACTTCGCGAACAACAGTTGATTGAAATTTTCGGGCTTGACAGATTGAATCCTGTTAACGATCCACAACGTGATGGAAACTTCGACTTCGTTGATGGCATCACCGTCAACACTGAAAACGGGCTGATCATTTTCCCTTACCTCGAACCATTTAACGAAGCATTACGCGAACAATTTCAACGCGAGGAAAACCTGAATCTGCGTGACCAGCTAATACAAAAGTACGTCTACGATACGCTGTATCGCACAACAAAAGCTGATGCCGAACTATTCGCCACGAAAAATAAATTCTTTCTCGTTGGACAATACAATGCCGGATCAGCAAAAGAAATTCTCATCCCCGGGTTCGGGGTGTCTCCCGGATCCGTCAAACTGTTCGCTGGCGGAATCCCCCTTCAGGAAAATACCGATTACACAGTGGACTATACGTTCGGTAAAGTGATTATCCTAAACGAAAGTATCCTCAGCTCAGGAAAAAATATAAGCGTACAGTACGAACAATCTGATCCGTTTGCATTTCAGACCCGTTCGTTGATCGGAACCCGTTTCGATTATAAGCTGAGCGACGACGTCAATTTCGGGTCAACCTTTTTGTATTACAATGAGCGCCCGCTTATCAGTCGAAATCAGATCGGGACAGAACCTGCACGCAACATGCAATATGGTCTGGATGTGAATGTCAGAAAAGACAGCAGGTTACTTACGAAATTAGTCGATGCATTGCCAATCATTCAAACAAAAGAACAATCATCGATCAGTTTCAACGCTGAGTTTGCGCAGCTTATTCCAGGTACGTCAAATATTATCGATGGAGAAGGAACCGCCTACATCGACGATTTTGAAAATACTGCCACTCCATACTCGTTGATGTCGCCGCAATCGTGGAAACTGTCAGCCGTACCGTTGTTCGACAGCAAATTTGACCCCACTGCAGGTCCGAACGGAGGATCGAAAGAAGATCTGGCGGTTGGCTACAGACGCGCGAAACTTGCCTGGTACCAGATCGATAACCAGTTTTATCGTGATGACAGCAGATTCAAGCCTGCAAACATCAGTGAGACGGATTTGCAGAACCATTATGTCCGGGCTGTTAGCCCGCGCGAAATCTTTCCCTACTTTCAACAGCAACAAGGTTATTTCTTTCAGCCCATTCTTGACTTAGCCTATTATCCAAGTGAGCGCGGACCTTACAACTACCGAACTGATCTGGATGCAAATGGCAGAATCCCTGGTGACCCAAAGCTAAATTGGGCGGGTATCACAACGCCGGTGAGAACAGAAGTAGACTTCGACAAAGCTAATATTGAGTACATTGAGTTCTGGATGTTGGATCCTTTCATTGAGGGCGAAAACGGAAAAGTAATAACAGATGGAAAATCAGGTGGCGAGAACAACACCACCGGAGGACAGGTAATATTTCAGCTGGGAAATATCTCAGAAGATGTTGCACGCGATGGTAAGCATTTTTTTGAAAACGGACTTCCTGCTGATGGTGACTTAGTCAACGGTCCGGCTACTGAAACGCCATGGGGTTATGTTACCACGCAAAATTTCCTGACAAATGCTTTCGAAAATTCTTCTTCTTCCAGGCAATTCCAGGATGTTGGTTTTGACGGTCTTCAAACTTCGGAGGAAGCGGCAAAGTTCACCGATTTTATCAACAGCCTAAGTCCGCAGGCAAGAGAAGCTGTTTCAGCCGACCCCTCGGCGGATGATTTTCGCTATTTTCTCGACGGGTCTTACGACAACGTTGACGCGCAGTTATTGGAACGTTATAAAGATTTTAATAACCCAGACCGGAATTCCCCGGTGATTGGAAACGATGTTGTTGCACGTTCAGGAAGTCAGACACCCGATAACGAAGATTTAAATGCCGACAACACACTCAACGAGCTTGAAGAATATTATGAGTACGCAATTGACCTGAAAGAACATCTGCTCGATGTAGGAAAGCCATACGTTGTCGATAAGATCGAGGCAACGCCAGAAAATGTTTCTAATGAAAAAGTGACGTGGTACCTTTTCAGAATACCCATTCGCGATGTAAAGAAAAAAGTCGGTGATATCACAGGCTTTAAATCGATCCGCTACATGCGCATGATCATGACTGGCTTTGAACAACCTGTGGTATTGCGCCTGGCTAATTTCCGGATGGTGGGTAGCAGGTGGAGAAAATACAATCAGGATCTTCGAACAGGTTTCGATGTAATCCAGGAACCTTACGACGACTTCAGTGTTTCTGTCATGAATCTTGAAGAAAATGGCTTCCCGGAGCCAGGCAGCCCAACCAGCCCTTACGTGATTCCGCCAGGAGTTGTCCGCGATCGTGACAATACCTCAAGCGTATCACGCCAGCTTAATGAACAGTCAATACAAGTATGTGTGGATGGCTTGAAAGATGGCGATGCACGGGCGATTTACAAGAACGTTGCGGTCGATCTTTTCAACTATGGAAGAATCAAAATGTTTTTCCATGCGAACAGCGAAACAGCCAACAACGACGACCTCACAGCTTTTCTTCGCCTCGGTACTGACTTCGATCAGAACTACTATGAGATCGAAATACCGTTAAAGATTTCGAACCCCCCATCGTCGCAGGCAGAAAGAGATGTATGGCCCGAGGAAAACGAAATAGATCTTGAGCTAAATTCGCTGATGGCCATGAAGCTGAGGCGTGATAATGATAATTCTGCATCGGTAAATGCAGTTTATACTTTTGCTGAAAAAATTGGAGGCCGGCACACCATCCGCATCCTAGGCCGGCCTGATCTCAGTAGCGTTCAGGTAATGATGATTGGTATCCGGAATCCGCGTTCGGAATCCAATGCTGATAACCGCGCTCATTCGGTTTGTATCTGGGCCAACGAACTTCGGGTAACCCAATTTAATCGAACTGCGGGGTGGGCCGTGAGTACAACATTGAATACTAAACTTGCGGACTTTGCCAACATAACAGGCGCCCTGCGTTATACAACATTTGGCTTCGGAGGAGTGAGTTCGAAAATCGGCGAACGAACACGCGATGAAACCACCGCTTACGATGTCTCCGCGAGTGTGAATGTTGATAAGCTTATTCCTGGCAACACAGGTATTAAAATTCCAATGTTTGCCAGCTATGAAAGCACAATCATCAATCCGCAATATGATCCGGCAAACCCCGATACAAGAATAGAGGCTACGTTGCAAGCACTTGAAACAGATACAGAACGGCGTGATTTCAAAAAGCTGATCCAGGACAAAACGGTACGACGAAGTTTGAACTTTGTGAACGTACGGAAGACGAAAGTAAAGGCGGATGCCCCGACACATATTTACGACATTGAAAACCTTGCTTTCAGCTACTCTTTTAGTGATGCTATTCAAACAAACTTCTTCACGCAGGAAAACTTTTTGCAGCAATACCGTGGGTCGGTAGCATATAATTTTGCACCGAAGGCAACCGGGATTGAGCCATTCAAGGATGCAAAAGGACTTCAATCACCATATCTTAAGTTCATTAAGGATTTCAACATCAGCTTACTTCCATCGAGCATATCTGCGCGCGGAGATGTTGACCGATCTTTTTCGAGAAAAATCTATCGCAATGCAGTCGGCGACGCAAATGACCCAAACTTTCTTAAGTACTTTACTTTCACAAGAAACTATAATCTGCGCTGGGCGCTTTCTAAAAGTTTGACATTCGAGTATACGGCAAGAGCGGCTGCCATTATAGACGAACCGGAAGGCGACCTTGATACGCCTGAAGAAAAAGACAGTGTAATATATAATTTGAAGAATGGCGGACGAATGAAAAATTTCGATCAGTCGGTAACTGTGAATTACGCCGTGCCACTGGATAAATTTCCGCTAACGGACTGGGTAAGCGCAGAATATCGTTTCCAGGCAAATTACAACTGGACCGCCGGGCCACTTAATATTCCAGACGCAGAAGCTGAACGCCGTGGCGTCCAGGACCTTCCTGATAATCTTGATTTTAGGAACAAGATTCAGAATTCGCGCGATAACAATGTGAATGCAAAGATTGACCTGGTAAAGTTATACAATAAGGTTAAGTTTTTGAAAGACCTGAATACGCCGGCACGACCACAGCCTGCAGCAAGAACACAACCAGGGAGACCGTCGACACGCGCCACACAACCACAGCAAGACACAGTCAAACAACCGTCAAAATTTGTACAGGGATTTTTCAGAACCCTGATGTCGCTGCGATCAATTAATGCTACGTATACATTAAATGAAGGAACAATCCTGCCCGGCTTTAAACCGGTGCCAAAATATTTCGGCCTCGACGAGAATTGGGAAGCGCCAGGTTACAAATTTATTCTTGGAAGCCAGAATCCGGGCATAAGGTATAGGGCGGCTCAAAACGGTTGGCTTGTAAACAAGACCGAACTAACCGAGATGTTTGAACAGGTACGAAACGAAAGTATCACGCTGCGCGGAAACATTGAACCGTCGAACGATTTCAAAATTCAGATTGATCTGCGAAAAGAAACCAACGACACATACCGCGAAATTTTCAGAGATCAGAATACATCAGAAGACATTGATCAGTTCGGATCCGAGCCCCCCCTACGCACTGGTGCCTACAAAATTTCGTTTATGACAATTCGTACGGCATTCAAGTCATCGAACGATGACGTTAACTCCGAAGTATTTAAAACATTTGAAAATAACCTCTCAATTGTTCAGCAACGTTTCAATACAGAGCGGCCACAGAATGAATATAGTTCGCGAGGACAGGACGTGTTAATCCCGGCATTTCTTGCGGCTTATACCGGGAAGGATGCGAATAGTGTGAACCTCTCTCCCTTTCCGAAGATCCCACTTCCGAACTGGCGCATTGACTATACGGGCTTGAATAAGCTTGAGATTTTCAAATCAGTGTTTCAGTCGGTCAGCATCACGCATGGTTATCAATCTTCCTATTCGGTTCTTGATTACCGAAATACATCCGACGTTGATGTCTCCGGAAACATACGCATTGATCGGCGAGTGGAGGAGTATAACAATTCGTACTTTGGATCGATGAATGCTGACCAGGAATATGTTCCTGTGTATGTCATTGGCCAGGTTATGTTGTCAGAGCAATTTTCGCCGCTGATTGGAATTAATATCCGAACAAAAGGCAAGCTCACCGCACGCGCAGAATATAAAACCAAGCGCGACCTGGCCCTATTTGTCACCAACCAGCAAATCAGTGAAGTTAACAACCGCGACATATCGGTTGAAGTGGGATACACGAAAAACAACCTGAAACTTCCGTTTAAATCGCAAGGACGAACTATCGTGCTGAAAAACGACGTAACCTTCCGGTTAAACGTTACCGTTGCGAATACAAAAACAATCCAGCGAACCGTAGGTGAGCTGGCACAAATCACGAACGGAAACATCAATATTCAGATCCGCCCGAACATCTCGTACGTCGTCAATCAAAAACTGACAATTCAGGGATATTTCGATAGAAGTATCAACGAACCTTTAACGACCACCTCGTTCCGTAGAACCACCACCCGATTCGGATTTCAGGTAAGATTCAGCCTTGCTCAATAGCGCAAAGTATAAATTAAATTAGGGTATCCGACTTTCGGATACTTTCCGTTATTTTGGGCCAATAAATACTCTAACGATGAATATTCCTGAGAATCTTAAGTACACAAAAGACCATGAGTGGGTTAAAATCGACGGCAAGACAGCCATTGTAGGAATTACTGATTTCGCTCAAAGCGAATTAGGTGATATCGTTTATGTCGACATTACCACCGTTGGGCAGGAATTGAAAGAACACGAAATTTTCGGAACGGTTGAAGCTGTTAAAACAGTTTCTGATTTATTTATGCCGGTAAATGGCAAGGTTACAGAGGTCAACGCAATTTTAGATGGAAGTCCGGAAAAAGTAAATGATGATCCCTACGGCGAAGGCTGGATGATTAAAGTTGAGCTTACCGGCGCAGTTACATCCCTACTTTCTGCCGCTGAATACAAATCGTTGATTGGAAAATAAACTAAACAGCGTCAGTTGCTGTTTAGTGTACAGGAAATCCTGCTATGATAGAGCTACCCGTAATTAACGATTCCTCCCGCAAACGTAAGCCCGATTGGTTACGAGTAAAGCTTCCGGTGGGCCCCGATTATGCTCGCGTGCGGAAGCTCGTCGATAATTACAAACTCCACACAATTTGTGAAAGTGGCAACTGTCCTAACATGGGCGAGTGCTGGGGCGCGGGCACTGCAACTTTCATGATTCTCGGAAATGTTTGCACGAGAAGCTGTACTTTTTGTGCAGTTGCCACCGGCAGGCCGACCGAGTATGATCTTGATGAACCAAAACGCGTAGCTGAGGCGATTCGACTGATGCAGGTTAAACATGCGGTGATAACGTCTGTGAATCGCGATGAATTGAAAGACCGCGGTGCCGAAGTCTGGTATCAAACGGTAGTTGAGATTAAGAAAGAAAGTCCTTCCACAACCATCGAAACATTAATTCCAGACACGAAGGGAAACTGGGATGCTCTTTATCGAATGGTAGAAGGCGGACAAGAGGTTGTTTCGCATAATATGGAAACCGTAAGTCGGTTATACAGGAATGTTCGTCCGCAGGCCAAATATGAACGCAGCCTCGAACAACTTAAGAGAATTCGTGAAGCCGGCAAAAGAACCAAGTCTGGAATCATGCTTGGGCTTGGCGAAACAAAAGAGGAGGTGTTTGTGGCAATGGATGATCTGGTAAAAAGCGGATTGATGATCCTGACCCTTGGACAATACCTTCAACCGACAAAACTTCATCATGAAGTGATTGAATTTATTCATCCCGAAACTTTCGAGCAGTATAAAGAAGAAGGATTAAAGCGAGGGTTAAAATATGTTGAATCGGGTCCGTTGGTGCGTTCCTCCTATCATGCAGAACGCCACGTTAACGTACCGTTAGATTAATCTTCGGATACGATTTGTGTTCCAGCCTAGATTGATTGGGTACACAGACAATTTCAGGACGTAAGACGGCAAACAAAAAGGGATTCATAGAATCCCTTTCACATTTTTATGGTTGTCGCACCCGCTGACGGTAGCTTGTTCGCTTAATGAGCGGCTTCGCGGGGGCAATTGTTATACGGTCTGTGCGTATGATATCGGTTTCATAAAGTTTAAGTTGTTCGCTTATTTCTTTGTAAAAAATATAAGCAGTAACCAAAAGTAGACATGCAAGCAGCGGGATTCCAAATAACAGGGGTAGCTGCTTATTATCCGGAATCATCACATTCTGAAAATCTTTTACTACAGAAACACCGCGAATATTTTGGATACTCGCTTTGATCTGCGCCCTTTCCTTCATGAGCTCAATTTTAAGCTTAGCAAGATCGGCAACCGAAAAGTTTTCATTTGGAAGGTTGTTCGCAATCGTATGATTTAACACATCAGATACGCGTTTCTGCTCTAACTCAACTCCTTTCAACGTTTCTTCCAATCTTGCTGTCTCAATCTGTCTCAGCCGTTGGACGTATTTGTTGTTCTCAATAGATGCAACTATAAAATCGCGGACTTTTGGCAATCGGTTCGGATCACTTACGGTCGCGTTAATGACATAACTCTTATTCTTAGCATCGTCTTGGCCATTTTTGTCTGCGGCTTGAATCGTTAATTCTTTTAATAGCCCATACAATTCAAACGAAGGATCTTTCAACTGAAGGTCAATACTTTCAACTATTTCCGCGACTTCTTGGCTTCCAAGGTTTGGAGTGTTGACAACGATCGTGCTTTTATATTCAGGCTTAATGAAAATTTTCAAGGCTACGCCTGATGCAAGTGCTATAGCTATCGATACAAAAATTAGTGTTCTGTATTTTTTACATACCATCAGGGACTTAAAAAATACTTCCATCAAGTCAATTTCGTCCGTGTACTTCGGTTTTAAATCGAATGAAGTTCCGTTTGAGGAGTTGTTTGTCATGTATTAATTTATAATTCTTTAGACCGGTAAAATTTCCTAAAGGTTGGAACCGAGTATTAATAAAAACTCATTTAAAACCTTCGAAAATATTCATGCCAGAGATCAACAGATAAAGGAGGATTTAGGAATGCAATAGTTGAGTGAGGCTACCGACAATTAAACGGCAAATATACCACGTTATGATATGAACGTCCAACTTCTTCGAATCACCGCGAGCATTTGTTCTTGAAGTAGTTGATTGGATGCGCACATTTGCCGGCCAAAAAGGTACTTATTTTCTCCAGAGAAATCAGTTATTCTCCCACCAGCTTCCTGCACAAGTAAGGCCCCCGCGGCAACATCCCACGGATTTAGGTTGTATTCGAAAAATCCGTCCAACCTGCCAGCAGCAACAAGGGCAAGATCGATTGCGGCACTGCCCAGTCGCCGTATGCCATGCGTTTGTGACAAAAAATGTTTAATGATTTCGAGATGTTCATTGCTGCGCTGATCGCTGTCGTAGGGAAAGCCCGTTGCAAGTAGCGCTTCATTGAGCGAACCAACCGGTGAAACATTTATCCGCGATTTGTTACAATATGCCCCATGCTGACGAACAGCATGAAAACACTCTTCGCTGCCGATATGGTAAACGACACCCAATTCCGGCTCATTATTTTTAACCAGGGCAATGCTTACTGCATATATCGGCAAACCGTGCAGAAAATTTGTCGTACCGTCCAGTGGATCAATGACCCAGCTGTATTCATGTTCACTGGCTTGAGAGACAGTTCCTTCCTCGGTAATAAATCCGGCTTCAGGGAAAATTTTATGCAATGATGATACGATCCTTTTTTCCGCTTCTTTGTCAACGTAAGAAACAAGATTATTGAAAGTTGTTTTCTTCTCAATATGGGCACGATCAAAAGAAGCAGCTTCGCGCCGGATAAAAGCGCCTACCGCCAACGTCGTTTCGATCACATCCTGTTGAATCTTATCAAGCTTCATTTCTTTTATTTAATACCATGAACATTAAAAACTAGTCCTCCTCGGCCGGGGGTTCAATCTTCACACTACTGCTGTCGTTCCCTGCTACTATCATTACAATTTCACCTTTCGGTTCTTTGGTTGAGAAATAAGCGAGCAACTCCGTCAGTGTTCCGTTAATGGTTTCTTCAAACATTTTTGTAAGCTCACGAGAAACAGAAGCCATCCGTTCATTGCCAAAATATTCGGCAAACTGTGTAAGAGTTTTCACAACTCTGTACGGCGACTCATAAAAAATCATTGTCCGGTTTTCGTTAACTAAAGTTCGTAACAACGTCTGGCGACCTTTCTTTTGTGGAAGAAATCCCTCGAAAACAAATCGGTCGGCCGGAAGACCCGACTTCAGCAAAGCCGGCACAAATGCGGTCGGGCCAGGCAAACACTCAATCTTTATGTTGGCTTTCACACAGGCCCTGGCAAGCAAAAATCCCGGATCGGAAATTCCCGGTGTACCTGCATCTGAAATTAACGCCATCGTTTCGCCGTTTGTAAGTCGCCATATGAGTTGCTGCAGGATCTTGTGTTCGTTAAAATTATGAAAGCTTTGAAGCGGTTTCTTAATATCGTAGTGTTTTAACAACACCGAAGAAGTGCGGGTATCTTCAGCCAGAATGAGATCTACATGCTTGAGAATTTCTATGGCGCGAAATGTGATATCCGCGAGATTTCCAATGGGTGTGGGAACGAGATACAGACTGGTTTTTGCAGGACTGATCATTTCGCAAGCTTGTCAATCTCGGCTGCCAGTTTTTCGTCCTTACCTGTAACAATGTTGCCAGCATCGTGTGTTGACAATTCGATTGTCACTTTGTTCCATGTATTCGTCCATGTCGGATGGTGATTCATTTTTTCTGCAATCAGCGCAACGCGTGTCATGAATGCGAATGCTTCAGAAAAATCCTTGAATACGAAAGTTTTTTTCAGCGTGTTGTTTTCTTCAGGCCATTTCATAAAAACCGTGATTTTACTTCGAGTTAAAGAATTTGACGGGCAAATAAAAGATATTTAGAGGGCAATCAGTCCCTCAATGGCATAAGCCTGTTGATAAATTGCGATTACTGCGTCGCTAGAGGGCATCATCATCTGAATGGTGATGCTTGTATAATTCCCTTCGCGAGATTGTCTTTCGGTAGTTTGATGGTTAGGAAAAAGATTTTTCAATGCCAGCTCTTTTCCTTTAGGAACTATAAACTTAAAAATGTAGAGTGATGGCCAGGCATAATGTCGGTCTAACTTTTCTTTAAATGAATCTGACCACTCTTTATCCATTAATAAAAAGAGCCACACCCGTTTGCGCGAGTGTGGCTTTGTTTATGTTAACCAATTAATAAAACTTATATCGCTGATCTTCGATCTTTGCGGCCTCCTTAATTGCTTCATTGATGCTGAATCCGCTACGACCCATTGAATTTTGCTGTTCAAGTATGGTCTTGTAGGATGCGTAATCGTTAGTTTCAGGTGCAATAGTCAGGCTTTGCAGTTCCATAACAAAGACACCGTTTTCGCCTGAAAATGGCGCTGAACGCTTCCCGCTTTCCAGCGAGAATGCAATTCCCACCGCTCTGGGATCAAACCCTGCCGTTGGCAACGAATTTGAACTTAACTTAAGAGAAGGCGCTGAATATACATTAGCATCCTGGCCATACGCGGAGGCAACTTCTTCCAGCGATCCTGTCTTGCCTTTCAATTTCTCAATGATTGTATTCGCTTTTTGCTCTTTTACGACCTCAGGCTTCACCTGATCCTTTACAATCTCAAAAGGTTTGTGACCTTCTTCAATTTCACCTGTCATCACCGCTACAACATATTGATCTTGAAGATCAAACACCTCCGACACCTTGCCTTTTTCAGCATCGCGGAAGAGCCACTGCACCACCTGGCGCGCATCACCCAGCATGTTGATGCGGCGCTCATCGCTGGTAATGTTCTTTGCATCGTATGCGGTGTATCCCATATCAGCAGCCGTCTTTGTGAAATCATCAATGCCATCTACCTCGCCAGCAAATAATTCTGCTTTGCGGAACGCTTCATTGGTGGTATTGTCGCTTGGTGTGATCGCTCTCTCAATGATCGCCACTTCGTAAGCGACGTTATCTTTAACATTGGTTACATTGATAATGTGGTAACCAAAATCAGTTTCTATTACATCGTTGAGTACACCCGTTTTGGTTGCACCGAATACTGCATCTTCAAATGGTTTTACCATTCTTCCTGATGAAAACCATCCGAGATCGCCGCCCTTAGAAGCCGTTCCATCTGTTCCATGCTGACGCGCCATTGCCCCAAAATCTGCACCATCTTTAATTTCTTTAAGGATATCTCTCGCTTTCTCTTTAGCAGCTTTTTTAGCTTCTTCAGTATCTTTTTCCCAGCGAATGAGTATGTGGCTCGCGCGCGCTGTGAAACTCGTGTCTTTTTTCACGTCAGATACTTTGGCAACCTTATAAGCGCCTCCGTCAATGAAGGGACCGATTACTTTTCCTGGCGTAAGTGTTTCATCCTGGAGGAACGTTGGCAAGGAACCAATGTTATATGTTCCGTATGCTTCGGATACATCGCTGTTTATTGTGGCGAAAGTCGAGTCATCCTCCGCTGCGGCGAACTCCGCGGCCAAACGCGTAATCTCTTCCCTCACTGCAATCGAATCTTCATGTGAAGCTTCTAAAGAAAAAGTTACAAATTTTAGGTCGCGCGTTGCTTCGGTTTTGTACTTCTCGATGTTCTTGTTGTAATAAGCTTTCAT
This sequence comes from Chryseosolibacter sp., assembly GCA_035628595.1. Taxonomy (GTDB): domain Bacteria; phylum Bacteroidota; class Bacteroidia; order Cytophagales; family Cyclobacteriaceae; genus Chryseosolibacter. The sequence continues at coordinate 25,927 of DASPJN010000046.1, forward strand.
ATCCGCATCAGAAGGTTCCGCTGCAGAATCACTCACCGTGTAGTAGGGTACGTATGCGAATTTTACTTCAGCCACATCGTTTTGCACGTGATATTCACGCTCAGCTTGCACAGTGGTGATGTAGTTTGTTTTAAGTAACAGGTTTTCATATTTGATTCGCCGGCGACCTGGTTTCAGATCACGCTGGAAAATCTCCCAACGTGTACGCTGTTCCTGCCACATACCTTGCATCTGTGGATCAGCTGGCGGATTGTTAAGTTCTTTCAAATACGATAGAAGGCGCTCCTTATTGAACTCACCCGTGTTAGGATCTGTAAATGCCTGACGGATATTCTGATCAACGTTGTTACCCCAAATCATATCCTGCTGCTCTACATTTGTCACCTCGACTCCGACCTTGTCAAATTGTTTTTCAATTGCATGACGAAGAATGAGCGTCTCCCACGCCTGCTGGCGAACGGTCGCCATTTCGCGATCGGAAGGTTCGCGCCCTGTGTTCAGGATGTAACTTGCTTCACGCTCTTGCACGGCACTCTGGAATTCATCATAGCTGACGGTATGACCGGCTATTTCACCCACTTCGTTGTCGTTAAATAAAACGGAGTTATTTCCTAGAAGATCATTCAAAATGAATGCAAGGATCGCAACGAATACAAATACCACCACCCAGGTGCCCATCTTGTTGCGAAGTGTCCCAATCAATGCCATATTTTAGCTAAAGTTATTTAGTGACTTGGTTAAGTTTAAGGCCTACTGAAAACAGTAAAGCCCGCAAATTTAAGCTCTTAAATCTATTCCTGAAACTTACCTCGAAAAAAATCGGGAAAAATGAAAGCGGCGCATGTTTCCCTTCCAACCTACTGAAAATCAACGCCTCAAATATTTATGATCAATGAGCATTTTGACCGTATTAATGCGCGTTTCTTCCGTCGCTTGCACGATAAATGTATAAGGCTTAATCTCGACGGTTTCGCCTGGCTTCGGAATATCGCGCACCCGCTCCAGAATCAAACCGCCAAGGGTTTCATAATCACCGGTTGGCAGATTCCAGCCGTATATTTCATTCAGGTAATCAATTTCAAGCCGCGCGCTTAGCAGATACGTGTGCTCGTTAATCATCTGTTCGGTTAAAGTATCCTCGTCGTGTTCATCTTCAATCTCGCCAAAAATTTCTTCGATCACGTCTTCCATACTGATCATCCCGGACGTACCGCCAAACTCATCAACGACAATTGCGAGGCTTTTGCGGTCGTTGATCAGGCGAATCATCAATTCATTCGCGAGGGTTGTTTCCGGAACTGTAACGATAGGGGTTAGAATCTCTTCGATTTTTGAAGGCTTTCGGAACAACGCGGAAGAATGACAATAACCTACAACGTCGTCGATCGAATCGCGGTACACAATCAATTTCGAATGCCCGCTTTCGATAAACTTCTCCTGTAATTCTTTTATGGTGACCGTAACCGGCACCGCGACGATCTCTGTCCTCGGAACCATACACTCACGCACCCTTACGGATTTAAAATCTATTACGTTCGAAAGAATTTTCTTGTCCATCTCCAGATTGTTGTTCTCCGCGGAAATACGATGAACGGACTGTAGATAAACGTTGACATTGGTCAGACCAAATACAGGTTTTTCGTGTGAATATTCGAGGCCGAGTATTGAAACGCTAACAAGCTTCACCAGGGAAACCAGGGCATAAACAACAGGGAAGAGAATTACTGCGACTATCGTAAATGGAATCGCAAGCCATCTAAGAATCCGGTTGGCGTTTACGATGAAAAGTGACTTGGTGAGAAACTCAATGGTATAAAGAGTAATGACAGTCAATAAAACAGTCAGTACAAACACCACAATCCAGAACTGATTTAACCCCGGAAACCAATCGAGAATAACAGGTACTATGTAGCGTGTTGTGAAAGTTGAAAAGAGAACGAGTGAAAGGAGATTACCGGTGAGTGTGGTGCCAATTAACCAGGTGGGTCTTTCGGCAAAAAAAGTTATGATGCGTGCACCGATATCACCGTGCTTGCCTTCCACTTCAATCTGCAACTTGTTCGCAGAGAGAAACGCGATTTCCCAGCCGGAAAAAAAAAGGGCCGTAGCGAGCGAAACAATTATTCCAACCGGCAGTGCAATCTCCATCAGTTGTTTTTCTTCTTTCGTAAGTTAAAGACAAAGAAGAGTACAACAGCAAGCATTATCGCCCAATAAGCATTCGCAAAACCGACGGTCATTACCTGATGAACTCCAATGATAAAAAAAGCGACTGAGCCAGAAAGTAAAATGATATCAGGAAGTTTCATGGCGGAGCAAAGGTACCGATTAATAAATTACTTTTCCTCGCTTATGTCGAATACACCTTCAGGCTTCAAAATAGTGTAGTCTGACATATCCTCTTTGGCATCAAGACCCTGGCCGTAAATCACGTCGTCCTGCTGTCGAATGGTGACAAATTGGTCGGTGTATATTTTTTTATCAGCCGGCTTCCAGAATAGTTCTTCGGTGTTGAGTTGCTCATTTTTCGCAATATTCTTCACTTCTACCTTTCCTCGCCCTCTCCATTTATTCTCAGCGTGGAAATAATAAGCCTCGTTAGCACGTAATGTGGACTCAAGCGACCCGGTTTCGTCATAGAATTCCAATTCTATTCCTTCCGGAAACTCGCGATCGCCATCCAGCATTTCATGCACAAGTGGCGTGTTCATTTTAAGCTTCAGCCGGCCATGTTCGGTATAATGTGTCATTACGTTCCTCGCAGTACGTGCCGGGCCTGTATACTCGACCGGCTCGCTTAGCTCAGATGGCCCACAGCCAGCCAGAAAGCCGCACAATGCGATGGCAACTAACGTAATGGTTACACGCCCGCTACGAAGAAACTTAATCGAATTTCCGCTGTACAAACCATTGATCATTAAAGGTGATACCAAAGAAAACACGCCAGTATGTTTCCTGGAAGAAAGTATCGGCTTTATTTCCCCGCTGGCCGTAGCGCAAACCAATATCCAGACTCGATCTTCCAGCCGGGAGCGATAAACCAAAATTGGTACCAAATTCCGTCACGGGATTGTAAATCGGAGAATCAGGCTCAGTACTTGTGTTTACGCGATAAGGTGTTTGCTCGTAGCTAATGCCCAATCGGTACGTAATTCGTTTAAGGTAATTTTCCGAGTAAGGGTCTGGCGTAATTTCCCCGCCTGCCACATAACGCCAGGCCTTTCCATAGCCCGCTTCCTCGTCGGCGTCAAAACTTTTGAACATTGACCAGTCGCGGAAGGAAGCTTCTATACCTGCATTCCATAAACGACGTCCCCGAACCTGACTGATCGTTAATCCACCTGAAAACCCAGAGGGAACCGAATACTGTCCGCGCACATTAGCGATCGTATCCAGATCTGTTGCATCGCCAGAATTATTTGTCCGATAAAAAATAGTCCGCCGCTTGGCATTCAGATCCGTGCCAAGATCATAGGTCGCGCCGAACGTTAGTCTGTAACGACTGCCACGGAAAAGCGAGTCCTGGCTATAGGAAATGCCGGCAGAAAAACCGAAGTCGCGCACGTAAGTTTTGTCATCATACGAGGCGCTCAGGTTGTTAGGCAGCGATGTATCAAGCAATTTGTTTTGATAGCTGTTCGTTATCGATCCAAAAAAATAAGACGCTTTGAAACCGACATTGATGCGTTCATGCAGTCTTATACCATTTGCCCAGCTTAATTGCGTAATGCCTCCCCTGCCTTCTTCGGTGATCTCCGCCTCCGTGGAGCTATTTTCAATTGCGGTGACGTATCTAGCCTTATACTTTACAGTACTGAAAGGCGAAATAGCCAGAGACGATACCCAACGCTCGGGCTTTATCGGAAAGGCCATGATCAGGTAATTCAAATTACCACCTTTGGTCTTTTCGATAGAGGTATCGGAAGCAATCGCCCGGGTTTCTCCAACTACCCCAGCCTCGAAAATAGTTAACTTATTGTGTGCTCCGGGCATCGGAGAAACCAGCAAAGCCGGATTTTGATTGTTGATATAGAAATACTGTGGGGTACTAACGCCCAGGCCGCCCATTCCCTGATTATTTGTAAGCGCGTTGTTATAGACCTCTCCAAGGCCGAAGGTTGTAAACGGCGACCTTGTTACCTGACCGTGCGCCGCCGTAACAAAAAAGGCGCTTAAAATGACTGTAAAAATAGATTTAGTGAGTGACATTATAGATCAGAATGCTGTTTAACCCAACCAGAACCAGTTCCGGGCTCGCAAATATGGAGGCTTTAAGTTTCTTTTCAAAAAAGTGTGTGTCACCTCCGCAAAGCAGCACCTGTAAGTCGTCATATTTGGCTTCATATTGATCGATAATACCATTCAACTCGGCGATAAGGCCGTTTATGACGCCACTATGGATACAGCTTTCTGTTGATGTCCCAATCAAACGCGGATTTTCAACCGGAGTTATTAACGGCAATTTTGCCGTAAAAGTATTGAGCGCCTGAAAACGCATGTTGAGACCGGGCGAAATAGCACCTCCGAAATACCGGCCATGCTTGTCCAACACATCAAAAGTGATACATGTACCAGCGTCTATTACAAGACAATTTTCATTCTCAAAAAGCTGGCGCGCTCCACAAACTGCAGCCAACCTGTCCACGCCAAGCGTTTCCGGTGTTGAATAAAGGTTTTTTATCGGTAGAGGAAGCCGGTAATTGAGCACCATCGAAAGGCCGTTATGGTTCACCCACTTGATGATTTGTTGTGCATCGGTCTTAACGGAAGAAACGATAAGGTGTTCTACACTTAGCTTGTTCAAGTAGCGAAGCAGCGCGTCTTCATCGCTGAAAGTATGCTTCTCCATCAAATTTTCGTTATCGAAAATTCCTACCTTGGCTGCGCTGTTGCCGTAGTCAACTACTAAATTCATTAATGACTTCATCCATTAGAAACAGATCGCAAAGTTAAGAAATTGGGTGAGGTTACGTCATTAAACAAGCGTACACATCATGATTACGAAGGAAAGATATCGCGTGATTGGTCTAATGTCCGGTACATCACTGGATGGGCTTGATATTGCATTCTGCTCATTCTGGAAAAAAACAGGAACGTGGAATTTTAAGATCGAGGAAGCATCTACAATCAGCTATGGTGCGTACTGGCGAAACAAGCTGTCAAGTGCATATTCAATGTCCGGTGTCGAGCTTATAGAAAGCGACTTCGCGTTCGGAACCTATGTGGGAAAAGCCTGCGCGAACTTTGCCGCGAAAAAGAAAATCAAAGCAGACTTCATCGCATCGCACGGACACACAGTCTTTCATCAACCCAAACGCGGCTTCACGTATCAAATGGGAAATGGAAATGCAATTCACGCGCAAACCGGCTTACCTGTTGTCTATGACTTTCGTTCGCTGGATGTGCTCAACGGAGGACAAGGCGCGCCGCTCGTTCCAATTGGCGACAAGTATCTTTTTCACGAGTACGATGTATGCCTTAACCTTGGGGGGATCGCGAACCTCTCTCTTGAACAAAAGAAACAACGCATTGCATTCGACATCTGCTTTGCGAACATGAGCCTGAACTACCTGGCGGAAAAGGTTGGAGAAGAATTCGATAAGGATGGCGAGCTCGCATCTCAGGGAAAAATTGATCAAACAATCCTTGAAAAATTAAATACTGTTTATAACACCCTGAATAAAAAGAGGCCATCACTAGGACGTGAGTTTTTTGAGCTAAAAGTAAGGCCACTTCTTCAAGGAACTAAAAAAGATATTCCGGATATGTTGAGCACATGCACCGAATCCGTTGCGATGGAGATCGTTAAAGCCATCAAGTCGTATAAAAAAACAGCAACCGTATTGTGTACTGGTGGTGGTACGTTTAATTCGTTTCTCATGTCGCGCATGCTCGAGCATGGCGGTGACGAGATAACCTTCGTTGTTCCTGATGACAACATTGTGAAATTCAAGGAAGCTTTGATCTTCGGATTGCTTGGCGTCCTGCGCGTGCGCGATGAAAATAATTGTCTGAAGACGGTAACAAAAGCGAGGAAGGATTCCAGTGCAGGAATTTTGGTAGGATTCTAACTCTTTTCATCTTTGCCGACGCAATTAATCACCTGATTCATGAAAGACCTGCTAGCCAAATTCGAGAATAAAGCCCCTGAAATTGTATTTGAATGGAAAGATCCGGAAACTGAAGCACGAGGATGGGTCGTCATCAATTCATTGCGCGGTGGTGCAGCTGGTGGTGGAACGCGGATGCGTAAGGGACTTGACAAGCGTGAGGTGGAGTCGCTGGCGAAAACAATGGAAGTAAAATTTACTGTATCAGGACCACCGATCGGTGGTGCAAAGTCAGGAATCAATTTCGATCCGAATGATCCAAGAAAGCAGGCAGTTCTTCAACGTTGGTATAACGCGGTGATGCCGCTTCTCAAATACTACTATGGAACGGGCGGCGATTTAAATGTCGATGAACTTCACGAGGTAATTCCAATCACAGAAGACGTTGGCATCTGGCATCCACAAGAAGGTGTCTTCACCGGACACTATCGGCCGACTGAAGCACAAAAAGTAAATCGTATCGGCCAACTGCGACAGGGAGTTGTTAAAATCATTGAGGATGAAAAATTCTCGCCTTCGCTGAAGAAAAAGTATACGATTGCAGATATGTGTACGGGTTATGGTGTTGCGCAAGCCGTGAAACACTACTACGAATTGTGGGGTGGTGATCTGAAAAATAAACGAGCAGTGGTGCAGGGCTGGGGAAACGTGGGAGCTGCAGCAGGCTTTTACCTGGCGCAACTCGGTGTTAAAGTCGTTGGAATCGTGAGCCACGAAGGCGGGCTGATTAATCAAAAAGGATTTTCATTAGAAGAAATTCGTGAGCTGGTGGTAAACAGAAATGGAAACAAGCTTGTGTCAGAAGACTTGCTTCCGTTTGATATTGTTAATCAAAAAATCTGGGATCTCGAGTTCGAGATCTTTATTCCGGCAGCTGCATCCCGATTGATAACACGGGATCAGGTTGACAGGATGATTGCTTCAAAGCTGGAAGTTTTCTCGTGCGGGGCGAATGTCCCTTTTGCAGATCCAGAAATATTTTTCGGCCCAACCGGCCTTTATGCTGATGAGAAATTTTCGGTGTTACCCGATTTCATTGCCAACTGTGGCATGGCGCGGGTGTTTGCATACTTTATGGAGAACGAAGTGAAAATGGATGACGCTTCTATTTTCAATGACATATCACAAATAATCAGAAGCGCGCTGGTGAAAACACACGCTGTCAATCACAAGAAAACAGGCATCGCGCAGGCATCTTTTGAAATCGCATTAAAGCAACTGGTATAAACTGTTGAAGCCATGGTTTGGCGGACATGGCTTCATTATTCTGATTTTCGGTGGTATTACTTCAATCCGAATAACCCTTCGTTCAATAAGTTCAGCGCCTGATCTTTGTATTGCTTATCAACAAGAATTGAAACATTGTTGGCGCTACCACCGCAGGATACCATCCTCACAGGAATGTTCGGCAACGATTTGAATACCTTTTCAAGAATCCCTTTTTGTTCCATTATCCTATTTCCCACAAGGCAAATAATGGTTTGATCTTTATCGACCTCAATAGAGCCAAACTTTCGAAGCTCGGTCTCAATCATCGGAAGATGAGTGTTACTATCGATTGTTAACGATACGGCAACTTCAGACGTAGCGATCATGTCGATCGGCGTTTTATAGTTTTCAAATACCTCGAATACGCGTCGCAGAAAACCATAAGCCATCAGCATGCGCGACGATTTGATCTTGATTGCTGTAATGCCATCTTTCGCAGCAACGGCCTTAAAGCTTCCTTCCGAACCTTTTTCGGTAATGATCGTACCAAACGCTTTTTCATCCATCGTATTTTTTAACCGAACAGGCACGTTGTATTTCTGCGCGGGAACAATCGTTGATGGATGGAGAATCTTTGCCCCGAAATAAGCAAGCTCAGATGCTTCATCGAAAGTGAGTTCAGAGATCGGCATTGTTTTCTTTACAATGCGCGGATCGTTATTATGCATGCCGTCAATGTCAGTCCAGATCTGAACTTCTTCCGCTTGAATGGCAGCGCCAATAAGCGATGCAGTATAATCGCTTCCCCCACGTTTCAGGTTGTCGATCTCGTTTCGGTGGTTCCGGCAAATGTATCCTTGTGTTATAAGAATGTCGACGTTCAATGAACCCACAAGTGGTTTCAATCTTCCGGAAATCTTTTCGAGCTCGGGCTCCTCGTTTTCATCGATGGACATGAAGTGTAACGCCGGCAACAATCGGGACGGTATCTTTCTTTCCTGAAGATGCTGATAAAACATTTCCGTCGACATCAACTCACCTTGCGCCAGCAACTCGCGATAGCTTTTGTCATCAAACTGTCCGGCCGCTAACAACCTTATCAGAATAAAATATCTGCTCACGATTTCCTGGCCAATTGCGTGGAACGCATCTGTCTCAAAGAGATTCTTAACAAATGTGAGATAATGTTTTTCCAGTGATGAGATCTCCTCCTCCGCTTTCGCGCCCTGACCGATTGTAAGGTGTTCACCAATTGATACGAGGGCATTTGTGGTTCCCGAAAGGGCAGAAAGCACAACCACCTTTTTACCCGGTGTTCCGAATACAAGGGTTGCAATCTTTTTCATTCGTTCGGGCTTGCCGACAGAAGTACCACCGAATTTTAAAACCAGCATGTTATTTTGTTAATGCCGGCAAATTTAAACAGGTATTAAGATGCTTTGACACTGTCTGTAAAATAAATCTGGAAAGGAAAGATTCGAGCCGAAGCTTACGAACGTGAGTCTACATTGTATTGTATTATCCTTCCATTTTCGTGTAGAAGCCGCGTTGCTTCCTTCCAGGTTGGAAGAGAATCGGCATCGATTGTAAGTGTCGATATTTCTTTAGCAAGGGATGCGCTTTTTTTCATCGCAGCCAGATGGTGACCGTTACGCGCGAATGACCTCAATGAAGCTTCGTCATTCCATAGCGTCATGGTGTAGTGTTTCGTCCAGAACCCGGTGACTTTTGTTTTAGTGAGGCCTGCTGATTTTTGCAACTGCCCACGGATTCGCATACCGTGAAGGGACAAAGCGAAGAAATGGATCGGCGATTTGAGCTTGATGCTCGTGATTGTCAGTTTCATTGGATATACCGGAATTGATTACACGTTGAATCAGCGGTTTGGTTGCTCAATTTTTTTTGGCAACACATCGATTTGCTAAATCTCCTAAGAAACAAAAGACCTCCCGTGAGGAGGTCTGATGCTTCAAAAATTCTGATGATGTTTTACAACGCGCCTAGATCCTTAAGAAACTTTTCGGAATTAGCTTTCACATTAGCGGGAGGATTGAGAGAAAGCGCTTTCTTAAAATTTTTGATAGCATTTGCTTTGTCCCCCTTCGTTGCATACGCTTCACCAAGGCTGTCCCAGGTATTTGGACTTTTTGGAAAACGCTGCGTATTCAAAATAAATACCTCAATAGCTTTATCTTGTTGACCTTGTCCCATCAGCTGATAACCATAAACATTTAACTCAGGTTCTGTGGCTATCGTCATTGCCTCAGACATCAGCTTATCCGCTTCAGTGGCGTTTCCCTTTTGCTTTAACAATCCCGATTTAATGCGAAGTGTCTGAAAGTTCCGGTTGGCGGCAATTGCCTGATCAATCCATTTCAAAGCCTGATCTTGATTTGTATTATTTAGTAGCGCGTAATTAGCTGCGCTTGTGGGGCCCTGGAAGTTAAACCCGATCGGACCCTTTAGTTCCTCGGCGGCATTCGCCATGACAATATTATCAACCGCAAACTCAACTTTTACAGGAAACTGTTTTTTCTCCCAGTTCAATACAAGCTCACCGCTATTTTTAGCAAGGTTCACAAAATCAAACGTGAGCAAATCTGTATGAGGAATATCACGCAGCTGAATTTTGGCTCTCATCTGGTCCTGAGCGGGATCATAAAAGAAACTTCCCCACGAACGGCTTTCTTTCGACAACACGACTTCTCCCGTATTATCCTGGTTTACTACAAAGAACAATCCGTATCTGCCGGCAGGAACCGTTACTCCTTCAATCTTTGCATCGTGTGACAAAGTAATGATGGTATTCTCGTTGGCACCAGCGCGCCATGGAGCTGAATTACCTAAACCAAACGGTTGAACATTCCATCCGTAAGGGACAAGTTTACCCCAAACCTCCCTACCATTTACTTTGGGTCGTGAGTAATTTATTGTAACGGTAGAAATGCCGATGGTTTGCACCAGCGTTGCTGCGGGGCTCGGCGTGCGCGGCGTTGTAATGCCTTGTGCATGCATATCCGCGACGATGATCGTCATCAAAGCAATGACCATCATCCTGAAATATGGTAATGTTCTCATAATTTATTTTTTGATGAATTTATCGCGATTAATGTTCGGCTTCAACGGTAGCGAATCAACATCTTAAAAAGAATTTACGAGAGGCGTGATTGAATGATCAATGGTTCAATAAAACATTCAGAGTTCAGATAAATCGCCCGCTTTGGGTGATCACAAAAAAACAAAAAGCCCGGCTCATCACCGGGCTTTCAAGTATGTCATATGATAGTTACTTCTTGTTGTTATCGTTCACTTCTTCATACTCGACATCGGATACGTCGTTGTTAGAAGAAGTGCTACCGCCACCCGTCGGGCCCCCACCTGCAGTTGGTCCGGCATCAGCGCCTGGCTGTCCGCCCGTTGCCTGATACATTTCAGAAGCAGCAGCCTGCCATGCACCGTTCAGGTCATTCATCGCAATGTCGACTGCACCGATATCCGCGTTCTTATGTGCGTTTCTAAGTTTCTCGAGTGCATTGGTGATAGCAGTCTTATTAGTTTCAGAGAGTTTTTCACCGTATTCCTTTAATTGCTTCTCAGTTTGGAAGATCAGGGAGTCAGCCTGATTGATTTTTTCAATCTGCTCTTTCTGCTTCTTATCAGCTTCGGCATTTGCCTGTGCTTCCTCTTTCATGCGTTGAATCTCAGCGTCGGTCAAACCAGATGAAGCTTCAATGCGGATCTTTTGTTCCTTGCCGGTTCCTTTATCTTTTGCAGAAACGTGAAGGATACCATTCGCATCGATGTCGAATGTTACTTCAATCTGCGGAATGCCTCTTGGCGCTGGTGGAATTCCATCAAGATGGAAACGTCCGATCGTGCGGTTGTCTTTCGCCATTGGTCTTTCACCTTGCAACACGTGAATTTCAACCGAAGGCTGATTGTCGGCAGCCGTTGAGAATGTTTCCGATTTCTTAGAAGGAATGGTTGTGTTCGACTCAATGAGCTTTGTGAATACGCCACCAAGGGTTTCAATACCCAATGAAAGCGGAGTTACATCGAGCAAAAGAACATCCTTCACTTCTCCTGTTAACACACCACCCTGGATCGCTGCGCCTACTGCAACAACTTCATCAGGATTTACACCTTTCGACGGTTTCTTTCCAAAGAACTTTTCAACCTCTTCCTGGATGCGCGGTATACGTGTCGATCCACCAACAAGAATTACTTCATCAATTTCAGACACATTCACACCAGCATCTTCCACTGCCTTGCGGCAAGGCTCAAGTGTTCTGCGAACGAGGTCATCCACAAGTTGCTCAAATTTCGAGCGCGTTATTTTCTTAACAAGGTGTTTTGGTACGCCATCGATAGAAGTGATATACGGCAGGTTAACTTCAGTTTCCTGAGAGCTTGATAATTCGATCTTCGCTTTTTCAGAAGCTTCCTTTAAACGCTGAAGTGCCATCGGATCTTTGCGAAGGTCAACGTTTTCTTCGCGCTTGAATTCATCGGCAAGCCAATTCATGACACGCTGATCAAAGTCATCACCGCCAAGGTGAACATCGCCGTTGGTCGACTTTACTTCAAACACGCCGTCACCTAATTCAAGAATTGAAATATCGAAAGTACCACCGCCAAGGTCGTACACAGCGATCTTCATGTCTTTGTTCTTCTTGTCAAGACCGTATGCGAGTGCCGCAGCTGTAGGTTCGTTAATAATACGCTTTACGTCAAGGCCCGCGATCTGTCCAGCTTCTTTCGTTGCCTGGCGTTCTGCATCATTGAAATATGCTGGAACGGTAATCACAGCTTCTGTGATCGTTGTACCGAGGTAATCTTCCGCTGTAGACTTCATCTTCTGAAGGATCATCGCGGAAATTTCCTGTGGTGTGAAAAGACGATCGCCAATGCGCACACGCACGGTGTCATTATTTCCACGTTCCACCTGGTAAGAAACCATCTTCATCTCTCCGGTAACGTCTTCATACTTCTTACCCATAAAGCGTTTAATCGACATTACGGTATTTTTCGGATTGGTAATCGACTGCCGTTTTGCGGGATCTCCCACTTTACGCTCGCCGTTACCTTCGTTCAAAAAGCCCACAATTGAAGGAGTCGTGCGGCGACCTTCACTGTTTGCTATGACAACTGGTTCGTTACCCTCCATTACGGCAACGCAGGAGTTAGTAGTGCCCAGGTCGATTCCAATTATTTTTCCCATGATTATCTTAAGGTTAACTGTTCAACACAAAAACTGATTGAGTACAGGCACTTTAACAATGGTTATGCCAGCATGAAAAAAACTGACATAAGGTGACACAATGACAGCAAATAAGGGTTCGATTGTCTTCTACCAGTTGACAAATAGCCGAAAAACGAAATCCGCACTATTACATTACGCTTCTTACAAATGGGCGCTTTGCACGCATAGATTTGCCAGATAATCACAACGATGAAAACAATATTGATCTGTTTGATTGCCTTTCTTGTAGAAGCATGTAGCACGAACGTGATGGTGAAAAAGGCTCCTCCAGGCCAAATGAAGAAAGCCACCGGTAGTCAATCCGCGAAGCCATATGCACCCGGGCAACAGAAAAAAGCAGCTAAGCCTGCGAAAGCAGCAACTCCGGCTCAAAAGAAGAAAAGATAATTTTTGAAAGTCGTTTCCGGGTAACTGTTTTTGTTTTCAATTGCCCACCCGGATGTCGTTCTCTCAAATTCCTTTACTTTTGCGGCTTAATTTAGCGTGACCGGAATGACATTAGACCAGGAAATAGCAAAGCGGAGAACATTTGGAATCATCAGTCACCCTGATGCGGGAAAAACGACATTAACTGAAAAGTTATTATTGTTTGGTGGAGCGATCCAAAAGGCTGGTGCGGTAAAATCAAGCAAGATTAAGGATCACGCCCGTTCTGACTGGATGGAGATTGAAAAGCAACGCGGTATTTCTGTCGCCACGTCGGTCATGGGTTTCAACTACAAGGACGTTAAAATCAACCTGCTCGACACGCCCGGTCACCAGGATTTCGCGGAAGACACGTATCGCACACTTACAGCCGTAGATAGTGTGATCATGGTTATCGATTGCGTGAAAGGTGTCGAAATTCAAACGGAAAAGTTGATGGAGGTTTGTCGCATGCGAAATACGCCTGTGATCTGCTTCATTAACAAACTCGACCGCGAGGGCCGCGACCCTTTTGACCTGCTCGACGAGATTGAAGAGAAGTTAAATATCAAAGTTCGTCCGCTCAGCTGGCCCATTAACATGGGAAAAAGCTTTAAGGGTGTTTACAGCTTATACGAAAAGAGTCTGCATCTTTTTAGTGGCAGCAAAATAACGGTTGAGGAAGGTATTGAGATCAAAGATATCAACGATACGGCCCTCGAAGACTATGTTGGCGAGAACAATGCGAAGCAGCTACGGGCAGACGTTGAGCTTATTGAAGGAGTTTACCCCGACTTTGAAGTAGAAGATTACCTTGCAGGGAAAGTTGCACCGGTATTTTTCGGTAGTGCTGTGAACAATTTCGGAGTAAAAGAGCTGCTTGATACTTTTATTCGAATCGCACCTGCACCCATTCCACGCGAAACAACTTTGCGTGTGATCGAACCTGACGAAAACAAATTTTCAGGTTTCATTTTTAAGATTCACGCGAACATGGATCCGAAGCACCGGAATCGTATTGCCTTTCTGCGAATCTGCTCGGGAAAATTTGAACGCGGATGTAACTATTATCACGTGCGCCAGGAAAAAGGAATTCGGTTCTCGAATGCAACCGCGTTCATGGCGCAGGATCGCGAAACAGTTGATGAGGCATGGCCGGGTGACATCGTTGGTATTTACGACACAGGCAACCTGAAAATAGGCGACACGCTCACAGAAGGAGAAAAAACATTGTACACTGGTATTCCGAGTTTCTCTCCCGAGATTTTTAAAGAGGTGTTGAACATGGATGCGATGAAAACGAAACAGCTCGAAAAAGGATTGCTTCAATTGATGGAAGAGGGTGTCGCCCAGTTATTCACTTATGAACTGGGAAAGAAAAAAGTTGTAGGCGTAGTTGGCGCGCTTCAGTTTGAGGTGATCCAGTTCCGTCTCAAGAACGAATATAACGCGACCGTGCAATTTGTTCCACAAAATATTTACAAAGCGTGCTGGATTAGTAGTAAGGATCCGAAAAATCTGAATGAATTTATTGATTCAAAACAACGGCACATAGCCCGCGACAAGGATGGGAAGCTTGTGTTTATGGCTGAATCACGCGCATGGTTGCAAATGGTTCAGGATAACTTTCCTGAAATTAATTTCCATTTCACCTCCGAATTCAAGGACTAACTACCTTAACGAATTCTTTTCTCAAGACTCGCGATTTTTTCGCTAGCTTCTGTTTTGCCTAACGCGTGGGCCTTTTGATAAAGTTCAAGCGCTTCCTTGTAAGTTTCTCGTTTTTTATGCGGGGCAAGCTTCGTGCGGTTTGCGGCTTCCTCTACTGCCTGCGCACGAGCAAAATATGCTTCTTTCTCGCTTACCTGGAAATTGTCGACAAGTTCGGTAACCTTCGCTTCAAGCAATGAAAGCTCCTGTTGTTTAATGTCGATCTTTCGATGCATATCCGTCAGCTGGTTTTGTTGTAATCCCACTGTCTTAATAAGCCCTTTGTTTTCCGTCTTATAGGTCACTACATCTTTTTCAAGGGTTTCAATTTCATCGGCACGTATTGAAAGCTCGTCCTTCAACGCTGCCACCATCATCATGTAAGCCGATGATTCTCCTTTAGATTGTTTAAGATCATCCTCAAGTGCTGTCAGCTTTTGCTCGGTTTTCACAACGTACTTATTGATATCCTGCATTCTGTCCGTAAACTCCTGGTAAGTGGTTCCCTCGTACAGATTGACATGAAGGGCCTTGCGATTGAAATCAATTGAATCCATTAAGACTTTAATATCGCGCATAGTCATCATCAGCGCATGGCGGTTATTGAGCTCGTTCCTCAGCGAGTCGTTCTCGGCACGGAGCTGTTCATTCTCTTTATTTGAACACGAGGTTAAAAAGGCCAAAAAGCCTAAAAGGAAAAACGCGTAAATGTTTTTGATCATATTCAACAAAAATAACTTCGTCACACCATTTTTGAATGGTATCGTTTATTAATGTTTTATTAGTTTTCGAGGAGTGAATGATTTAGGCGCTTTTACGGTAATTTATGAAGACAACCACCTGCTTGGCGTGAATAAAAAGCCGGGGATCCTTGTCCAGGGCGATGCTACGGGTGATATGCCTCTTGTTGATCTTTGCAAACAATATGTGAAAGAAAAATACAATAAGCCGGGCGCAGCCTTTCTGGGTGTCGTGCATCGCCTTGATCGCCCGGTAAGCGGAATTGTGGTACTGGCGCGAACATCAAAAGCCCTGGAAAGGATGAATGCTTTATTTCGGGACAGAAACACACAAAAAGTTTATCATGCCATCGTCGGCCGTCGGCCCGCGAGAGAAAAAGACACGTTGGTTCATTGGCTCCAAAAAGATGAGACACGAAACAAGACAACTGCTTTTTCACGCGAAACACCCGATGCGCTCAGGTCAGAATTATCTTATGAGTTAATGGCGCATCAAAATGGCAAATATTTACTGAAGGTGAATCCGATAACAGGTCGCCCGCATCAGATTCGCGTTCAACTTGCGAGTATGGGTTGCCCGATTGAAGGTGATTTGAAGTATGGCTACGCGTCTCCAAATGATGACGCAAGCATCAGCTTGCATGCGCGAAAACTTTCGTTTATTCATCCTGTTAAGAAAGAAATAATAACCCTTGTAGCACCTTTACCAGATACTGCGTCTTGGAATATTTTTAAACTTGCCGATGAATGACAAAAGAGCATTGGACAGATCGATTGAAGAAACGTTGGCATTTAAAGAGCACCTTTCAGGTGGTGATTGTACTTATTGTTTTCGCTTGTACGGGCTTTAGCGTTTTGTTTTTGAAACCCTACATAATGGAACTCATTACAGGGTCAAAAGAAGGATCCCGAACTGGCACAATTTTGTACTACGTGTTCATATTGCCGCTGTACAATGTTCTGCTACTCTTTTATGGTTTTGTGTTTGGTCAGTTCGAATTCTTCTGGCAGTTCGAAAAGCGGTTCTTTAATCGAATCGTCGCAATATTCAACAAACAAAAATAATCTATGAAAAAAGTTATATCACTTGTAGCTTTCGTGCTACTTGCCGCGGCATGCTCTTCGCCGAAGTATACTTATCATTTTGATCAGCACGACTACAACAGTGGTGCCCGCGCAAAACTTGCACAAACCGCGCCACCACACCAAAATGAAATGCCTGCACCGATTGCAGTTGAAGAATTGTCAGCCAGCACCGAAGTGACACCTCAGACGAAAAGTATCCAGCCTCAACTAAAAAGTGTTCAGACTAAAATAAATGCTCTTTCGAAGGAACAGCGGGCAGAATTGAAAAGGGAATTGAAAGCTGAGCTGAAGAAAATTGCCAAAAATAAAAATTCAATTGACCGGATTGACAGTTCGGAAAAAGCAAACGAATGGGATTACGATCTGAAGATGGCGGCCATCTTCGGTGCCATCGGTGTTGTTCTCACAGCGCTCGGCGGCGTCAATAGCGTATTCTGGATTCTTGGTGCAATCGCGTTAGTAGTTGGCGTGATCTTTCTGATCAAGTGGTTAGCGAGGCAGTAACACAAACTTTATAAAAACAAAAAACCCGGTCGCCCGGGTTTTTTTTATCCTAATTGATTGTGTTTTTAAGCCGCGACGATACCATCAGCAAGCAAAACAACTTTGTTCTTCAGTACCTCTACCACACCACCACTAATTCTTATTTGCTGCGTCGATTCTTTCGACTTATATTCTACAACGCCTTCCTCAAGCAACGAAATCAAAGGCGCATGATGATCCATCACCTGGAATGAACCGTCGGCACCGGGAAACGTTGCAATATTCACATTGCCTTCGAAGATTTTCTTTTCCGGTGTTAGTATTTCAAGATACATGTCTCAGATTTTGAATTTCAGTTATATGATCGTCAAATCCAGATCAGGTTATCCAAATCTGGATTTGAAATCTTTATTTACGCTTTTGCTTCAGCCAGCATTTTCTCACCCTTCTCTACTGCCTGGTCGATGTTACCTACAAGGTTGAATGCCATTTCAGGCAGGTGGTCATACTGACCATCCATGATCGCGTTGAAACCTTTAATAGTATCCTTAATGTCAACAAGCACACCTTTCAAACCTGTAAACGCTTCTGCAACGTGGAAAGGCTGTGAAAGGAAACGCTGCACGCGGCGTGCGCGGTGAACAACCTGCTTGTCTTCATCCGACAATTCATCCATACCAAGGATGGCAATGATGTCCTGCAATTCCTTATAACGCTGAAGAATGTTTTTCACACGCTGTGCGCAATTATAGTGTTCTTCGCCAACGATATCCGGGCTAAGAATCCGTGAAGTTGAATCGAGCGGATCCACCGCAGGGTAAATACCAAGCTCGGAAATCTTACGACTCAACACGGTTGTCGCATCAAGGTGAGCAAAAGTTGTTGCTGGCGCAGGGTCAGTCAAGTCATCCGCCGGTACGTAAACTGCCTGAACCGAGGTAATTGAACCATTCTTGGTTGATGTAATACGTTCCTGCATCGCACCCATTTCAGACGCAAGCGTTGGCTGATAACCTACCGCTGAAGGCATACGACCTAACAATGCAGATACTTCAGAACCCGCCTGTGTGAAACGGAAAATGTTATCAATGAAGAAAAGGATATCGCGACCTTTTCCTTTTCCATCACCATCGCGGAAATACTCAGCAACTGTTAATCCTGACAAAGCAACGCGGGCACGCGCTCCCGGAGGTTCATTCATTTGACCGAACACAAATGTTGCTTTTGACTCTTTGAGATCTTCTTCTGTTACCTGGCTCAGATCCCATCCACCTGCATGTAAAGACTTTAAGAAGTTTTCACCATAATTCACGATTCCAGCTTCGATCATTTCGCGGAGAAGATCATTACCTTCACGCGTTCTCTCACCTACACCGGCAAACACCGACAATCCTGAATATGCTTTCGCGATGTTGTTAATCAATTCCTGGATCAATACTGTTTTTCCGACACCGGCACCACCGAACAATCCGATCTTACCACCTTTTGCATAAGGTTCGATCAAATCGATAACCTTGATACCCGTGTAAAGAACTTCAGTTGCGGTTGAAAGATCTTCAAACGCCGGAGCACTTCTGTGGATAGACAACGACTGTCCGCCGCTCGGCTGCTTGATACCATCGATTGCCTCACCCACAACATTGAAAAGGCGCCCTTTGATATCGTCGCCGATAGGCATCTTGATTGGAGACCCGGTGTCAACAACCTTCATCCCACGAACCAGGCCTTCAGTACCTTCCATAGAGATCGTTCTTACGCGATCTTCGCCAAGGTGCTGCTGGCATTCCAAAACGACTTTCGTGCCGTCTGCCTTTACTACTTCGAGTGAATCTAGGATGTTGGGTAATTTTGCGCCTGCGTCGTCAAAAGCGACGTCTACTACCGGACCAATTACCTGGGTTATCTTGCCAATGTTTGCCATGTGCTGTTGTTTGAATTAGGTCAGAAAAATCGACCGCAAAAGTATGCTATAAACAATGAACAACAAAGCAGTTGCAAATTTTTAGTGTAATTCGCCGGAACTACTCAAAATTGATTGATAATCAGTATTTTATAACGCAACCAAAACCTATAACGCATTTAGAATAATCCGGAAGGTTGTACCCTGATTTTCGTCTGAGGACTTAACGAAAATTTTGCCATTGTGATAACTTTCAATAATTCGTTTTGCAAGGGTGAGCCCAAGACCCCAACCCCGTTTCTTGGTGGTGAATCCAGGCTTAAAAACCATTTTCAACTTGGATCGGGAAATACCTCTGCCAGTGTCGGTGATATCAATAAAAATCTTGTTTTCGTTTCCCCTCAAAATCTTAATGGCGATTTGCCCGGCGCTACCAATCGCGTCAACACCATTCTTACAGAGGTTTTCAATCACCCACTCGAACAGCGGGGCGTGCGCCATGGCTACAATGTTCTCAGAAAGCGTGAATATTTCGATTTTAACTTTTGATGAAACACGAGGCCGGAGATAGGTGACGACATTGGTAACAAGTGTAACGATGTTCTCCTGACGCAATACCGGTGTTGAACCGATGCTCGAAAACCTTTCCGTTACAATCCGCAGCTTGTGAATATCTTTTTCAAACTCTCCAACAAGGCCCTTGTCCCGGAATGCCGGATCGTCACGCAGCACCTCAATCCACGCCATCAACGACGACAACGGAGTGCCTAGCTGATGCGCTGTCTCTTTTGCCAGACCAACCCAAACACGGTTTTGTTCCGCTGCTTTCGAGTAGCTAAAAGCGAGGTAACTGATGAATCCGAATATCGCAATTACCGACAACTGAATGTACGGATAAGCGATAAGCTGCGTGAGGAGAAACGAGTTCCGGTAGTATAACCGTTGCGTTCCAAACAATTCATTTGAACTTGGATCATACAGGTTGATAATGATCGGCTCATAGGTTTCGGCCATCTTCTTCAATTCCCGATTCAGCTGACGCTCAATGAACGCCTGGTTTTTTGTCGAATCGATATCGATGTTTCTTACGTGAATGACGTTCTTGTTTTCGTCGACAAGAATTGTTGGAACTGAGTTGTTTTTATTGATGATCTCCTCCGAGACAAACAGCATATTCACACTGAAGTCTTCGTTCAACGTGTATTCGATCGCGCGGGCAAATAGCTGCACCTGCTGACGCTCGCGCATTTTAAGCTGATCGACAAGCACATTTGTGTAGTAGATCGAGGCAATACTGATTAGGAAACTAATGGCGAGGACAATCCATTTTAGTCGTGGATTGTTTTGATAAATGTCATCAGTGGCGACTGAAGCTTTCCTGCTCATCTACGAAGTAAATTAAGCAAAAACTCCGGAAGGTAAACTTATGAGTGGAGGTCTAATGCCATCCACTCATAGGTTTATTTTTATCCTTTCATCATAAACCACTTCGCGAGCACTTTGTAATTCACTTTGCTTCCGTGCATCAAAATTCCAACACGGTAAATTCTCGCGGCAAGCCACGTTGTGAAAATAAAGCCACCGACAAGCAATACCTGCGATAAAATAAGCTGCCACAGCGGTGGATCAAAAGCAAGGCGACCAACCATCGCTACTGGCGAGGTAAATGGAATAATCGAGAACCAGAAACTTGCCGAGCTGTGCGGATCGGGGAGGATGAACATGAACAGTGCGAAGTATCCAATGATCAGCGGAAGCATGATGGGCAGATTAAACTGTTGTGCCTCCTGTTGAGAATCGACAGCAGCGCCCACCGCCGCAAACAATGCACCGTACAATAAGTATCCTCCGAGGAAATAGAATGCGAAGTTGAACACGATAGACATGACGTTCAACTCCTCATACGTAGCCAGAATTTTTGTCATTGGATTATCAGTCATTGCTGCAGCTACTTCGGGATCATTCACCTGCTTCGACATTTGCTCCATCGCCTGCTTCTGTGGCATATCCATACCAATAAAATTCAAAGCTGCACTTGATGTCACCGAAATCAAGATCATCCAGATGGCAAACTGCACAAGCCCCACAGCCGCAATGCCGAGAATCTTTCCAAGCATTAACTGGAATGGCCTTACTGAAGAAACAATCACCTCAACAATTTTACTTGTCTTTTCTTCAATCACACCAAGCATGATCTGCATACCATACACCAACACGAAAATATAAATGAGAATGCCCAGAATAAATCCGAGCACATACATCGCCTGTGTATTACTTTGTTTCTCCGCGCCTTCTTCGCTTACGTTGATGTTGTTAATATCAACGCTCGTCTTTAGGCTTTTCAATGTTTCCTTATCGATGTTAAATTGTTGAAGCTTGAGGTCGTGTATCCTGCCCTCTAAAAGGCTTTCGAGGTCTTCCATTTTTCGAATGCTGGGATTCTCGCGGGTATAAAGTGTTATACCGTCAGGACTTGAAAGCTCAAAATTCGGGATGTACAGCAAAGCGAAGTGATCGCTGTTTTTAAAGGCGGTCTTCGCCTGCTCTTTGTCAGCGTCGATATTAATAAACTCGTAGCGATCAGTTGACTCGAGCTGCATTTTGCCACTTTCGTCACGCACCTCAACAACGGTACGCGTAGCTCCTTCCTCCTGCTTAACAAAAATGTAGCCCATTACACCAATGATTGCCGGGAAGATCAAGGGCACCAGAATGGTGGCAATGAGAAATGATTTCTTTTGAACACGGTTCAAAAACTCACGCTGAAATATTAACCAAATTTTGTTCATGACTTAGCCGGGGAATAGTTAGCAAATACCTTTTGATTTTCACCTGTAACCAGGCGGATAAAAATTTCGCTCATTGTAGGAATCTTTTCAACGAAGCTATGCACTTCTGTAATTTCTGTCAGATCGCGGATCAACTGATTGGGACTTCTTTCATCAGTGATACGCACGAGTGAACGGAAATAATCATCCTCGCTCGGCTTTTGACTGATCAATTCATAATGTCCATTCAAAAAGTTAAAGGAGCCTTTGTGATCCACAACAAAAGTATTATTGCGGTATTCTTCCTTAACCTGCTTCTTAGAGCCTTCAAGGATCTTTTTTGACTTATCGATCAGTGCAATGTGATCGCAAAGATCCTCTACCGTTTCCATCCGGTGTGTCGAAAATATGATCGTGCAACCCTTTTGTTTCAGCTCAAGAATTTCTTCCGTGATCAACTGTGCATTCACCGGATCGAATCCGGAAAATGGTTCATCAAGAATAATTAACCGAGGCTCATGCATTACTGTGCTGATGAACTGTACCTTCTGCGCCATACCCTTGCTGAGATCTTCCACTTTTTTTCCCCACCATTCTGCGAGGTCAAACTTTTTGATCCAGTATTTACTTTTTTCGATTGCTTCCGTACGGCTCAGGCCTTTTAGCTGCGCGAGGTAAATAAGCTGTTCGCCAACTTTGAGCTTTTTGTAAAGCCCTCGTTCTTCTGGCAGATAGCCAATTGTGCCAATATGTTTTTGATTCAACGGCTCGCCGAAAATCCGGATGTCTCCTTCATCAGCGTTAATGATCTGATTAATGATTCGGATCAGCGTTGTTTTGCCGGCACCGTTCGGTCCTAAGAGTCCGTAAATGCTCTTTTCAGGAATGGTGAGATCGACACGATCGAGGGCAGTGTGACTTGTATAACGCTTGGTTACACCTTTTGCTAGTAAGGCTTCCACATTTTAAAGGTTTGGTAAAACAGGGGCTGTGAAATTACAGCCTATTCACCAATAGGTAATCGAAATAGGTCGGGAATTACAGCGCAGGAGGAAAATAGAATTACTTGGAAGCAGATTCTTTGAAAATGATGCTGCCCATTGACACGTCCAGATCAAAAGTCAGCGGCGCATTACTGCTGCTTGTGCCGTAGGCTTTATTTGCAAAGGTGTTTTCTGAAATCTTGTGCAATGATGGCGGCATTTTGACACTGCATAGCCAGGATTCGTGAATCTTTACCAGCACTGGTGTGTCATCGGAAGGAAGAACGATAACAAGATTACCGGCGCCCACGCTTCCAATTATCTTGTTTCCTACCAGCGGTTTTTCGCTGAAATCCAGGAGCATGTTGCCAAAGCCGACATCAGCGATCATGTATTTTGTTTTCGAGAGATTCAGGTTGCGCACGTTCACGGAACCCAGATCGACTTTCACGAAAAACGTGTCCATGTCGACCTGGTTTTCGAGCGTGCTGTACGAGACGTTCACATCGGCGCTACCGGTGTTTATCTTCAATTTCTTAATCGCGAGGCCTGAAAGATCGACATGCGCGTTGCCAACCCCGTAGTTAAGTTCAAGCAGATAAGGCTTGCTGTCGGTCAGGTACATTTTCCATAGGTTATCGGAGGCGGATTTTTCTTCACTACCGAACATTCGGGTTGAAATCGTCTGACCAATACCCTCCGAGTTGTTTTCTTCAAGGTTAAGATAAACCAGGCAAGTCTTACCCTTGAGTTCCTTGCGGTAATTATGGGAGTACGATGATTCGTCCTGATTACTGTATACGTTCAGGATTTCCGAATTCTGACTCGGCTTTATGAAGCAATTGCCGCTGTTTGCCTTGAGGTGAAGACTGATATTTTCGCAAGAAGTGGTGTTTTCGACCGTAAACTGCTTTTTAATCTGCGCAA
This sequence comes from Chryseosolibacter sp., assembly GCA_035628595.1. Lineage (GTDB taxonomy): Bacteria > Bacteroidota > Bacteroidia > Cytophagales > Cyclobacteriaceae > Chryseosolibacter. Next base: position 49,511 of record DASPJN010000046.1, read on the forward strand.
ACACACCACCAGCAATAACACAGGCAAATACGGATAACCAAAAACTTTTCTGCATGTTTATAATTACGTGACCCCCCTGATTTGGTTACGACGTGTAAGTTTATCTTTAAAATCGGAAAAAATTAAGTCGTAAGGGTCTTATACGTAATTACTTCAAATAGGTTTAGCTAAAGAATTCCTTCATGCGATCAAAAATGCTTTTTTCGTTCGCGTCCGGGCTTGGTTCAAAGTTTGGTGATTGACGTAAGCTTTCGAGTTTCGCACGCTCTTCAGGAGTCAGTTTTTTGGGCGTCCAGACATTTACATAAATGAGTTGGTCGCCTGTTTCATAGCCGTTGAGGTCTCTGAGTCCCTTTCCGCGAAGGCGAAGTACTTTACCGCTTTGCGTACCTGGGTCAATCTTAATTTTTACGCGCGCACCGACAGAAGGGACTTCAACAGAAGTTCCGAGCGCTGCATCGATGAAGCTGATGTAAAGATCGTAGATCAGGTTATTCCCATCTCTTTTGAGATTTTGATCTTCCTGTTCCTCAATAACGATGAGGAGATCGCCCGCAACTCCACCGCCGGGCGCATCGTTTCCCTTTCCGCCCATGGAAAGTTGCATTCCATCGGCAACCCCTGCAGGGATCTTAACAGAAATCACTTCTTCTTTCGAAAGAAGACCGGAACTGTCAACCCCAGACGGTCGCTTATCGACAATCTGGCCGGAGCCATCGCAGGAAGAACATGTGGTCGCAGAAACCATCTGCCCTAGCATGGTGTTAACGACCTTTCGGATCTGGCCGCTACCCTGGCACGTTGGACAGGTTTTGAAGGTCACACCTTCTGCCTTCACCAGCCGGTTTACTTTTATTTTCTTTTCAACACCGTTCGCTATTTCTTCAAGATTGAGCTTCAGTTTTATTCTCAGATTAGAGCCTTTGCGCTGCCGACGTCCGCCACGTGAACTACCACCACCGCCACCGAAGAAACTGTCAAACGGACTGCCTCCACCGAAAATATCGCCAAACTGACTGAAGATATCCTCCATGTTCATGTGATGCCCGCCGTAGCCACCCTGACCTGGACGTGAATGTCCAAAGCGGTCATATTGCGCACGCTTCTCCGCATCACTCAGTACTTCGTACGCCTCAGCGGCTTCCTTAAACTTCTCTTCAGCTTCTTTATTGCCGGGGTTTTTATCCGGATGGAATTGTATGGCCACCTTGCGGTAGGCTTTCTTAATTTCCTCCGGTGTAGCCGTCTTAGCTACGCCCAGAATTTCGTAAAAATCTCGTTTGGTAGACATTTTAAGATCTGTTAATTACCCACTACCACTTTGGCATAGCGGATCACTTTCTCATTCAACAAGTAGCCTTTTTCGACAACGTCAACAACTTTACCTTTTAGCGATTCTTCCGGCGCAGGAATCTGGGTGATCGCTTCGTGAAAATCAGCATTAAACTCACTGCCTTTGTCAACTACCATTGCTTTTACACCATATTGATCAATGACTTTTTTGAATTTGTTCTGGATAAGAACAAAACCTTCGGCATCCGTTTTTGATCCCTGCGATGCCTTTTCGGCCCGCTCGAAATCGTCGACAACCGGCAGTAGCGATATGATTAATTGCTCGTTTGCTGATTGAATCAATTCAAGTTTCTCTTTTGCCGTTCTGCGACGAAAGTTTTCAAACTCCGAATACAGGCGCAGGTACTTATCTTTTGATTCAGCCAATTCATTTTGAAGTTTCAGTGTTTCCTGAGCTTGGTTCTCAGCGGCTGGCGACTGGTCTTCGGCAGGCTGCTCAGCCATGTTTTTCATTTCTTCAGTCTGTTCTGTTGTTTTTTCCATGATCTACAGATTGATTTCGCGCTAGCTTGTCAATTACTTTGCCAAATGACATTTTGTGCCACTTTGACGGTTTTAAATAACACCGATTCGTGGTGGTTGTGCCGTTAAGTGTGGAGGCTTTGCCAGATCAGATCTTTTAACTCACCAAGTCCTTTTTCTGTAACGGCAGAGATAAAAACAGCAGGTATTCCTTCGGGAAGTTCCTTTGCTATTTCAGTCCGTAGCTCGTCATCCAGTAAATCAGATTTTGAGATTGCAAGCAGGCGTTTTTTATCAAGCAGTTCGGGATTGTATTTCCGAAGTTCGTTAAGCAGGATGTCAAACTCTTTTCGAATATCATTGGCATCGGCCGGGATAAGAAAAAGCAGCAACGAATTGCGTTCGATGTGCCGCAGGAATCTGATTCCAAGTCCGCGACCTTCTGCGGCTCCTTCAATAATTCCCGGAATGTCAGCCATGACAAACGACCTCCCATCGCGATAAGAAACGACGCCGAGATTCGGGGTGAGTGTTGTAAAAGGGTAGTCGCCAATTTTCGGTTTAGCTGCAGACACAACCGATAACAACGTAGATTTGCCGGAATTTGGAAATCCGACCAGGCCAACGTCGGCAAGTAGTTTCAATTCAAGTATAACCCATTCCTGACGACCGGGCTCTCCTGGTTGCGCATGCTGCGGCGCCTGATTAGTCGAAGTGGCGAAAAACGAATTTCCCTTTCCGCCCCGACCGCCTGGTGTTAATATAATTTCCTGTCCTTCTTCATTGATCTCAGCTATGATCTGATTTGTCTCCGCATGACGGGCAACTGTGCCGAGCGGAACTTCCAGAATTTCATCCTTACCGTCTGCGCCGGTCATGTTTTGTTCCTGACCTCCCTCGCCATTGCTCGCGATCACATGTTTTCTATACTTCAGGTGAAGCAGCGTCCACAACTGCTTATTGCCTCGAAGTATTACGTGTCCGCCTCGTCCTCCGTCGCCGCCATCGGGTCCGCCCTTCTGAATAAATTTTTCGCGATGGAAATGCAGACATCCAGCTCCACCGTGTCCGGAACGCGAGTTAAATTTTACGTAATCAATGAAGTTCGGAGATGACACAGTTTCTAGAGCAAGCTTTTATCAATTTCAACACAAAGGTTTTTGAAAACATCGTCAATGGCGCCCAAACCGATGACAGATGAATACTTGTTGTGTTGTTTGTAATACTCAGCAACCGCGATCGTTTCTGCTTTATAGACGGCAATGCGATTTTCAATAACTTCCGGCTTTGCATCGTCGGGGCGATTCTCTTTTGTGGCACGATCAGCGAGACGCATCTTCAACTCTTCTTCCGGTACAACCAATTCAACTAAAACTTTGATCGGAGCGCCTTTAGATTCAAGCAATCTATCCAGTGCTTCTGCCTGCGGAATTGTTCTTGGAAACCCGTCGAAAATAATTCCGGAGATCTTGCCACTGCTTTTTATCTTATCATCAACCATGTCAATCACCACCTGGTCGGGAACCAGATTACCTTTACTCATGTAATCCTGCGCAAGCTTACCGAGGGGCGTTCCTTCTTTAAGGTGTTTGCGGAAAAGATCACCGGTCGAAATATGCGTCAGCGAATACTTTTCAATAAGCTTAGTGCTTTGCGTTCCTTTGCCGGCGCCGGGAGGGCCAAACAGAATGATATTGATCATGATAAATTCGTGTTTGTTTTAGCTGTTGGATTTAAAAAGATGGACAAGATAAAAAAATTTAATGAAGTAGTCGTTTTTGAACTACCGGTTCGCCTTAAAGAGCATCTTGGAATTGCGCCCGAGGCCATCGAAATCAAGGCCATACCCTAACACAAATTCACTCTCTATGTCGAAGCCTACATACTTTACGTTCAATCCTTTGTCACGCGCCGGCTTCTTGCGAAGAAGGCTCATCACCTCGACGGACTTCGTTCCAAGCGTTTTTAACTCGTCGACAATGCGCTGAAGGGTAAGCCCGGTGTCAACAATATCTTCAATGATAACAACATTCTGATTGAAGAGACTTTCATCAAGCCCAATCAATGATTTTAACTGACCGGTGCTTTGCGTGCCAACGTAGGAAGAAACTTTTACAAACGAAATCCGGCAGGGAATGTCGAGTTCCTGGATGATATCTGAAGCGAACATGAACGATCCATTCAGCACGGGCAAGAAAACGGGTGTTTTATCTGTGTAATCTTCATTGATCTGCCGGGCCATTGCCACCACTCTTTCGTGGATGGTGCCCGCGTCAATAAATGGAATAAAGTCAATATTATTTACCCTCATGCTTCGAATTCGGACGGCAAAGATAAAAGAATTCAGGTAAGGACGGCTTGCGCGAAAGTGAAAAGAAAACGTCAAAGTTATCTATTAACCTCAAGCGGCGGTATGGAAAGCCATTCGTTACAAGTCTTTCATTAACCACCTGTACAAATCGATCATGTTTTGAATGTCATCCTTATGAACTTTTTCATCCGGTGTGTGTGGATTCTGTTCTGGCGCTCCAACAAAACACCAATCGAAAGGGTATGGTGATACCTGAAGCTCGCGACCATCGCTTGACCCCATTCCCTCGACTTCAAGTTGAAATTTTACTTTGCGCTTCCGCGCGATTTCAATTACACGGTTCACAAAGGTTTTCCGCGGAATGTTCCGGTCTCGCATGGAGATAGCCACCCCGTTGCCAGGGTCTACGCCATCAGAAACCCACGTGATGTCAGCAATGAGCGCCTGTGTGACCTTCCATTTTTCATGAATGAATTTTGCCAAATAAGGAACGGATCCACCACCGTGTTCTTCCCAGCAACTGAAGACAATTACTCCATCCTTCAATTGCGACGCGACCTGTAGCGCTACAAAAATTCCCAGGCGGTCATCGAGATGTGGTGATTGTATAAATGTTTTTGTGTCGCGAAAATTGCTTTTGTAAGTTAGAGAAGTCCCCCGGTCGATCTGCCGACCGAATTTATAGAAAGCGTGATTTTCCTTGTCATACTCGAGTTCGCATTCAATGGATCCGAATGAGTCTTCTCCCACGAGTCGCGTTCCCATTTCAGCGTCAGGACTTCCAATTGGAAGAAGCTGATTTTGATATCTGACTGTAAAGCCGATAGAATCCATGTGAGCGAAGATCGCCGTTCTCGGATTTCCGAACTTTAGAATCAGGCAGTCCTGCAATCCCTCTCCGTAAAATAATTCAGGCTCCGCTTTCCAGTTCTTTTTTTCCTTTTTGATGTACTTCACCAGAAATGTTGTCATCGTGGCCTCTTCCCCTGAGGGAGCATGTACCTCACATAACTGCTTTAAAAGCGTAAACTTCATAGATGATTACTTAAATACCGGTTGAACTTAGTTCTTTCAACAACTTTATCTAAATTTTACGCAAATATAAGCTCCATGATCTTTGTGCTCTCCGACGGTAATAGTGTTGCAAACAATTACCTGCTCGAACTCCGCGATCGCGACATCCAAAAAGATCCAATGCGCTTTCGAAAAAATGTTGAACGATTGGGAGAAATTATGGCTTATGAAGTTTCCAAGAAACTCCGCTATGTACAGACCGCGATTGAGACGCCTCTTGGAAGAGCGAAATCAGCCACATTAGCCGAGCAGCCAGTTCTTGTCACCATTCTCCGTGCAGGGCTTCCATACTTTAATGGCTTCCTGAACTTTTTCGATAAAGCAGAGTCTGGATTCATTGGTGCCTACCGTCAGGAATCCGGACAAGGCATCACGATAAATCTTGAATATCTCGCGACTACAAGTTTATCAGGCAAAACGATTATACTCATTGACCCAATGCTCGCAACTGGCAGATCGGTGATCAATGCACTACGCGCAATGAAAAGAAATGGCGAACCGATGCACGTGCATATTGTTTCGCTCGTCGCTGCGCCCGAGGGGGTTGCGTACTTAAACGAAAAGATGAATCTTCCGTATTCACTATGGACATGTGCCGTGGACGAGAAGCTTGACGAGAACTATTATATCGTTCCGGGACTCGGCGACGCCGGTGATTTGTCTTTCGGAAACAAAATTTAATGAGGAGCGCGATTATAATATGCTAGAAGAATTCCTGAAAGCAATACCGGTATACTTTGCCAGTATGTTGAAGTTCATTCTCGGACCTGTTGGCGGATATACTGCCGGACTCAATCTCCTGACAACAATCCTGTGTACAGTACTCGGTATGATGACTGTCGTTTTTGTATTTACGTATTCCGGCACATGGGTGAAAGAAAAAATTGTCTTCAGGATCTTTAAACGACCATCAAAATTCTCACAATCCAACAAACGATTTGTGAATATCTGGAAGAAGTATGGCTTGCCGGGAGTTGCATTGCTGACGCCATTATTACTAACACCAATTGGAGGCACAGTGCTAGCCGTTAGCTCAGGAAGTCCGAAGGAAAAAATTATTTTTTATATGTTCCTGAGCGCGTCTTTCTGGGCCGTGGTTTTTTCAATCGCGATTTATTTCTTCGGCAATGAGGTGCTTCAATTTTTCAAAGAAGAGGCAGATGTTTAATCTGGATTATTTTCGTCCGGAAGAACCTCAATATCATGAATAAGTACTTTGCGTGAAATTGCCTGTCCGGTTGGAGTTGCGGCAAGGCCTCCCAATGCTGTTTCTTTATAACGTGTTTCCATGCTTGCCCCAATCTCACCCATTGCGGAAATCACTTCGTCGACGGGAATTACGCTACTTACATTGGCCAGTGCAATTTGAGCTGAACTGTTGGCGATAGCAGCGGCGCTCGCGTTTCGAACCACACACGGAATTTCAACCAGTCCAGCGACAGGATCACAAACCAATCCCAGCATACATTGAATGGTAATCGCAACCGCATTGAAGACCTGATCGATGTCGCCATCGAGCGTGTAAACAATTGCTCCTGATGCCATGGCTGCTGCACTTCCCGTTTCAGCCTGACATCCACCGACAGCGCCTGCGAGTGACGCTGTCTGCTCTATGATCAACGCTATGCCGGCCGATACCAGCATAGCTTCAAGTAGCTTCTTCTCATCAACTTCATGAATTTCCTGGAGTGTATAAAGTACACCGGGCATGATTCCGCTTGCACCGGCTGTTGGCGCCGCTACAATCCGGCCCATGCACGAATTAACTTCCTTTGCCGCCAAAGCCCGCGATATCAGGTTTTGAAATTCTTTCGAGAGAACAGTCAGTTTGTGATTATAAACTTTTTTTGCACCGTTGTTTATCATGCCGGAACGGGAAGTCATGTCCTCCTCCAGACCCGTTTTCACGGCATCCTTCATCACATCCCAGGCGGTTTTCAAACCACTCCAGATTTGTTCTGGCGTTCGTCCCTTTTGCAGACACTCATATTCAAGCACAACTTCCGCAAGCGTCATTTTTTTGTTTACCGCGTAAGCCTTCCAGTCGGCAAAAGATTGAAAAAGAAAGGACATAAAAAAAGATATTAAGTGGCTTGCTAATTACACAGAATCCAATGCTCAAACAAGCATTTCCCTGCCCTTCAAACGTTTGAATAAAAAGTTTGGTTCATCGATCAAATCTTCACTATACTTGAAAGACCTATGTCGCTTAAGCTGTTTTTCGTTGTTCTAAATTTCGCGTTGACACAGATTCCGGGAAATTTCTGGCACGTACTCGCAGAAGTGCAGTTCATAAAATCAAAAGATCCGCAGGGTTACGAAATTGAAAAGCCTGTTTTCAGCAAACACCTGCGCTCTTACAATGGGAAGAAAGTTACGTTGAAAGGGTATCTCATTCCGCTCAACGAAATCAATGGGAAGGGCTCGTATGTGTTATCATCCCTGCCCTTTAATGTTTGCTATTTCTGTGGTGCAGCCGGCCCTGAAACGGTTGTTGAACTAGAAACAACAGAACCAATTACGTTTACAACAAAATCGATATCAATCGAAGGAATTTTATCATTGAACGAAAAGGATATCGATCATCATATCTACATTATCAAATCTCCACGATTGCTACCATGAAAAATGTTCACCTCCTCGCTCTGATCTGGTCCGTTGTTTTCTCCCCTTATCTTGTCTACGCGCAAAGCGCCGACCAGGAAAACATTCGTAAAATATTTGACGCAGCGTTGACAAAAGGTGAATCATATGAAATGCTTGAATACCTCAGCACTAAAATCGGCGGACGACTCAGCGGTTCTCCCCAGGCTGCAGCTGCCGTCGAATGGGCTCGCATCACAATGGAAGAATTTGCTGATACCGTTTGGCTGCAGCCGGTAATGGTTCCGCACTGGGTGCGTGGAAAACAGGAGGTCGCGCGAATCCTTTCGGCAAAACGCGGAGCGATTGACGTAAATATTTGCGCACTCGGCGGATCTGTTTCGACAGGTAGCCATGGCGTAACAGGGCAAGTGATCGAAGTCAAAACGTTTGATGAATTAAAACAACTTGGTAAAGCTGTGCAGGGTAAAATTGTGTTTTTCAATCGCCCGATGGATCCAACTTTGATCAACACGTTTTCTGCGTATAGCGGTGCCGTGAACCAGCGTGCCTCAGGCGCTTCAGAAGCTGCGAAGTTAGGCGCGATCGCGGTAGTTGTTCGCTCGATGGGATCGAACCTTGAAGATTATCCGCACACCGGCGGTGTTAAATATCAACTTAATGTTCCGAAGATTCCCGCCGTCGCGATCAGTACGAAACACGCTGAACAGCTGAGTTTCATATTAAAGGAAGAGAAAGACCTGACATTTTTCTTTGAAACACATTGTGAGACTTTACCAGACGCGCCGTCCTACAATGTAGTAGGCGAAATAAAGGGAACAGAATTCCCTGACGAAATTATTGTTGTCAGTGGCCATTTAGATTCGTGGGATCTTGGGCAAGGCGCTCACGATGATGGCGCGGGGTGCGTCCAGGCGATGGAGGTGTTGAGATTATTTACAACCTTGAATATAAAACCAAAGCGAACTATTCGTGCCGTGATGTACATGAACGAAGAGAATGGTTTGCGCGGCGGAATAGAGTATGCAAAACAAGCGGAGGCAAAAAACGAAAAGCACGTTGCCGCCATGGAATCTGATCGCGGCGGATTTACACCCAGAGGATTTTCGTCGACCGCTTCAGACGGTGTGAAGCAAAAGCTCAAATCGTGGAAAACATTATTTGAGCCTTACGGCGTAACTGATTTCGAACAGGAAGGCGGCGGCGCTGATATCGGCCCGCTCGCAGCACAGAACGTCCCGTTAATTGGTTTCCTTCCGGACTCGCAGCGGTATTTTAAGTATCATCACACCATTGAGGACACATTCGACAAAGTAGACAAGCGCGAACTTGAGTTGGGAGCTGCCGCGATGACGGCATTGACGTTTATGATCGATCAGTACGGCTTATGATTCACATCTGATCTAACGATCAAAATTCGAAGTCACCCAGCAATTCAGCGTTTTCAAGAATGTAAATCATCTTGTCGGGATTGGTCTCATTTAACACGAGGACTCCCTGCACCTGGATCGGGCTTTCTGTATATGTGACTTCGTTGTTTAAAAAAACTTCGATGACGGATTCCGGCCCGCCGACGCCGCAGAAGAAACACGCATTGATCGGCAATGAAGAAAGCATAAAATGTTTTCCTCGAATTCCGTTTTCAAAGGGAATCATGTAGCCAGGTAATGTGATCTTTTTTCCCTTCAGCGATTTTGCTGCTTCACTGAAAACAGGTTTTTCATATTCGCCGTTTGCATCAGTCGCTTTTGTGAAAGAAATGTCATAAAGCTTCGGCCAAATGAGCGATGGTAAACCCTGATATTGGCCCTTTTGTGAAAAGGCTGATACAGATACCATGAGCATCAACAACAATACGAAAATTCTCATCAGTTAGCGTTCAAATTTTTTAATTCAACAGTGAACTTGGAGCCTTTGCCATACTCGGAAAAAACTTTAATTCTACCATTGATTTTCATCGCAGCTTCTTTAGCAATATACAAGCCAAGTCCTGAGCCAGGCGACTTCTCGCTACCGCGATAAAACATATCGAAGATCCGTTCCTGCATTTCGGATTTTATTCCTTCTCCATTGTCTTCAATCTCGATCAGCACATCATTGTCGCTTGTCTTTCGCGACGAAATCTTAATATATGGAAGGTGGCCGTCGAAACGCTTCTGAAATTTCACAGCATTTGTCAGAAGATTATTCAAGATGATTTTTAGTCTCGTTTTGTCCTGCCGTATTTCATACAGTTCAAGCTGTGACAGATCGACACTGATTCTGGAAAAGTCGTTCGTGTATTTCAGGTTTTCAAGAATTTCAGCGCAAAGTTCTTTCAGTCTTATTTGTTCAATCGCGATGTCCTGCCGCTTGTTCCTGGAGTAGTCAAGAATTTCGGAAATGAATGCTTCCAACTTTACAACGCTCGTTTCAATCCGGTCGAGATAGTTAACATGTTCGTTGGGTTCTTTCGTAATGCGCGAAATGTTTACAAGGCCGAGTATAGACTTTAACGGTGCACTTAAATCGTGGGAAACACTATAGACAAAACGATCAAGCTCTTTGTTTGTCTGGTCGAGTTCCTGGTTCTGTTTTTCTAGTTTTCCCTTTGTTATCCGGATATCACTGATTACCCTGCCGGTTAGCGCCGCTGAAACAAATAGCAAGCTTGCCCCGAGAAATACAGCATTAACGTCAGCATCACCTTTCGGAACTTCATTGATACTTGCAATGATCTTCGGAAGAATATACGTGATCAGGAAAATGAAATAATTTGTTAGTACTGCTGGCCCAAATCCAAAACGCAATCCCACGAGTAATGAAAAAAGTCCATATATGTACCAGAACCGATGGAACTCAACTAAAAAAACGAACAATAACAGGACACAAAATATGAGGCTAAGTTCTACTACAACACGGCGTCTGATCGGATAGGGCTCAGGAATATCTTTATCCGGTTTTCTTAAGAGTCCCGCTTTTTTCATAACCGGGGTCACGTAGAACAGCACCGGTAAAGCCAACCCAAACGTGGAAGTAAATTCACCGAGCCAGTTCCGTGTGACATAGGTCCAGAAGGTTTCCATTGTTTGATCGCCCAGAAAAACGAGAAGAGTCTGGAGTGCAAAAATTTCGGGTATGATCGGTACGAGAATTCCAACGACCAAAAACAGAACGACGCTTTGAATATCCGGCAACCAGTACTTGCCCTTAAAGACGCGCCTAAAAAGAAACCACGAAAGTATAGTAAAAGACGTTTCAGGAATGGCATAAAGAAACCAATCTGCCCATCGGTCGGCAGGTATTCCCCAGAAGTATGTACTGAAAGTTGCATTGATATACATCATCGGGATCACAACCTTCGGACCCCACCAATGAATCAGTATAACCGATAAGGCTGTGGGCAGGTAATAGTCTGCGACGCCCTGATCATATTTGAATAATAATGAAATCTGCGTACCGCATTGAAGGATGACCGCCGTCGCCAGGACGGTCCACCATGGCATTGGTCTCGCATCAATATCGTGTCGGTTAGGAAACACTTAGTAGTATTCTAAATATAACTATTTTAAACAAAAACGCCTGCGGGTGGCAGGCGCTAAATGTTAAGCGGTTATCGTTTCTTCTTTCGGAGCGTAGACCTCCATCGGAAGACAACTGCATACAAGATTTCGGTCACCGTATGCATTGTCTACACGGCTAACCGATGGCCAGAATTTAGCTTCCCTGACATACGCTAATGGATAAGCGGCTTTTTGTCTTGTGTACGGTTTATCCCAGGCATCGGACGTAACAACTGCTGCGGTATGCGGCGCATTTTTCAAAACATTATTTTCACGGTCAGCTTTACCTTGCTCAATTTCCTTCACTTCATTTCTGATCTCGATCAGTGCATCAACAAAACGATCGAGCTCCTCTTTAGGCTCGCTTTCCGTAGGTTCGATCATCAACGTACCAGCTACCGGGAATGACACCGTTGGCGCATGAAAGCCGTAATCCATCAGACGCTTGGCGATATCTTCGACCTCCACACCTACTTTCTTAAAATCGCGGCAGTCAACAATCATTTCATGCGCGCAGCGACCATTTATTCCTGTGTAAAGTATCTTGAAATGGTTCTCGAGACGGGCTTTCATATAGTTTGCGTTGAGAATTGCATAACGTGTCGCATTTGTTAATCCGTCGCCACCCATCATTGCAATGTACGCGTAAGAAATTGTGAGGATGCTTGCGCTTCCCCAAGGGGCCGCAGACACAGCATGAATGGCTTTGTCACCACCGGTTTTTACAACGGCATGGCCAGGCAAGAATGGCTTCAGCTTATCATTCACACAGATTGGTCCCATGCCAGGGCCTCCGCCACCGTGTGGAATACAAAAGGTCTTATGCAAATTCAAATGGCACACATCAGCGCCGATATTTGCGGGGGAAGTCAACCCAACCTGTGCATTCATGTTAGCGCCATCCATGTAAACAAGACCTCCATTCGCGTGAATGGTGTCGCATATTTCTTTGATGGACTCTTCAAAAACACCGTGGGTTGATGGATACGTAACCATCAGACACGAGAGTCTGTCTTTATATTGTTCTGCTTTTGCCTTGAGGTCAGCAACATCGATTTTGCCTTCAGCATCAGATTTTACAACAATGACTTCCATTCCGGCCATAACGGCGCTTGCAGGGTTGGTGCCATGTGCCGAAGCAGGAATTAACGAAACGTTTCGGTGGCCTTCGCTCCGATTCTCGTGGTAAGCGCGAATAACCATCAAACCAGCATACTCACCCTGCGCGCCACTGTTTGGTTGCAACGATACACCCGTAAAACCTGTGATCTCTTTCAGCCAGTTTTCAAGATTGCTGGTAAGCTTATGATAACCCTGTACCTGGTCGGCAGGGGCAAAGGGATGAACATTTCCGAATTCGGCCCATGTTACCGGGATCATTTCAGAAGTTGCGTTCAATTTCATTGTACACGATCCAAGCGAAATCATCGAGTGTACCATCGAAAGATCTTTATTCTCAAGACGTTTGATGTAACGAAGCATCTCGTGCTCCGAGTGATGCATGTTAAAAACAGGGTGCGTCATGTACGAAGATTTGCGCACCAATGATGCTGGCCAATTCAGCTCGACACCATTTACATTTGTTGCAACCGATTTGCCGACATGCGCTGAGAAAATATCAACAATCAGCTTAATATCATCGGCGGACGTTGTTTCGTCCAACGAGATGCCTATGTGTCTTTCGTCGAAATAACGGAAATTGACTTCGCGTTTCTCAGCTTCGTTCTTAATCGCCTTCGCATCCGAGACTTCAACTTTCAGTGTATCGAAATAAAATTCGTTCACTTGCTTAATGCCGGCCGCTTTCAACCCCGCATCAAGTGAGCGCGCAAGACCATGAATTCTTCCTGCGATTTTTTTCAATCCTTCCGCTCCATGGTAAACGGCATACATTCCAGCCATCACAGACAGTAATACCTGCGCGGTGCAGATATTTGAAGTTGCTTTTTCCCGGCGAATATGTTGCTCACGCGTCTGAAGCGCCATGCGGTATCCTGGATTGCCAGACGCATCGAGCGACGCACCAATTATTCTACCGGGCATCTGCCTTTTGAATTCATCTTTCGTGGCGAAAAACGCAGCATGCGGACCCCCAAATCCCATTGGTACGCCAAAACGTTGAGAAGAACCAACAACAACATCAGCACCCATTTCACCAGGCGACTTCACCAGCAACAAGCTCATCAGGTCTGCTGCCATCACCACAAACACATCCTTTTCGTGGGCTGACTGGATAAATGACGTATGATCTTTTACAGATCCATTATTATCAGGGTTCTGAACAAAAACAGCAAACAACGAAGGGTCACTGACATCGAGCTTACTGATATCGCCAACAACAAGTTCAACACCAATCGGTGTCGCGCGGAGTTTCAATACATCGATTGTTTGCGGAAATGTATTCTGATCAACAAAGAATTTATGCGCTGATTTTTTCGATGTTTTTTTTGAAGCATGCATCAGGTGCATCGCTTCTGCCGCAGCGGTTGCTTCGTCCAGTAATGAGGCATTCGCGATCTGCATTCCAGTCAGATCGATGATCATCGTTTGATAGTTAATCAAAGCCTCAAGTCTTCCCTGAGCAATTTCAGCCTGGTAGGGAGTGTAAGCAGTGTACCAACCTGGATTTTCGAGAATATTCCGAAGTATTACACCGGGCGTAATCGTATTATAATATCCTGTTCCGATAAAAGACTTGAAAACTTTGTTCTTGGTCGCGAGGGTTTTAAAATTCCTAAGAAACTCGAACTCCGATTGTGCCACCGGCAGATTGAGCGCTTTTTTTAATCGTATTGAAGATGGGATCGTCTGTTCTATCAACTCATCGACCGAGCTAACCCCAATCGTTTTCAACATTTCCTGCGTTTGTTTCAGGTCCGGGCCAATATGGCGGGATTCAAATTTTTCGGAATAATTCGAGTTTATCTTCATTGAATGCGTGATTTCCAGTGATGTTCGATGTAAAGAGTGCCGCAAAGGTACTGAGAGAACTACACAATTAACAGGAGAAAGCACCGGAACGTTTGTTTGTTTTACCGCTCCCTAAAAAAAATGACGCGTTTATGGTTTTCCGATAAACTGCCCTAGTTTTGGGCTTCTTAACCTAAACTTGTAGACCATGAGATTACGACTTACGGTGTTGGGATTGGCCATTGCTAGCTGTTTCACCGCGTTCGGACAGGACCCGGTTGCACAGCAATATGGCAGCATGATCACGCCCGCCGATTTGGAAGACAACCTGACTATCCTCGCTTCTGATGCACTTGAAGGCAGGGAAACGGGGAAACGCGGCCAAAAAATGGCGGCGGCATTTGTAAAAGCGCATTTTGAGCAGCTTGGATTAATAGGGCCTGTCAACGACGGCTACTATCAGACCGTCGAGCTGTATACCAGTGTTCCAGCCAACGTTTATGTAAAGGCCGGAAACGCGGAGTACAAAAACTTTGAGGATGTCATTTACTACGGTTCGAGTGAATCGAATGGCGAACACACAGTACCGGCAGTTTTTGTAGGAAAGGGTTCTGCAGATGAGTTTGCTCAGGTAGATGTTACCGGAAAAGCTGCCATTATTTTGCTTAACAGCGATGACAATTTCCGTGGTCCAATGGAGATGGCGCGCGAAAAAGGAGCAAAAGTAGTGATGTTGTTTAATCCAGTTGCAGCGGAATTTAAAGCGCTTGCCGGCCAGTTTAAGAGTTATCTCAGTGGTGGCCGTCTCTCGGTAGAAAAGCCACAGGCATCTGCAAAAGCTCCCGTGTTTTTTATCGCTCCTGTAGTTGCCGAAAAAATTCTGAGCACAACCGTCGACAAACTTCAGAAATTAGTTCAGGCTGACGCAAAGAAAACCAATCTAAAAAAAGTGAAGGCGGGTAACGTTGCATTCCAAACGAAGATGGACATCAGCACACTAAAGACCGAAAACGTGCTCGGTTTTCTGGAAGGCTCCGACAAAAAGGACGAACTCATTATTATCACTGCC